>NZ_BAABMR010000007.1:0-185714 GCF_054767495.1 Acidiphilium sp. MT5
CAGCGTAACCGCTGATTGTTGGTGTGGACGGCCCAACGGCATCATGTGCCAAAGTTGAGTTGTTCAAATCCAATGAAAGGGCCGCCCGAATGAAGTTTAAGCGCATTGCGATTGATACGTCCAAACATGTTTTCACGATCCATGGTGTGGATGAGCAGGAGCGACCGGTGCTCGGGCGGGAACTCAAGCGTGACCAAGTGGAAGCTTTTTTCAGGAAACTGCCCGCAACGGATGTGGTTTTGGAGGCGTGTGGCGGGTCTCACCATTGGGCACGCATGCTGCAGGGTATGGGTCATCAGTCCCGGCTGATCCCGCCACAATACGTCAAACCCTTTCTCAAGCGGGGCAAGAATGACGACAAGGATGCCGAGGCGATCAACGAAGCGGCGGTGCGGCCGAGCATGAGGTCGGTTGCCGTGAAGACCGCCGACCAGCAGGCCAAGGGTATCATCGTGAAACACCGCGAGATGCTGGTTGGCCAGCGCACTCAGGCGATCAATGCGCTGCGCGGCCACGCCACGGAATTTGGCGTCGTGGTCGCCAAGGGCACCGCCAAGGTTGCACCGCTATTGGCTGTCCTGGCCGGTGATATGGCTATCCCGGCCACAGCGCGCGCGATGTTCGAGCAGATGGGCGCACATATCGAGGCTCTGGAGAGTCGGATTGCTGGCCTCGATGCCGAACTGCTGGCGATGCACAAGGCACATCCCGTTAGCCGGCTGCTGGCCGAAATCCCCGGTGTTGGACCGATGATCGCCACCACTATGGCATTGACGGTGGAGCCGCAGAATTTCGCCTCTGGCCGCCATTTCGCGGCGTGGCTGGGCCTGACACCGCGGGAGCATTCCACCGGCGGCAAGCAGCGCCTGGGCAAGATCAGCAAGGCAGGCAATGAACGGTTGCGAACATTGTTGGTGGTGGGGGCGATGTCCGTCATCCGTTTCGCCAAGCCAGGCAGTAAATCAGCCTCGCCATGGCTGCTACAATTGCTGGAGCGCAAGCCGCGCAAACTCGCGGCAGTAGCTCTGGCCAACAAGATGGCCCGGATTATCTGGGCCATGATGGCGCGCGGCGAAGCGTATCGGCGCCAGCCGACCGCCGCCTGAACCGCGCGCCGGTGCCGGGGGTTCAAGGAGCAGCAGAAGATGATAATCGGTCGAACCGACGAGCGACAAAATCCGTTAATACCAATGGCACGCTATCGCATGCCGCCAGGCTGTTTGGATGTCGCTCGCGGAACCCATCTGGGCCAGCGGTCATAATACCGCGTCAACAGGCCGGACACATGACCGCATTCGAACCAACATCAGATTCCGCTTCACGTACTTGAACCCAGCGGGCCGTCCACACATGGTATTAGCTTTCATTTTGGCACGCAGCCGCCACACCAACCCTGCGTGCATACCGGTCAGCGGACGCGCTGACCGGTATTATACCGGATCGATCACCCTTTGCAGGCGCGTGGTGCCGGGGCTGATCGCGTGCCAGGGGGTCAGGACCAGAAATTCCGAGACCCGCATGGTTGGAAACCCCTCATTGAGCTTGGTTTTCGCCTCGCTCTCCGGGCCGCGCGCGGCCAAATGCCAGGCCAATTCGCCGATGCCCGGATTATGCCCGACGATCAACACGCTGCGGGCGGTTTCGCGCAGGCCGGCCAGCATATCGAGCAACCGGGCCAGCGGCGCCATATAGAGACTATCCATGATGTCGATATTCGCCCCATTGTCCCAAGCCAGCACCGCCTCCAGCGTCTCACGGGTGCGCCTTGCCGATGAGACCAGCACCACATCCGGCTCCACACCCAGAGATTGCAATTTGCGTCGCATATTCGCGCCAGCGATCATGCCGGATGGCGCGAGGGCGCGCTCAAAATCGGGCAAATCGGGGCGGGCGCGTTCGGCTTTGGCGTGGCGCATCAAAAGGAGCTGGTGCATCGTGTTGGTGGTATCCGAGTGACAAAAATGATGTATGCCCGGTCTGGCCCTCGCGATCTAGCGGGTACACCCTATTTATCGTCGGTCAAGGAGTGAGACATGCAGGATCCGATGATTATTATTGGTGCCACCGGGGCGATCGGCGGCGCGTTGGCACGGCGGCTGGCGGCTGCGGGGCAGGCTTTGCACTTGATTGCCCGCGACCAGGCGGCCTTGGCGCCGCTCGCGAGCAGCCTCGGGGCCAGCCATCAGGTGGCTGATGTGCGCGATGATGCAGCCCTGCAAGCCGCCGTTGCGGCGGCGGGCTCACGCGTCGCCGGCTTGGCCTATTGCGTCGGCTCGATTGTGATGAAGCCGCTGAAGCGCGCCAGCGTAGCGGATTTTGCCGAAACCTATGCCCTGAATGTGATCGGCGCCGCCCGCGCCGTGGCCGCCGCCGAGGCGGGGTTGCGCGCGGCTGAGGGGAGTGTTGTGCTGTTTTCCTCGGTGGCCGCGCAATCGGGCTTTCCCAATCATACGGTGATTGGCGCGGCGAAAGCCGGCGTCGAGGGGCTGAGCGTGGCGTTGGCGGCGGAATTGGCGCCGGTGCGGGTGAATTGCATCGCGCCCAGCCTGACCCGCAGCAAAATTGCCGCCCCGATGACCGACAACCCGGCAATGGCCAAAGCGATTGCCGCCCAGCACCCGATTGCCCGGCTCGGCGAGCCGGATGACGCCGCCGCTCTTGCGGAATTCTTGCTCTCAGGGCAAGCCGGATGGATCACCGGTCAAGTCATTGGCGTTGATGGCGGGCGGGCGCGCCTGCGCAACAAAGGGTAGTCTGGAATCACGCTCACACTGAACGGGAGAAAAGCTGATGATGGATCGCCGCCGATTTATCGCGTCGAGTGCGACGATGGTGCCGATGGCCGCCCTGACCGCCGCCTTGACCCGCCGGGCATTGGCCGCCGATACCGCCAACGCAAAGCTGCCGGTGCCCGCATCCAAACGCCTCGCTTTCGCGGTGTTTCGCAACGGCACGCGCATTGGCGAGCAAGTTTTGCAATTCGTTGAAACCGGCGATCATCTGCGCATCGATAATCACGTCACCCTGCAAGTCAAACTTCTCGATGTGGTAATGTTCAATTATCGCGCAGCGATCACCGAACATTGGGCGCAGGGAGCTTTTGCCGCAGCGCAAAGCGTGATCGATGCCAATGGCACGCTGCATCGCGTGCAGGTGGCGCGCCGGGCCAACGGCGTTGCGATCAGCGGCAATTTGATCAAACCCTATGTGGCGCCGCCGGATGCGCTGCCGCTCACCTATTGGAACAAGGCCTTGCTCAAAGGCCCGATGATCAACATGCAGACCGGACATACCGATCACCCGACCGTGACCGATCTGGGCTGGTTTGCACTGCCCACCCTGCCCACCGGCACGGTGCGGGCGCAGGCCTATAAATTATCCGGCTCGCTGCATTTGACCATTTACTATGATCAGCAAAATCGCTGGCAAGGCCTCGCATTTGATCATAGTGGCCATATCACCTACGAACCGATCCTGAGCTGAGCATGGGGTGTTTACGCCTGATCTTGGGCGATCAGCTCTCGCGTCGGATCACTGCCCTTGATGGGCTCGATCCGGCGCAGGACGTGGTGATGCTCGCTGAAATGATGGCGGAATGCACCTACGCGCCGCATCACCGGCAGAAAATCGCTTTGGTGCTGTCCGCGATGCGCCATTTTGCTGACGAATTGCGCGCGCGCGGGATCAAGGTTCGCTATGTCACGCTTGATGATCCCGACAATTGCGGGGATTTGACCGGCGAAATGCGCCGGGCCTGCGCCGCTTTGCGCCCTGAGCGATTGATCATGACCGCGCCAGGGGAAATGCGGGTATTGACCTTGATGCAGGGGCTTGGCGCGGCCTGCGGCGTGCCGTGCGAAATTCGCAACGATACGCGGTTTTTCTGCGGCATCGATGAATTTTCCGCCTGGGCGCAAGGGCGTTCGCAATTACGCATGGAATTTTTCTATCGGGAGATGCGGCGCAAACATCGGCTCCTGATCGAGGGTGATGCGCCGCTGGGCGGGCGCTGGAATTATGATTCGGAAAATCGCCGAGGTTTTGCCTCCGACCTCATTGTGCCGCCACCGCGCCGCAGCACGCCTGATGCGATCACCCAGGCTGTGTTAGACATGGTCACTGAGCGATTTCCAAACCATATCGGCGCACTCACGCATTTTGCCTACCCGGTGACGGCGGCAGAGGCCGAACGGCATTTCGCCGATTTTTTGCAAACGCGCTTGCCCGCCTTTGGCGATTGGCAAGATATGATGTCGGCAGACGCGCCTTTCATGTTTCATGCGCTGATCTCAGCACCGCTCAATCTCGGCTTGCTCGATCCGTTAGAGATTTGCCGACGCGCCGAGCAGGAATATCACGCCGGACGCGCGCCGCTCAATGCGGTTGAAGGGTTCATCAGGCAAATTTTGGGCTGGCGGGAATTTATTCGCGGCATCTATTGGCTCCATATGCCGCGCTACGCGACGCTGAATGCGCTCAATGCCCACCGTATTTTGCCAGGATTTTACTGGACCGGCGACACCGCAATGCGCTGCATGAAAGCAGCCATCGGCCAAACGCTCGATTATGCCTATGCCCATCATATTCAACGGCTGATGATTACTGGTAATTTTGCCTTGCTCGCCGGCATTGACCCCAATCAGGTCGATGAATGGTATTTGGCGGTCTATGCGGATGCCTATGAGTGGGTGGAAATGCCGAACACGCGGGGCATGGCGCTGCATGCCGATGGCGGGATTGTCGGCTCGAAACCTTATGCGGCGTCCGGTGCTTATATCAACCGGATGAGCAATTATTGCCGAGGCTGCGCCTATGATGTGAAGCAGGCGACAGGATCAAACGCCTGCCCGTTCAACGCGCTCTATTGGGATTTCATCGCCCGCCACGGTGAACGTTTTGCCGAAAATCCACGGATGGCGATGCCGGTGCGGAGCTGGCACAAAATGACGACCGACAAGCAACGCGCCTTGCGTGCGCGGGCAGCGGAATTGCTCTCCCATATCGATCAAGGAATAAAAATATGAATGCAACAACGCCATTGGATGGCATCGCCTGGATTACCGGCGCCTCAAGCGGCATTGGCTTGGCGGTCGCGCAGGCGCATCTTGCAGCGGGTTGGCGGGTTGCCGTCACCGCTCGGCGCGAGCCTGAATTGCAAGCGTTAGCGGCCCAACATCCGGGGCGAGTGATTGTGGCTGCCGCCGATGTGACCGATGCCGAAGCGGTGCGCGCCGCCACGGCCAAAATCACGGCGGAGGGCAAAATCGCTCGCGCCATTCTGAATGCCGGCACCTATGAGCGTGACACCGCCGAGACATTCGAGGCCGCGCGGTTGCAGCGGCAAGTGGCATTGAACTTGATTGGCACCGCGCACTGCCTGGAAGCGGTAATGCCGGGCATGATTGAGCGGCGGCGCGGCCAAATCGGGCTGGTCGCATCACTCGCCGGGCTGGCTGGCTTGCCAGGATCGATCTCGTACTCAACGACCAAGGCCGGGATGATTGCGATGGCGGAATCGCTGAAATTCGATTTAGATCAGCATGGCGTTGCCATTTCCGCGATTTGCCCCGGATTTGTGAAAACCCCGCTCACCGCCAAAAACAGCTTTCCGATGCCGTTTTTAATGGAGGTTGACGCTGCCGCGCAAGCGATCATGAAGGGCTTGGCGCGCGATCAATTCCTGATTGCCTTTCCCGAAGGCTTGGCGCGGCCGCTGCGGATTTTACGCAGCTTGCCCTATGCAGCGTTTTTTCCGCTGGTCGCGCGCGGCACCAAAGGCGGGTGAATGACGCGGGTCAGTGCGGCGACGAATCGCTGACAATAGGCCCGCGCCGACTCTGCCGTGACACGGGTCAGCAACGCGGCGTGGCGGTCGATGCGCTCATTAACAGTCATTACCAAGGCAGCGTGGATCGCTTCGGCCACGGCATCGATATCAAACGGGTTGACGAGCAGGGCTTCCGGTAATCCCTCGGCGGCACCTGCAAAAATCGAGAGGATCAGCACGCCGGGATCAAGCGGGTTTTGTGCGGCGATATATTCCTTGGCAACCAGGTTCATGCCATCGCGCAGCGGCGTCACCAAGCCAATGCGTGCCGTGCGGTAAAAGCCCGCGATCAAGGTGCGTCCGACCGTGCGGGTCATGTAGCGCAGCGGCACCCAATCGAAATCGGAAAAGGCTCCATTAATGGAGCCGGTTTTATGATCCAGCTCCTCACGCAATGCCCGATAACGCTCCACCTCCTCACGCGAGGGGGCGGCGATTTGCAGAAAGCTGAGCGTGCGGCGATGCTCGGCATAGCGGCTGAGAAAACGCTCATAGGCATCAAAGCGCGCAGGCAGGCCCTTGGTGTAGTCGAGCCGATCCACGCCAATCATCAAGGCGCGGCCTGCCAAACTATCGATCATCCGGCGCGTTTCAACGCGCTGGGCGGCACGAACCGCCATGGCGTTGAAGGCCTGCGCATCAATGCCGACCGGTGCGACAATAATCTGCGCGCTATGGCCCTGGTGAGTGATACGATGATCGGGCGTGATTGGATGACCGAAGGCCGCGCGCACCGCATCCGCGAACAAGGTGCGATCACGGTCCGTTTGCATGCCGATCACGTCGTGGGCGAGGAATGATGCGAGCATTTCGGTGGCGGGTGGCAAAATATCGAGCACAGCAGGGGCAGGAAACGGAATATGCAAAAAAAAACCAATCCGATTGGTCACACCCCGCGCGCGCAACGATGCCGCGACACCGATCAACTGGTAATCATGCACCCAGATCAAATCATCCGGGCGCAGTAAAGCGAGCAAAGCCTCGGCAAACGCATCATTGACCCGCCGATAAATTGCATAATCGGCACGATCGAACACGGCGAGGCTGGGCATCATATGAAATAAGGGCCAGAGCGTCGAATTGGCGAAACCGAGATAAAACGCCCGGTAATCTGCTTCGCCGAGATCGATGGTGGCAAAGGTCAAATCAGAAGTTTCGGTGATTGTTGCGGATGTTGAGGTTGTCTCCGCACGGCGACCGGACCAGCCGAACCACAGCGTGCCGGGAACCAACACCTCGGCAAGCCCAACCACCAACCCACCCGCGCGCGGGCCGGCGCGCTCGCTCGGATCGGGAACGCGGTTCGAGACGATTACGAGGCGCGCCATAACCCATCCTCCCAGCTGCGCGACAAGCGCGTGGCACATAAAATGAGGCCGACTTGCGAATAGGTTTGTGGGAAATTGCCCCAGAGCTGCGCAGGTGCCTCTTCGCGCGCTGGTGCGAGATCTTCCGAGAGCAGACCAACATGATTGCGGGCCGCGAGAATCCGTTCAAACAATTCTAACGCCTCATCGCGCCGTCCCGCCAAAGCGAGGGCGTTCACATACCAAAAGCTGCAGAGCAGAAAAGCCGTTTCGGGTTTACCGAAATCATCGGCCTCATCATAGCGCAGCATAAAACCATCACGCATCAAGCGGCGTTTTACCACATCAAGCGTCGTCAGAAATGTGGGATGTTTAGCATCGATGAAGCCCAGTTCTGGGAGTATTAGAACTGATGCGTCACACACCGATTGATCGAGCACACCGGAGAGCCAACCCTCCGGCGTAACGATGCGGGCCATGATAGTCGCCCGCAATGCAGCAGCGCGGGTGGACCATTGTGCGGCGTCCGCTGAGCGGCCCAGCGCACTCGCGATCAAGGCAAGGCGCGATAACGCCGCCCAACCCATCACCGCGGAAAAACTATGCACCCGCGCACGGCCACGAAACTCCCAAATCCCGGCATCAGGTTCGAGGGCAACGCGTTCGGCGATATCCCCCAACGGGCAGAGCCGCTGATAGAGCGCATCATCACCGCGCACCGTGAGGCGTTGATCGACGAAAAGCTGAGCAAGCGAGAGAATGATGGCACCATATCCGTCATTTTGCCGCTGGCCGGCAGCAGCATTGCCAATCCGCACCGGACCATCGCCCCGATAGCCAGGCAGATGCGGTGCAATCTGTTCATCGAGCGCCATGCCGGGGGCGACGGCGAATAAGGGCGGGATTTCGGCGCCGTCATGCCCATGCACCAGATCGAGCACAAAGCCGAGATAATTGACCATGGTGCGGGTGGCCGACAGGCGGTTCAGGGCAGCGATTGTGAAAAAACTATCGCGCAGCCAGCAAAATCGGTAATCCCAGTTGCGCCCGGAGCCGGGTGCTTCGGGCAGCGAGGTGGTGAGTGCGGCAACGATGCCGCCGGTATCATCATAGGAACAAAGTTTTAGGGTGATCGCGCTGCGAATAACCGCATCCTGCCAGTCAAACGGGATGTTCAGATCGGTGACCCAGTTTTGCCAATAGGATTGGGTTTCAGTGAAAAGCCGGTTGAACACCATGTCGGTCGCTTGATCCAGCGGTTCGTCATTACTGATGAACAAGGTTGCTGGATTGGCCAGGGTGAAGCTGCGCTGATGCGCGAGATGGGCCAGGGATAGATCGGTGGTCACGCGCAGTGCGAAATCGGGACCAGGAAAGCGCAAATGGTTGCTGCCGAGAATTGGTTTGGGATGTAATTCGCCATAGGCGAAACCAGGTGCGATGGTAACGGTCACCCGGGGGCGGCCACGGACTGGTTCGAGCCGACGGATCAGCATCGGTGGGCGGAACATGCGGCCAAAATTGCGAAAGCGCGGGCAGAAATCGAGCACGCGCAGGGCGTTGCCTGCATCGTCATGCAGGATGGTTTCGAGGATGGCGGTATTGGGCAAATAACGCTGCGTGGTGTGGGTTTGCCGATCAAGATGAACGGCAAAGCGGCCCAGCGTTGCATCGGTGCTGAGTAAGGCGTGAAATACCGGATCACCATCCAGGCGTGGCCAACAGCACCATTGCTGGGTAGCGTCACGATCGATCAAGGCGGCGATGGCGCCATTGCCGATCACGGCGAAGTCAAGATTATGCGCGGGGTTAGGCATCGGTGACGGGCTCCGACAGTGAGGCGGCGAGCCAAGCGCGGACACTGGCTGGGCCGTTGGGGAAATCGCGGGCGACATGCAGGCCGCGCCCGCCTTGCGCGATTGATGCGGCGATCGCTGGTTCATCGGTCAGGTCATCGCCGATGAAAAGCGGTGTACGGCCACGGAACGGGTCGATCTGCAAAAAGGCGGTCAGGGCATCGGCCTTGTTGGGGCCTTGCGCACGGATTTCGAGCGCTTGATGGGCGGGTTGCAGCGTTAGGTTTGGCTGCGCTTCGGTCAGGGTGGTGGCGACGCGGGTCAGATGATCAGCATGATGCGGGGCGGCGCGCCAATGCAGGGCAAAGCCGAATTTTTTCTCCTCCAGCAGGGTGCCAGGGCACGCGGCGATGGCGGCACGCAAGGCCGGGGCGAGATGCCGCAAGGCGGCGGGAGGCTCGATGCATCGGATGATTGTGCCATGGGCGTCGCGCAGGATCGCGCCATGCTCGGCCGCGACCGCGAGGCCGGGTGCTAGAGCCGCCGGGGGGAGCAGAAAATCGATGTCGGCAAGGCTGCGTCCAGAAATCAGCGCGAGCGCTTGGCCGTGGGCGCGGGCAAGGGCGCGCAGAAGAGCGGGCAGGCCAGTGGGCACGCGCACACTGAGCGGGGTGGCTGCGAGGTCGAGGAGGGTGCCGTCAATATCGAGGAAAACGGCTTCATCACTGTGTCGTTTGGCCGGCCAAGCTTGGTCAGTCATCATGCCTTATGTAGGCATGGGGGCTGGCCGAACCAACCCTTGATTTCAGGGTTCTGGGGGAGTGCCGAGCGGGCCGAGGGCGGCTGCGATGCCGAATTCGCCGGGGAGGGCGTTGCGCGGGAACAGGATCGTGACATGGCCGAGTTTGCGGCCAGGGCGGTTTTCGCGCTTGCCGTAATGATGCGGGATCAGCCCATCGGTCGCGAGAATGGTGGGCCAGAGTGCCATGTCATCCGGGCCGATCAGGTTTTTCATCACCGCATCGGCATGGCGGCGGGCCGGCGGCAACGGCAGGCCGGCGACGGCGCGGACTTGCATTTCGAACTGGCTGACCGGGCAGGCATCGAGCGTCCAATGGCCGGAATTATGGGGCCGGGGAGCAATTTCATTCGCGAGCACCGAACCGGTGCGATCAATGAAAAATTCAACCGCGAGCAGGCCGACCAGATCGATCCGTTCGGCGATGCGCAGGGCCATGGCTTGCGCGGCGGCGCGGGTCTCCGGGGCGAAGGGGGCTGGGGCCAAGGTGAGATCGAGGATATGATCGCGGTGGCGGTTTTCAACCATGTCAAACACGCTGGTATCGCCATCGGGGCCGCGCGCGACCAGGACTGAGCCTTCGGCGGCGAAATCAACAAAGCCTTCGAGGATGAGTGGTTTGGGGTTGAGCTGGGCGAAGGCCGTTGCGGCGTCGGCGGGGCTGCGGAGCAAAAACTGGCCTTTGCCGTCATAGCCGAGGCGGGTGGTTTTCAGCACGGCGGGCAGGCCGAGCGCGGCGATGGCGTGGGTCAGGTCATCAAGGCTGGTGATGGCGCGCCAGGGGGCGGTTTGGATATCGGCGCTGTTGAGGAAAGTTTTTTCGAGTAGGCGATCCTGGCTGATGCGCAGCACATTGGGGCCGGGGCGAACCGGGCGATGGGCGGCGAGGATGGCGAGGGCTTCGGCAGAGATGTTTTCGAACTCGAACGTGACCACATCCACCTGTTCGGCGAAGCGGGCGAGGGCAATCTCGTCTTCGTAATCGGCGATGCTGTGCGCGCCAGCGACCTGAAAGGCTGGGGAGTCGGCTTCGGGCGCGAAAATATGGCTGCGATAGCCAAGGCGGGCGGCGGCCATCGCGGTCATCCGGCCCAATTGGCCGCCGCCGATGATGCCGATGGTGGCGAGGGGTGCCAGCATGTTAGCCATGATGGGGGAGCGGTTCTTCCGGGTCGGTGGGGACGGCGGCGGTTTGGGCGGCGCGCCAGGCATCGAGCCGGGTGGCCAAGGCGGGATCGGCCAAAGCGAGCAAGGCGGCGGCGAACAGGCCGGCATTGATGGCGCCGGGGCGGCCAATGGCGAAGGTGGCGACCGGAATGCCGCCGGGCATTTGCACGATGGAGTGCAGGCTATCGACCCCGCGCAGGGCGGCGGATTCGACCGGCACGCCGAGCACCGGCAAGGGGGTGAGGGAGGCGATCATGCCGGGCAGATGGGCCGCGCCGCCAGCACCGGCGATGATGGCGCGCAGGCCGCGCGCCCGTGCGGATTGGGCATACTCGACCATGCGCAGCGGGGTGCGGTGGGCGGAGACCACTTTGGTTTCGTGCGGGACGCCGAGCTGGGTGAGGATGGCGCTGGCTTCGCGCAAAGTGGGCCAGTCTGAGCGACTGCCCATGACGATACCGACCAGGGGGCCGGTCACAGGGGGCGGGTTCATGCGATGCTATCGGGGATGAGGCGACTTTCCAGCCGGGTGATTTGGTCGCGGAGCAACAGCTTGCGCTTTTTGAGGCGTTGGATTTGCAACTGATCGATTGGGAATTGATCGATTAGGCGCGTGATCACCGTATCGAGGTCACGGTGTTCGCTGCGCAAGAGGTGCAAGTGCCGCAACATGGTGTCCGTATCGGTCAGCATAATCGGTCTCTATCACAAGCGGTGGCTTTATTCCTATCCGGGGTGGTCAGGTTTTTTATGGCCGGGGGATGACCGATTTGGTGCGTGACAAGCGAGGCGATCAGGGTTTATGTTTTTGATCCCGTCGCCGATTGGTCGGCGCGGATCTGAGGAGATCACATATGAGCATTCAGGCGCGGATTGAGTCTCTCCAAGGTCGTCATGCTAATTTGGAAGCGTTGATTGCGGCGGAAGATCGCCGCCCGCAACCGAACACTGGTGAGCTATCGCGTTTGAAGCTGGAAAAATTGCGGCTCAAAGAAGAGATGCAACGGTTACGCTCGGACAAGCAAGGCTGAGTGAACCACGTTGAACGAGAGGTGAGGCGGTTTAGGCCGCCTCATCTTCGTGGTGAGGGTGCGGTTGCTCGGGCAAGGGCGCGCCTTCGCGCAGCAGGCGGGCATTGCCGGCGGCCACGGCGTCATTCAAGTCAGATTGCTTGCACAGGCCGAGGATGACCGGGTCACGCGGTTTGATGTTGGCGCTGTTCCAATGGCTGCGGTCCCGGACTTTTTGGATCGTGTCTTTGGTGGTGCCGAGCAATTTGACGATTTGTGCGTCTTGCACCTGCGGGTAGTTGCGCAGCACGAAGGCGATGGCGTCTGGCCGGTCGATCCGTTTGGCGACCGGGGTGTAGCGCGCGCCGTGACCGCGCTTGCCGCGTTTATTGGCGGGCAGAGCGGATTCCAGCAGGGTCAACCGGGCACTGGGATCGGCCTCGCACCGATGGATGTCGGCGGCGGTGACTTGCTTGTTGGCGACCGGATCATAGCCATTAATTCCTTGCGCCACCTCGCCATCGGCGATGGCCTGGATTTCGAGCGGGTGCATGCCGCAGAAAGCGGCGATTTGCTCAAAGGTCAGGGCGGTTTTTTCGATCAGCCATACAGCGGTGGCTTTCGGCATCAGGGGCAACGACATGATAAACCTCAGGAAAGCGCCGCAACGCACACCCATTGGGCCGTGCTGCGGCTATGATCGGCTCGATATGGTCCGGGCAAGGCCGGTGGGTCAAGGGTATAAAGGTGTTTTTCATCGATTTATCGGCATGGCTTGGTTGCGCGATGCGGAATATGGCTTGCGTTTGGCGGTGGGGTGCTCAAGATAGGGGGATGGAGTGGGATTACTCATGATTGATCCGTTTGGCCGGGCGATACATTATTTGCGCGTTTCGGTAACGGACCGATGCGATTTTCGCTGTGTTTATTGCATGGCGGAGGATATGAATTTTCTGCCGAAGGCGGAATTGCTCACGCTTGAGGAGTTGGAGCGGCTGGTTTTGGCGTTTGTGCGGCTTGGGGTGCGCAAATTGCGGCTGACCGGCGGCGAGCCGCTAGTGCGGCGCGGGGTGATGGCGCTGGTGAACCGGCTGGGCCGCCAGATTGGGCCCCAACCTGGGAAGCCGGGGTTGGACGAGCTGACGCTGACCACCAATGGCAGCCAATTGACCCGGTTTGCCGATGAATTGGCGGCGAGCGGGGTGAAGCGGATTAATGTCAGTCTTGATACGCTGGATGCGGAAAAATTTGCGGCGATTACCCGCTGGGGCCGGTTGCCGCAGGTGTTGGACGGGGTGATGGCGGCGAAGGCGGCGGGGCTGGCGGTGAAAATCAACGCGGTTGCGCTGAAGGGCGTTAATGAGGATGAGTTTGACCGGATGCTGGCCTGGTGCGGCGAGCATGGGTTTGATTTATGCTTGATTGAGACGATGCCGCTGGGTGAGATTGATGCCGACCGCACCGATCAATATTTGCCGCTATCGCTGGTGCGCGAGCGGTTGGCGCGCCGTTGGCGCTTGCAGGCCAGCGATTATGTGACGGGCGGGCCGGCGCGCTATTATGATGTGGCGGAGACCGGCACGCGGCTGGGGCTGATTACGCCGTTGACCCATAATTTTTGCGAGGGCTGCAACCGGGTGCGGCTGACCTGTACCGGCACGCTCTATATGTGTTTGGGACAAGAGGATGCGGCGGATTTGCGGGCAGTGCTGCGCGCCCATAGCGATGATGCGGCGCTGGAGGCGGCGATTCACGCGGCAATTGCGCGCAAACCCAAGGGCCATGATTTCGTGATTGACCGGGCCGGACGCAAGCCGGCGGTGGCGCGGCATATGAGTGTGACCGGCGGTTAATGCCGGTTTTTCCGCTATTTCGTTTCTGCTCCGTAACGATTGGGACGTGCGGCGGCGGCGCAAAAATCAGGCGAAAATTTTGGGTGGCGGGCGGGGGGCGGTGAACCGGCTGGCTTGTGGTGTGGGCCGGGCTTGCGCGAAAAATTGGGGTTTGCGGCGGCGCGGGGTAGGCGTTTTGCCGGGCTTTGGCGCGCGCGGCGGGCGCTGTGGCGCAGAGCAGAGGGTGGCGGGCGGGGTGATGCTGAGCAGCCGGCAGAGCGGGCGCAGGCTGCGGCCCAGCGTTGGGTGGGTTGCGAGGAGCGCAAGCATTTCCGGATCATCGAGCAGGGTGGTGAGCTGACCACGGGCGGTCGCGATTTCGGATTGCGGGAATAGGCGCAGCAGCCAGCCGAAGCGGGTGGGCAGGCGCAGCGGGGCGGTTTGGGTGGTGGATTGGGTGGCGGTTGGGGTGGGTTTTGATCGGGGGATGGTGGTTCGGGCGGGGCGTGGCGCGCTTGGTGGGCGCGGCGTGATGGGGCCACGGGCGAGGGTGGCGAAAAACCGGTTGCGCAGGGCGCAGATGCGGCGGAAAATCAGCAAGGCGAACGGGCCGGAGACCGGCGAGGTTTTGCTCCGGTTGCCGAGCGCCATGAAGATCAGCTTGATGACGAAGCTGAACCGATCAGTGAGCAGAACGGGTTGCGGTGGTGGCGTCCAGGGCATGGACGCATAACAGCATAGAGGGCGGGGGGTGCGAAAGGAAAATTTTGCACGGTGTTAGTTTATTTGTATTTTGCGCGGTGCTGAGCATTCGGGTCAGACGCGGGGGGAGTCCGACCGGGATCGGCCCAAGGGGTTGGCCGGGGATTTGACGAGGTTGGGCAGGGTTGTGCAGCGCGGGAGCGACAGGGCGATGGCGATAATCAGCGGGGCGATGAGCAGGAGAATGGTGCGCAACAGCGTGAAAGCGGGTGTGATGGATGGTGACGGGACGGCGAACGGCCACTGGGTCAGGTGCCACGCAAGGCCGAGCAGAAGCAGATATTGCCCGACCAGCAGCGCGCCGGTGAGCTGATACCAACGGGCGCCGAACCGAATGCCGAGCGGCATGAGCGCGGCGCTGGGGATGGCAACCGGGATTGTCAGGAGGGGGATCATGATGATCGAGAAAGGGGTATTCTGGGCGAGCGCTTCGGCGGAGGGTGCGGCGGCGCTGCTCAAGGTTACCAGGAACAGGAGCGGCAGGCTCGGCAAGAGAAACAGATAAGCCAGTAAGCCGATTGCGAGTTCGCGCGGCGGCAGCTGCAAGCGTTCTGGCGTGAAAATGCGGCGCAACCGCGCGAGGCGTTCCGAAGCGTTCGCGGGTGGCGTGACATCGGGCTTTGGCAGGCTGGCGAAGCCGACCTGACGACCGATGGCGGCGGCGGCGGCGAAGGCAGGGAGCGCTCTGAGCGGATCGATCAACAGAAAGACGATACCGAACAGCCAGAGCAGGCTGGCGATGATGCCGCGCACGACCCATTTGGCGCGAAAGCAGGCGAGCGGCGGCACCAGCAGCGAAAGCGCCATGGAGCTTGGGGTGCCTCCGCGCTCGATGATGGTTGTTTTGCCGGAACCATCGATACCGACCAGTTTTTCCCAACTTTCCGGCGGCGCTTTGAGATCGAGCCAGCGCAGGGTGAGCAGCGGTTTGGCCACAAAATAGAGCAAAGGTGTTGCGGGAATCGCGACGAAGGCAAACGGCCCCATCAGCGCGGTGCCCTTGAACTGCGCCAATATCAGATCAGTGAGTAAATACGATACCAGAGCGATGTGAACAACAATCAGCGCGGTGCAAAGTTTCCGAAAGGCGTCAATGGCCATGGTGGGCCGACCGTCGAGAAGCATTAACGGACAAATCACGAAGTTGAATGACGTTGCGAGACCGATGAACACGCTGCTGGCGAAGATTGTGTTCGAGGAAAGCAAGATTTGATCAGTGGCTATTGGTATCGCGGCATTGAGGCGCTGCGCGATGAGATGGCCGATCAGCTGCCAGAGCAGCATGGGATCGACCAGGATCAGCAGGAAATAGGTGAGGGTGAGTGACGCGATCCCGCGCGGCAGAGTGGAGGGTTCTGCTGGCTCAACGGTTGCGCTCATCGATGGGTGGGGCGGCGGGCGCCGAGGGTATGACGGTGGTGAATCTCATGGGCGGATTTTTCTGTCATGCCGCTTGTTTCCAAAATTTTATGGATTTCGTTTTTGTTTGTGATGCGATTTTACATTCTATTAGGATTATTATTGATGCTTTATCAAACCAGATTTTTATTCGGCGGTGTGGACGGAACCGCGCTGACCTGCCGGGAATATAGCATTTTGGGGGGATAGAAACCTCCTGGGTTAATCTCGTTGAAGAGCGGATTGATCATTGTGGCGGCACCTTGGTGCCAAGAGCGACGAGGTAGGCTCTGGGTTGATTTTCTCACATGTTACTGCGTTAGGGTCATACCAATCATTATGGTGAATGGTCCATAACAGCAGCGCCGCGAGGGCGAGGGCGAGGCTTAGGAGGATAACGGCGATGAGGTAGAAGGCGAAGACCGCCTGGTTCGGCGCGTGGGTGAGTTGCCAGAGGTTCCAGAGTTGGAATGACAAGGTCAAGAGTGACGATAGATGGGCAACGCGGCGGAATCGTTTGATCCAGGGGATGTTTTTGTAAACGTAAACCTTGCGGACATAGGTTACGCTGAACAGCACGAACAGGATGGCGATGATGAATGGGCCGACGGGGAGGCCGTGCGGCATGAATATGTCGAGCCAATCATCGCCGACGAGAAGATAGAGCATGTCGGTCGCGAAAATCGTTGGTGCGATGGCCAAGGTTCCCACAAGGCCGGCGGCGCAGAGATTGATCGCCCGCCGGGGCGGGAGAGATGGCCGGGTTCCGTCGGTGGGTGAGGGCGTGGTGATCATGGGTATGGCGAGGCTATGGCGTTTGCGGGGCTGGGGCAAGCCCGGTGGCGGGTGGATTAGGTGGGGGAACTGGTGCTCACTTGGCGGGCGCGGAGGCGGCGGATGCGGCGGGCGTCGGCGTCGAGGATCAAAAATTCGATGCCGGAGGGGTGGCGCAGAATTTCGCCACGGGTGGGGACGCGGCCGGCGAGGGTGAAGACGAGGCCGCCGATGGTGTCGATGTCGGCGTGGCGTTCTTCTTCGGTGAGGATGTCTCCGAAGCGGGCGACGAAATCTTCGAGCGGCAGGCGGGCATTGAGATCGACGCTGCCGTCATCGCGTTCGATCAGCATCGGGCCTTCGATTTCGTCATGTTCGTCATCGATGTCACCGACGATGGTTTCAACCAGGTCTTCGATGGTGACGAGGCCATCGACGCCGCCATATTCATCGATCACCAGGGCGAGATGGGTGCGGCGCTGGCGCATTTGCCAGAGCAGGTCGAGCACCGGCATTTGCGGGGCGACCATCAGGGGTTTGCGCAGGATTGAGCGGAGCGAAAAATTTTCGGGCGGGCCGGCATAGGCCATGACGTCTTTGATATGGACCATGCCGAGAATGTCATCGAGATGCTCGCCATAGACCGGCAGGCGCGAATGGCCTTCGCGGCGGATTTGGGTGATGGCTTGATCGAGACTAACATCGGCACGCATGGCGATGATGTCAGCACGGGGGATCATTACGTCATCGGCGGCGGTGCCGCGCAGGCGCAGCACGTTGGCGATCAAAGCGCGTTCCTGCGGGTCAAGCCCGGTGCCGCCGCCTTGGGCGCCGATTTCGGCTTGGGCTTCTTCCATCAGATCGCCGATTTGCTGGCGCAAATCGGGTTGTTCGCGCATTTTGCTGAGAAGTTTGCCGAACCAGGAGCCGCTCATGATAGCGTCTCGCTATCATGAGCGGATATTTGGCGCGCAGCCGCCACACCAACCCTGCGCGCATTCATGATAGCGTCTCGCCATCATGATTTTTCCCGCCGCGCGCAGCCGCCACACCAACCCTGCGCGCGCTCATGATGGCGTCCGGACATGCATCACGGCTTGTGGCTTCCAAGGATTCGGGATTTTGAGTTGGGCGAGCAGGCGGGATTCTAGCCGTTCCATGCGGATCGCTTCGCCGGGGTGGTGGTGATCATGGCCGGCGAGATGCAGGGCGCCGTGGATGACCAGATGGGCGAGATGATGCGCGGGCGGGCGCTGGGCGGCGCGGGCTTCGCGCAGGATGGTGCCCAGCGCGAGGATGATTTCGGCGGGCTGTTCGTAGGTCAGGACGTTGGTGGGTTTGTTGCGCCCACGATCACGGTTGTTGAGTTGTTTGACGGTGCGATCATCGGTGAGGACGACGCTGGCCGGGCAGTTGGTGAGGGCGAGGGCGCGGGCGATCAGGCGTTCGGGCGCTGGGGTAACCCGGCGCCAGCGCGGTTCGGCGATGATGACGTCCCCGCGCACCGGCCAAGCCGGGCGCGGGAGACGAGGGGATGGTTCGGGGGGCGGCTGGTCCATTAAAATCCGCGCGCGCGCTCCTGCTGGGCGGCGATGCGCTGGTCATAGGCATCGACAATGCGGGCGACCAGGGGGTGACGCACCACATCGCTCACGGTGAAGCGGGCGAAGCCGATGCCGGGGACGCCTTCGAGCGTGTCGAGCGCATCGGCGAGGCCCGAGCGCGCGCCGTGCGGCAGATCGATTTGCGAGAGATCGCCGGTGATCACCATCCGGGTGCCTTCGCCCATGCGGGTGAGGAACATTTTCATTTGCACCGGCGTAGTGTTTTGCGCTTCATCGAGAATGACGAAGGCGTGGGCGAGGGTGCGACCGCGCATGAAGGCGAGCGGGGCGATTTCGATTTCGCCGGCGGCCATGCGGCGGGTCATTTGATCGCCGGGGAGTAAATCTTGCAGGGCGTCATAGAGCGGGCGGAGATAGGGATCGACTTTTTCTTTCATGTCGCCGGGGAGAAAGCCGAGCCGTTCGCCGGCTTCGACGGCGGGGCGTGACAGCACGATGCGATCGACGCGACCGGAGATCAGCATGGCGACGGCTTGGGCGACGGCGAGATAGGTTTTGCCGGTGCCTGCGGGGCCGAGGGCGAACACCATTTCATGCTTGGCGAGCAGTTCGATATAGCCGGTTTGGCCGGGGCTGCGCGGGCCGACCGCGCCTTTGCGGGTGCGAATGGCCGGGAGATCGGACAAGGGCAGGCGCGGATCGGCGGCGGGATCAACGAGGCGGGCGGCGGCATCGACTTCGGCGACGCTGATCGCTTCGCCACGGGCGAGGCGTTGATAGAGCGAGGCGAGCGCGGTTTCGGCGGCTTCGACGCGGCTGGCTTCGCCGGTGATCGAGACGCGGTTGCCCCGGCAGGCGAGGCGGACACCGAGACGCTGTTCGATGCGCATCAAATGGCGATCATGGTCGCCGAGCAGGATGGAGAGCAGCGCATTGTCGGCGAAGGTGACGGTGCGGGCGAGTTTGGCTTCGGTGGACAGGATCTGGCTCAAGCGGCTTGGTGCTCCCTTCGGTGGTGGGTGTGATCCAATATCGCCATTAGTGAGTTGGGGTTGGCGGCCGTGACGCGCACCGGGGCGATTTGGCCGGTGCGCAGGGTGGTGGCTTCGACGATGACGGGTTGCAGATAGGGGGAACGGCCGGCGAATTGGCCGGGATGGCGACCGGGGCCGGTGAACAGCACGTCGAATTGTTGGCCGATTTGGGCGCGGTTGAAATCATCTTGCTGGATCCGCAGCAGGGCTTGGAGCTCTTGCAGGCGGGCGTTTTTCACCGGCTCGGGCACTTGGTCTGGCGCATCGGCGGCGGGGGTGCCGGGACGGCGGGAATAGTTGAAACTATAGGCGAGGGCGAAGCCGGTTTCGGCGACGAGACGCATGGTGGCTTGGAAATCGGCATCGGTTTCGCCGGGGAAGCCGACGATGAAATCGCTCGACAGGGCGATGTCAGGGCGGTTTTCGCGCAGTTCGCCGACGATGCGGCGGAACAGATCGACATTATGGCGGCGATTCATCGCGGCGAGGATTAGGTCCGACCCCGATTGGACGGGCAGATGCAGGAACGGCATGAGTTTGGTGTTGGTGCGGTGGGCGGCGATCAGATCCGCACTCATGTCGCGCGGGTGCGAGGTGGTGTAGCGCAGGCGGGCGAGGTCGTTGATTTCGGCGAGGGCGGCAAGCAGGCGGGCGAGTGACCAGCTTTTGCCGTCCGGGCCATCGCCGTGCCAGGCATTGACGTTTTGGCCGAGCAGGGCGATTTCGCGCGCGCCGAGGGCGACGAGGCGGCGGGCTTCGGCGAGGATGGCGGCGGCGGGGCGGCTTTGTTCGGCGCCACGGGTGTAGGGCACCACGCAGAAGGTGCAGAATTTATCGCAGCCTTCCTGGATCGCGAGGAAGGCGATGGGACCTTGGCTGGCTTGGTCGCTCGGCAGATGTTCGAATTTTTGTTCGGCGGGGAAATCCGTGTCGATCACCGGGGCGCCGCTCAGGGCGAGCGCTTCGAGCAGAGCGGGTAGGCGGTGATAGGCTTGCGAGCCCATGACCAGATCGACATAGGGCGCGCGGGCGAGGATTTCGGCCCCTTCGGCCTGGGCGACGCAGCCGGCGACGGCGATCAGCATGCCGCCGGGGCGGGCTTCTTTGAGGGTGCGCAGGCGGCCCAGCTCAGAGAAGAGCTTGTCGGCGGCGCGCTCACGGATATGGCAGGTATTGAGGATCACCAGATCAGCATCTGGCGTGGGGACCGGCACGAAGCCGAGCGGGCGCAAAATATCGGCCATGCGGCCACTATCATAGGCGTTCATCTGGCAGCCCCAGGTCATGACATGGAGGCTGCGAATGTTGGGTGTGGGGGCAGGCTCGCGGGCAAGCGGGCGCGGTGGCGCTGGGAGGGTCATTTGGGTCCAATCCGGCTGGAGGTCAGCCGGTGGATGAAACGCGGAGCGAAATCGGTCAAGCGCACCCTTTGTTCAGGCCGGGAATTCGGCTGTTGCTAATGTCGGAATTCGGCCCCGTGTCTGTCAAGCTTTTTCGGGGGTGGGGTGGGGTGCTGGCGATGATGTTTCGATGAAACGATGCTGGCGCAGGGCGGCGGCGCGGCGGGCGATGGTGGATTCCAGGGTGGTGGCGAGGGCTTTGCGGCCCAGGCTGGCGGGGAGCGGCGGGCTGAGGATGATGCGCGCGCGCAAATTATGGCGGCCCAGGCGGGCATAATGCGAGGCGATGTCCATATCGCCATACCAGGCGATCAGCGGGCGGTTGCGCCGACAGATGGGCAGGCCATCGAGCTGGTCATAGACGATGGTGACCGGCTGGATCAGCGGCGCGATGTCACGCTCGGCCAAAGCGAGGAAGCTGGAGCGAAATTGCAGGGTGCGCGCGCCATCCGACGTGGTGCCTTCGGGGAACAGGATCAGATTATCGCCCTCATCGAGCCGTGATTCCAGGGCGGTGCGTTCGCGCCCGGTATTGCCGCGCTCGCGGCTGACGAAAATGGTGCGCCCGGCGCGGGCGATCAGGCTGATGCCGGGCCATTTGGCGACGTCGCCTTTGGCGATGAAGCAGCCGGGCAGGACAGCGCCCAGGGCGATCACATCGACCCAGGAGGTGTGGTTGGACACAAACAGGATCGGGCGGGTGGGACGGGCGGGGTCGTGGGCGATGGTGCCGGTGACCTCCAGCGTGAGGCCGAGGATGCGCGCGACGCCGGACCAATAGGTCATCGGTAGGCGTTCTTTGGCCTCCCCGCCCCGGTTGATCAGGAAGAGTTGGATCGGCAGGAGGATCAGGGTCCAGAGCAGGACCAGGATCAGCCGGGAGATCATGCGGAGCCAGCCTATCATACCTACGGGGTAGCGGGCGGACGGGCTGGCTGCAAGCGGGGGCGGATTAGAAGGTCAGGTTGGTGCGGACGCCGACCACCCATTCATTCTGCAGCCTTTGGCGCGGGGCAGCGGGATTGGCGATGCCGCCGCCGGGATTGCGGATATATTGCAGGTCCGGCTGGAGTTGCAGCCAGGGGGTGATTTGGGCCTGATAGGTGAGTTCGATCAAGGTTTCGCTGCCCTGGATCGGGGCGATTTGGCCGGGCGTGCCTTGATCGAGCTGGGCTTGGGCGCGCTCGCGATTGATCAGGTCGCCGCTGATTTGGCCGATCCCGATATCGATGCCGGCAGTGTCGTTCGGGCGACCGGGCAGAGGGTCTGTGAGGGTCAGGCCGAAATTGGCGCTGAAGCTGATCAGGTTGCGATCCGGTGGCGCGCCCATCAGGCGGGCGAAAAAATTGAGCTGGCGGGGGCTGCCGTGCTGGTGCCAGAGCGTTTGATCGATCACGCCATAGAGGCTGTCATTATGCTGGCGGAAGGCGGGGAATGGGCCGGTCTGGTTGGGGAAGGCGCCGGTATCAACCCAAAAACCGAGCCGATAGGTGCCGGGCAGGCCCGCGAGGCGGGTGGAGAAATCGGCTTCGGCGATGCTGAGCGCGCCGGTGGTGAGGTTGAATTTGGTGCCGCCAGCATCGAGCGATTGCGGGTCGTTGGCGAAGGGGCCGCCGGGCGGATTATCATCGAAGACACCGGCGAGCAGGGTGAGGTTTTTGGTGGGTTTGAGGCGCAGGCGCACACCGAGCGCGCTCAGCGGATAGGCCGGACCGTCGGCATAAAGATCCGCTGAGGGGACCAGGGGCCAGCCAGCCATGGTGTTGACGAACAAAGCGGAATTGGTGCTGACGATGAATTCCTGATCGATGCTTTGCTGGCCGATTTTAAGGTCGGCGGCACCGTGATCGAATGATTGATCGAACCATAATTCCCAAAGCCGGGTGGCATTGCTCGCTTCGGTACCGCTCGCGGTTTGTAGATCATTCAGATAGCCGGGGCTGAGGCTGCTGCCATGGATTTGCAGCGCGCTGACATAGAATGTGCCGCCTGGCAGGCCAAAGGCTTTGCCGGTGTCGATTTGCAGGGTGGCGGTGGTGACGCCTTGCAGGGTGGCACCTTGTTTGACGCCGCCGCTGATATTGGCGAGTGCGTTCTCGGTATCGGTGAGGCCAAGCGTGACGCCATGCACGGCGAGGGCCGGGCGCAGACCGCCGATGGGGCCGAGCAGGGCGCTTTGGGCGCACGCGCGACCGGGTCCGAGCGCCAGCGCGACCAGGGTGCCGATGATGAGGCGCGTGCGGCCTGGGGTCATTGTTGCTCCTCACCGGCCGCGCCGGGAAATGTGAGATGATATAGTGTATCAATCATTGTATCGGCTTAAATGATACTTTATATCATTCGCTGTTCACAGGCAGACGCTTGGAGGCTCACGATGTTTTCATTGAACCATCACATCCTGTTGACGCTCGGAGCTTTGATGGCGGCGGTGCTGGGGATCATGCCGGCACGGGCGGCGGCACCGATCCGGGCGATTGGGGTGGAAAACCAATATGCCAATGTGATCGGGCAGATTGGCGGGCGCTATGTGGTTGTGCGCGCGATCATCAGCGATCCCAACACCGATCCGCATAGTTTCGAGGCCAGCCCGAAAATTGCGGCGGAGCTGGCCGACGCCTCGCTGATTGTGGAAAATGGGCTTGGGTATGATGCCTGGGCGGACAAGATGCTGGCGGCGTCGGCCAACCCGCAACGTGTGGTGATTAATGTGCAGCGTCTGCTGCACCGGCCCAATGACACGCGCAACCCGCATCTTTGGTATGACCCGCAGACCATGGAAAAAGTGGCGGGCGCGATTGGCGCGGCGCTGAGCCGATTGGAGCCGAGCCACAAAGCCTATTTCGCCGCACGGGTGCAGCGTTTTGACCGCGCGCTGCGCCCCTGGCAGGCGGCGATTGCGGCGTTCAAGGCGCAGCATCCGGCAACGCCCGTTGCGGTGACCGAGCCGGTAGGTGATTATTTACTGCAAGCGATGGGCGCGAAAATCGAGACACCCTGGGCGTTGCAGGCGGCGATTATGAACGGCACCGATCCCTCACCGCAGGATGTGGCGACCGAAAATGCGTTGTTCCGCGATCATCGGGTGAAAATTTTCGTCTATAACCAGCAGGTGACCGACCCGCTGACCGCCTCGTTCCTGCTTCTGGCGGCGCAAAATCATATTCCGGTGGTGGGGGTCTATGAGACCATGCCAACGCCGGGTTATGATTATCAATCATGGATGCTGGCGGAAACTCAGGCCTTGGAACGAGCAGTGACGGCGGGACAATCGACCCGGTCGCTGCTGCCCGCGCCGTGACGGCCCCTGCCCTGGCGGTGGAACGGTTGAGTGTTGCGCTCGGCGGGCGAACGATTCTGGACCATGTGAGTTTCTCGGTGGCGCCGGGCCAGTTTTGTGGGCTGATTGGGGCGAATGGGTCCGGCAAGACCACGTTGTTGCGCAGTATTTTGGGCTTGGTGACGCCGAGCGGCGGAGACATACGCTGCGCGGGCGGCAAGCCGGGGCGCTGCGCGGGCGGCAAGCCCGGGGCGGCAATGGGGCAGGCGATAGGGTATGTGCCGCAGAAAATTCAGTTCGATCCATTCATGCCGTTGCGGGCGCGCGATGCGGTGGGGCTGGGGCTGGATGGGCACCGCCTTGGCATTCCATGGCCGAGTGCGGCGCGACGCGCGCGTGTGGCGGCGATGCTCGCGGCGGTGGATGCGGAGCGATTTGCCGATCAGCGGGTGGGGGATTTGTCCGGCGGGCAGCAGCAACGGGTGATGATTGCCCATGCGCTGATCCGCGAACCCAAGCTGTTGCTGCTGGATGAGCCGCTGGCGAATTTGGATTTGCGCTCGATTGCCGAAACGGTCGCGCTGTTGCATCGGCTGACGGTGAAGCAGGGGATTACCGTGCTGCTCTCGGCGCATGACATGAACCCGCTGCTGCCGGTGATGGATCAGATTGTCTATTTGGCGCATGGGCGCGCGGTGAGCGGCACGGTGGCGGAGGTGGTGCGCGGGGGCGTGCTGAGCCGACTTTATGGCTATCATATCGATGTGATCCGGGTGCATGGGCGGGTGCTGGTGGTGGCCGCCGGTGGCGCGGAGGGAATTGACGCCCAGGCGCTGTGCGACCCGGTGCATGTGACGCCGATTCCATGACATCGCTCCTTACCGGGTTTTTTGCGAACGGGCCGGTGCAGGTGGCGCTGGCGGTGGGCGGCGGGGCGGCGCTGGTTTCGGCGTTGGTGGGGGTGTTTACCGTGTTGCGGGGCCAGGCTTTTGCCGGGCATGCGCTGGCCGATGTGAGCAGCGCGGGTGGCTCGGCCTCGTTGCTGTTCGGGTTGCAGCCGCTGCTGGGGTTTTTTGCGATGGCGGCGCTGGCGGCGGGCGGGATGGAGGCGATTGGCGCGCGGGCGGTGCGTGAGCGTGACCTGGTGACCGGGATTGTGCTGGGCGCGGGGTTGGGGCTGACCGCGTTGTTTTTATATCTTGATGTGACCCGCACGGCGACCGGCGGGGCGGCGGTGAGTGTGTTATTCGGCTCGATTTTTGCCATTGCGCCGGGGACCATGCGGCTCGCGCTGGCTGTTGCGCTGCTCGCGCTGGTGGCGAATTTGGCGCTGTATCGGCCCTTGCTTTTGATTGCGTTGGACCCGGATTTGGCCGCGCTGCGCGGCGTGCGGGTGCGCGCCGTGGGGCTGGCACATGCGCTGGTGCTGGCGATGGCGGTTGCGCTCTCGGCGATGATTGTGGGGGCGATTCTCTCGACGGCGTTGTTGATTGGGCCGGCGGCGTGCGGATTGCGGCTGGCGCGGCGCACCGGGGCGGCGATTGCGATTGCGGCGGGGGTGGGGTTGGGTGCGACCTGGGGCGGAATTTTTCTGGCCTATGATAGTTTTTACTGGATACCGGGGCATGGCTGGCCGGTAAGTTTTTTTGTGGTGACGATTATTGCCGTGACCTATGCGCTGACCGGGCTGACCAGGCGGGCGGGCTGAGCATGTTTTCCAGCTTCATGATCAATAGCTGGATTGTCGCGACGATTGTGGCGGCGACGGCGGGGTTGGTGGGGTATTTCGTGGTGCTGCGCGGTGCCTCGTTCGCGGCGCATGCGCTGCCGTTGAGCGCGTTTCCAGGGGCGGCGGCGGCGGCGCTGCTGGGGGTGAATGAGATTGCCGGGCTGGTGGTGTTCGCGGGGCTGGGGGTGCTGGGCATTCATGGTTTCAGCCGTCAGGGCCGGCCCGAAGTGGCGACCGCGCTGACCTTGGTGTTGCTGCTGGGGATTGGCACATTGTTGCTGAGTTTGGGCCATGATTATGCGCAGATGGTGGATGCGCTGTTATTCGGGCAGGTTTTGGGGGTGAGCCGGGCGGCGATTTGGCCGATTGCCGGGCTGAGCGCGCTCGCGGCGGGGGCGACGTTGATGCTGTTGCGCCCGCTCTTGCTCAGTGCCGTATCCCCGGAATTGGCGCGGGCGCGGGCGATTGCGCCGGGGCGGATGGATCTGGTGTTTTTGATGATCCTGGCGTTGGCGGAGATTGTGGCGCTGCCGGTGGTGGGGGCGCTGCTGGTGTTCAGCTTGATGGTGGGGCCGGCCTCGGCGGCGCGCAATTTGACGGATCGGCCTTGGCTGGGCTTGGCGTTATCGGTGGGACTGGCGCTGGCGATTGTTTGGCTGGCGCTGGCATTATCGTATCAGACCAACTGGCCGATTGGGTTTTTTGTGGGTGGGTTTGGCGCGCTGGCCTATGCGCTGGGGCGGGCGGCGCGCAGCCCGGCGGTGTGGCGGCTGAGGATTGGGTGATCCGGGGCGGCGGCTTCGGCGCTGAATTTTTCGCGGAACTCATCCATTGGGATGGGACGGGAAAACAGGAAGCCTTGACCATCATGGCAGCCCAAGGCGGCGAGGCGGGCGGCTTGCTCGGCGGTTTCGATGCCCTCGCCGGTGACAGTGATGCCGAGCTTGTGGCCCAGCTCGATCATGGAGGCGAGGATATGGGTGCGCCGATCGGAATCCGCCGGGTCATGGATGAAGGAGCCATCGATTTTCAATTTATCGAACGGGAATTTGTCGAGCAGGCGCAGCGAGGAATAGCCGGTGCCGAAATCATCGAGGGCGATGCGGCAGCCAAGGGCGCGGATGGCGTGCAGCATGCTGAGTTTTTGCGGATCATCATCGAGGAGCGAGGTTTCGGTGACTTCGAACTCGATGCGCGGGGCGGGGAGCGCGTTGCGGGCGAGGTTTTCGGCGATGCGGGCGGGCAAATCAGGATCGGCGAGTTGCAGGGCAGAGAGATTGATCGCGATAGCGATATCCGGGCGGATGCGGGCGGCGGTGCGAAAGGCGCAATCTTTGACCAAATCACCCACTACGCCAACTTGCCCGATTTGCTCCAGCATGGGCACGAAGCGATCCGGCGGAATATTGCCAAAGGCCGGGTGGGTCCAGCGCAGCAGCGCTTCGGCGGCGACGATGGCACCGGTTTGTAAATTGACGATGGGCTGAAACACCAAAGAGAGCTGGTTGCGCTCGACCGCGCGGCTGAGTTCGAGTTGCAGGGTTTGATTGCGGCTATGGCGATCATCGAGCGCGGCATCATAGCAGCAGCAATGATTGCCGCCGGTTGATTTGGCGCGATACAGAGCGAGATCCGCGCAATGATGCAGGATTTCAGGGTTGTTGCTGTCGGTGGGGGTCAGGGCGATGCCGATGCTGACGCCGATGGTGACGCTGACGCTGGTGGCCAGCGAGGTCAGGCGGAACGGCTCGATAAGGGCTTTGATCAGGCGTTGCGCCACGGCGATGGCCTCCGCCTCGCTGGCTTGGGGGACCAGCACCGCGAATTCATCGCCACCGAGGCGAAATACGTGATCTTGCCCGCGCACGCAGGCACCGATGCGCCCGGCGACGGCGAGCAGCAGGCGGTCGCCAATGGCGTGACCGTAATTATCATTGACGGTTTTGAAACGGTCCAGATCGAGGCAGAGCAGAGCGCTGGTTTGCGGCGTGCCGGTGTTGGACAGGATGGGCGGCGTGCATAATTCGGCGAGGATGCGGGTGAAGGCGGCGCGGTTATAGGTTTTGGTCAGATAATCACGGCTGGCGTTGAACTCGATGCGTTGGCGATAATCTTCGCGCTCGGTGACATCGGTGCAGAGGCCGCGATAGCCGGTGAAAATCTGATCGGCGTTGAACACCGGTTTGCCGGCGATGGACCACCAGCGCGCGCCGGATTTGGTGTAGGCGCGGATCACCACATCCTTGAATGGGGCGCGTTCGCGCATGGCGGCGGCGATTTGTTTGAGGGATTCGGAGGATTGCAGGGGTTCGGCGGCACCGGGCGGGGTGGCGATGGCGGCGAGCACATTGCCGATATGGCCGGTGGTGAGGTCGATCTGGTCGGAAAATTGGGCGACCCGCAGATTGGCGTTGCTCTCCCAGAGGAAGCTGCCGCTGCCTTCCTGGAAATCGCGCAGCAACAGGCCGATCGTGTCGCGCTGATTGGCGACTTCGACGAGGTTCAATTCGCGCTCGAACATTTTGGCATTGAGCGACAGGATCGAGAACAGGCTGAGCAGGCTGTAGGCGGTGAGCGCGATCAGGATCGGCATGAAGAAGGTTGGGGCGTCGGCAATAAAGGCAACGTAGGCGCCAAGCGTGACGGGCGCCCAAAATGATAATGCGTAGCGCGCCGGACCGGAGATCATGGTGGTGGAGATCAGCGCGATGGCGAGGGCATAGATCATGCCGCGCTGATCGGGGGTGCCCACCCGGATTGCGACGATCAGAATGATCGCCCAGCAAAATCCGAGCAGGAGCAAAATGAGCTGGAACCGCACCATCGATTTTGGGTAGGCGGTTTCTTTATCGGGGCTGAGCAGCCAACTGCGCGCCTGCAGGACCAAAAGCCCGTAGCCGATGATAACGCAGGCGAAGCCGATATTCAGTTGCCGGATCGCCAAACGATCATCAAAGCCGAGAATCAGCGCGCCGACGATGATCACGCCGACGATGGACATGGCGATGCTCAATCGGGCGCGGGTCTCAAGCTGGATGATATCGACGCGCCGACGCAGGGCCGCGGGGATAGGCGCTGTGTTTCGTTTGGCAGCCGCGCGCGCCCTCAACTCCCGCCACGGGCGAGACGATAGTTCGATCCAACGATCGACGAACGATGACACGCGGATGGTTCTACCTATTTTTCAACTTAAAGTAAATTTATCTGGGCTAAGCGCACGGTTCGGGCGATACTGCCTGAGCGTGTAAAACCCAACCACACGTAATCTTAACGCGAACAAGGAGTGTATCGCAATGGACGGTTTTGATTTTGTTGCCCAAAATAAGGTGCGGGCCGTCAGCTTTCCGGGCATTCAGGAGCCTGAGGATATCAGCTTACAGCTTGCACTCAACCCCTCGATTGCGCGCGACGGTTTCCGCGTTCGCCATGAGGGGTATCGGTCATACGGCTATGTGAACCCGCAGGAAGACGGTCTGTTCATTGATAAGTATGACGGGCGAGCCAACGTTAAAATGGTCGTGATCTATAAGAATAACGTGCCCGCTGCGACGGTGCGGTTATGCTTGTTTGATGCCACGGGCCAGATGCCCGAGGCGGATCGTGTACCGGCGATGGAGATTTTCGAGACCGAAATTCGGGAAATGTTGAGTGGCTTTGCGACGCCGGGTGCGCCGCAACGGGCCGTTGAGGTGAGCCGGATGGCGCGCTCGCCGGATTTTGCCAATGATATGACGGTGGTGCATGCGCTGTTTCGGGCGGTTGGGTATTTGGTGCTGTATTATAAGGCCGACATCGTGTTGAATGCTTGCCGTCCGCATCATGTGCCGATGTATCGGCGCTTTGGATTTCAGAAAATCCAAGAACCACGGCAATATCCGAATCTGACCTATAAAGCGGCGTTGACGGCGTGTTTTCGCGCGCATTTTGGCTCGGCGCGGGCGGAATTGCCGTTTTTGCGGGGGATTTCGACCGAGGATGCGGTTTATGGCAGCTTGATTTCCGGTGAGCGCACGGCGCTGTATCTGCCCACGCCGCACACGGCACCGGCGGCGGGCGCGGTGGCGGCGTGATGCGCGAAAGGGGGGTTAGAGCAACATCCGATCAGATGGAATCATCTGATCGGATAAAGTTTCTTGCCAAAACAATGATTTAGAGCATTATCCGTAAGCTTATGCGAACGGAAAATGCTCTAAAGCAGGGCTTGGGCGCAGGCATTGAGGATGGCATCGGTATCGATGCGATATTCGCGATATAGGTCGGGGATATCGCCCGATTGGCCGAAGCGATCCGGGCCGAGGGTAAAAATGCGTTGGCCGCGCACGCCGCCGAGCCAGGCATGGGTGGTGGGGTGGCCATCGAGCACGGTGACCAAGGCGGCGTGATGCGCGAGGGGGGCGAGCAGGGTTTCGATCGGCGCTTGGGCGGTGGGCGTGCCGGTTTGGCGGGCATGTTGGGCGGCGCGCCAATCGGCGAACAGAATGTCCGGGCTGGTGAGCGCCATCAGCCCGGCGCTCGGCTCATCGGCCAGCACTGCCGCGAATGCTTCTTCGGCTTCGGGGGCAACAGCACCTTGGTAGAGAAGGGCGATGCGCGCGCCGGGCGCGGGGGGGCGCACCCAATGCGCGCCGGCGATGACGGCGAGCGGGTCGAGTGTGCGGGTGGGTTGGGTCAGGGTGCGGGTGGAGAGGCGCAGCCAGACCGAACTGCCTTCGGGGCGCTGCATCCAGTCAAAGGCGTGGCGGAGCAGGATCGATAATTCATCACAATAGGCCGGTTCGTAGGCGGCGATGCGGTCTTGCACCATGCCGAGCAGCGGCGTGTTGGTTGATTGATGCTGGCCGCCTTCGGGGGCGAGGGTGATGCCGGAGGGGGTGGCGACCAGCAGGAAGCGGGCATCCTGATAGCAGCCATAGACCAGGGCATCATGGCCGCGATTGACGAACGGGTCGTAGACGGTGCCGATGGGCAGCAGGCGCGCGCCTTGCATGGGCGCGGCGAGGCCGGCGGCGGCGAGGAGCAAAAACAGATTTTGCTCCGCGATGCCCAGCTCGATATGCTGACCATCCGGGCTCATGCCCCAGCGCTGGGCGGAGGCGAGTTTGGAATCGCGGAACACGTCGTTGCGGGTATGCCGATCAAACACGCCACGGCGATTGACCCAGGGGCCGAGATTGGTCGAGACCGTGACATCCGGGCTCATGGTGACGATGTGGCGGGCGAGTTCGGCGCAGGGGCCTTCGGCGCGACCGATTTCGGCGAGGATTTCGCCAAAGCCGCCTTGGGTGGAGGTTTTGCGCCCGGCGAATGGGGCGTGCGGCAAATGCGGCGGCACCGGCACGATGGGTGAATGATAATTCCGGCCATCCGGGAGCAGCTTGGTGGCGAAGGGCACCGATTGGATGAAATGCTGGAGCCGGTCGGGCGCGTCCAGCCCTTCGAACTTGTCCCATTCATGGCCATCGCGGATCGCCATGCTGGCGCGGAAGGCGGCCATTTGTTCGTCATTCATCAGGCCGGAGTGATTATCCTTGTGGCCGGCGAAGGGCAGGCCAGCGCCTTTGGTGGTGTAGGCCAGGAAGCAGGTGGGTTGATCCGAGGCGGCGGCTGCGGTGAAGGCTTCGATCAGGGTGGGGAGATCATGGCCGGCGAGATTGGTCATCAGGGTGGCGAGCTCGGCATCCGACAGCGGATCGATGATCGCGCGGGTGGTGCGGGCGCGTCCGAGATCCGCGATCAGGGCCTGACGCCAGGCGGCACCGCCTTGGAAGGTGAGGGCGGAATAGAGGCTGTTCGGGCAATCATCGATCCAGGCGCGCAGGGCGTTGCCGCCGGGTTTGCGGAAGGCGGCTTCGAGGGATTTGCCGTATTTCAGGCTCATCACCTTCCAGCCCATGTCACGGAACAGGCCTTCGAAGCGACCAAATAGGCGATCGGGCATCACCGAATCCAGGCTTTGGCGGTTGTAATCGACCACCCACCAGACATCGCGCACATCATGCTTCCAGCCTTCGAGCAGGGCTTCGTAGATATTGCCCTCATCAAGCTCGGCATCGCCCGCGATGGCGACGTGACGGGCGGCGGGGCGTGCGGGGTCGATCAAATCATGGGCGCGCAGATAATCTTGGATCAGGGCAGCGAAGGAGGTGATGGCGACGCCGAGGCCGACGGAGCCGGTGGAAAAATCGATCTCGGCGCCGTCTTTGGCGCGGGAGGGATAGGCTTGGGCGCCGCCCATTTGACGGATGGCGGCCATTTTTTCGATGGTTTGGCGACCGAATAGGTAATTGATCGCGTGCAGCACCGGGGCGGCGTGGGGTTTGACCGCGACGCGGTCTTGCGGGCGGAGCATGTGGAAATAGAGCGCCGTCATGATCGAGACCACCGAGGCGCAGGAGGCTTGGTGGCCGCCGACTTTCAGCCCATCGCGGTTGGGGCGCAGATGGTTGGCGTTATGGATCATCCAGGAGGATAGCCAGAGCAATTTGCGCTCGATCTGGCGGAGCGAAGCGTAATCGGCCGCCGCTGGTGCGGTGAAATGATGGTCGGTGCTGATGTCCATGGTCGGTCCCCGGTGCTTGGGGTGGTTATATCAGGGAAAGGGCGGCTTGCGCTATGGCGGCGGGCAGGCGGTCCGCGAGGTCTTCGGCGATCAGGCCCACGCCGCCGCTTTGGGCCGCAGCACCGTGCAGCCAGACGGCGGCGCAAGCGGCTTCGAACGCGTGCATGCCTTGGGCGAGCAAGGCGGCGGCGATGCCCGCCAGCACATCGCCCGCGCCGGCGGTGGCGAGGCTGGGGGGTGCGTTATCATTGATGGCGGCGCGGCCATCGGGGGCGGCGATCACGGTGTCTGGCCCTTTATAAATCACGACGGCGCCGGTTTGTGCGGCGGCGGCGCGGGCGGCGGTGAGTTTATCGGCCATGGTGGGGAATAGGCGGCGGAACTCGCCGTGATGCGGGGTGATGATGGCGGTGCCGCGCAGCTTTTCAGGCGCACCGGCGCAGGCGGTGAGGGCGTCAGCGTCGGCGACGATGGTGCGGCGGGCGGCGATCAGGGCGGCGAGGGCAGTGCCCGCGCGCTCGATGCCGAGGCCGGGGCCGCAGAGCCAGGTTTGCCGACGCGAATCGGCCAGCAGCGATTCCAGGGAATCCAGGGTGGTGATGATGCCGGGTGGGGCGGTGATGGTGGTGGGGGCCGCGATGGTCACGAGGCCCGCGCCGGTGCGGCGGGCGGCGGTGGCGGCGAGCAGCGCGGCACCTGGCATAGTGCCGGAGAGGAGCGTCAAGCTGCCGCGCTGATATTTATGGCCGCCAGGATCGGGCGCGGGCAGGCGCCAGAGGCTTGGGGTGTTGCGCCAGAGATCGACCGTGATGGTGGCGAGGGCGGCGGCGGGCATCGCGATGTCCGCACAGTGCAGAATGCCGCTATGGGCGCGGCCCGGATAGAGCAGGTGGCCGGGTTTGCGCGCGACGAAGGTGATGGTGCGCTCCGCCTTTGCATCGACCCCGCGCAGCGCCCCGGTGGTGCCATCGATGCCGGAGAGAACATCGATGGCGATCAGCCTGCGGGCTTGGGCGAGCAGGCCGGCGAGGTTGGGCGCGAGATCACGCGAGAGGCCGGCACCGACGATGGCATCCACCACCAGATCGGCGCGGTGGAGGTGGGTTTCGGCGGGAACCAAGGGGCCGCGCCAGCGCGCGCAGGCGGCGGCGGCTTGCGGGGCGGTGGGCGGGCCGAGCACCGGGCTGACGGCGACGGGCCAACCCCATTGGGCCAGCAGGCGAGCGGCGACATAACCATCGCCGCCATTATGGCCGGGGCCAGCCAGGACCAGCACGCGACAGGGCTGGTAATGGCGGCGGATGGCGTGGGCGACGGCGCGCCCGGCATGCTGCATCAGGGTTGCGAGCGGCGTGCCGCAGGCGGCGGCAGCGTGATCGATACGGGCGCATTGGGCGGGCGTCAGGAGCGGTTCCATGCCCGTTATGTTGGCAGGAACCGCTCCTCTTGCCAGAGTGCCCGGATTCCGGGGAGTGAATCCGTTACGGCCTCGGCGGCATCACCGATAGAGGGGGGTCTATCGGATGATCGGGATATGCTCGAACGTATGTTCCGGGGCGGGCGAGGGAATGCTCCATTCGAGCGAGGTGGCGCCTGGGCCCCAGTAATTATCGGCGAGCTGTTCTTTTGAGGTGAAGATGCGGATCAGCACGTAAGCGAAGATGATGATGCTCAGCGCATCGACCATGGCCCCCACCGAGGAGACGAAATTCCAGCCGGCGAAGGCGGTGGGATAGTCCGGGTAGCGGCGCGGCATGCCGGCGAGGCCGAGGAAATGCTGGGGGAAGAAGGTGAGGTTGGTGCCGATGAAGAAGGTCCAGAAATGCACCTTGCCCCAGAATTCGGGATAGGGTTTGCCGGACATTTTGCCGATCCAGTAATAAAACCCGCTGAACAGGGCGAAGGTGGCACCCATGGACAGCACATAGTGGAAATGCGCGACCAGGAAGTATGTGTTGTGCAGGTCGGTATCCAGCCCGGCATTGGCCAGCACGATGCCGGTGGCACCGCCGACCACGAACATGAAAATGAAGCCGAGCGCCCAGAGCATCGGGGTTTTCAGCTCGATCGACCCGCCCCACATGGTGGCGAGCCAGGTGAAGATTTTCACGCCGGTTGGCACCGCGATGACCAGGGTGGCGGCTTCGAAATAGGCCTTGCTGTCATGGCTGATGCCCGAGACGAACATGTGATGGCCCCAGACCAGGAAGCCGAGAAAGCCGATGGCCATGGTGGCGTAGACCATGCCCGCATAGCCGAAAATGGGCTTGCGCGAGAAGGTGGGGATGACTTGGTTCATGATGCCGAAGGCGGGCAGGATCATGATATAGACTTCGGGGTGGCCGAAGAACCAGAATAAATGCTGGAACAGCACCGGGTCACCGCCGCCATTCGGCTCGAAGAAGGCGGTGCCGAAATTACGATCCATCAGCAGCATGGTGATAGCCCCTGAGAGCACCGGCACCGCCATGATGAGCATGAAAGAGGTGACCAGCATCGCCCAGACAAAAAGCGGCATTTTGAACATGCCCATGCCGGGGGCGCGCATATTCAGTATCGTCGCGATGAAATTGACCGCACCGGCGAGCGAAGAGACGCCAGCGAGCTGCAGGCCCATCAAAGTGAAATCAACCGAGACGCCGGGCTGATATTGCGCATCCGACAAAGGCGGGTAGAGCGACCAGCCGATGCCGGTTCCAGGCCCGACGAACAGGCCGAGATTGACGAAAATCAGGCCCATCACCAGGAACCAGAGGCTCATATTATTCAGGCGTGGGAACGCCATGTCTGGCGCGCCGACCAGGATGGGCACGAACCAATTGCCAAAGCCGCCGATCAAAGCGGGCATGACCAGGAAAAAGATCATCAGCAGGCCGTGGGCGGTGACGATGGCGTTCCAGGTTTGGCCCGAGGTGATCAGCGTATTGTTCGGATACATCAGCTGGGCGCGCATGATGAAGGAAAGAATCCCGCCTTCGACCCCGGCGATCATTGCCCAGACGATATAGAGCGTGCCGATGTCTTTATGGTTGGTGCTCAGCAGCCAGCGGCCCCAGAAACTGGTGCGGTCCGAGTGATGGGCATGATCGTCATGCGCGGGGAGCGACGCCGCGCGGGCGAGGATGTCATCAGACATGGAGCAAAAACCTTTCGACCGAGCGATGGGAGAAATGGGAGATCATCATGATACGGTGACCGCGCTGGCACCGACCCAATACAAAGTGACGAACAAAAACAGCCAAAGCACATCAACGAAGGTCCAATACCAAGCGATGGTTTGAAAGCCGGCGAAGCTGTTGGGCCCGAATTTGCCGTCATTCAGCCGGACCAGGGCGAGGGCGAGCAGCACGACGCCGACCAGGACATGCATGCCATCGAACGCGGTGAGGATGAAAAACAGCGAGGGGTAGATGCCGCCGTGAAATAGCGGAAACGGCAGATTGGCATATTCGTAGATTTGGCCGCCGAGAAAGGCGAGGCCGAGGATCAGGGTGGCGAAGGTGCCAACCTTGGCGTTGGTGCGATTGCCAGTGAGCACACCATCGAACGCGCCGGTCAGGGTGGTGCTGGAGAGCAGCATGACCAAAGTGGCGAAGAGTGGTTCGCCCAGCGGATTGATGGTGTGGATGGCGTTGGGGGGCCAGACCGGGGCGTAGCCGATTCCTTGCTTGCCGGGGAAGAAGAAGAAATTGAAATAGCCCCAGAAAAACGCGACGAACAAAAACAGTTCGGTGGTGATGAACAGGGCCATCGCGTAGCGGAAACTATTGCCGACGATGATGGCGGCTTTGGTGGATTTCAGCGCGTCGCGGAAAACATCGCGCCCCCAGAGGGTGATGACGGCGATGAACGACAGCAACCCGAAGGCCAGCAGCCAATAGCCATGATGCGCCCAAACTGCGATGGCGCCGCCGGAGGTGAGCATGGAGGCAACGGCGATGGCGAGCGGCCATGGGCTGAGGCCCACCGGACGAAACGGGCTGGGCACGGTTTCGGGGATGCCGATTCCCTCGCCTGCGGGGGCCGGGTGATGATCAATGCTCACGGCGGGACCTTTCGAACATCATGGTTGCATGCGGACGCTTGCATCCATAGCAGGATACGGAGCGGGTCGGGGCCATCGCCGGGTCGTTGGTTTCACAATTTCATGTGATGATGCGGGGTTGACACAAAGTGACGTGAGGCGAAGCGGATGATTGGATTGTTGAGGGCTCATGGACGATTACATAGTTAGATAGATTGATATTTATGAATATGTCAAGGCGGAAACCGCGCCCGATCGGGTTTTGATCAAGACGTTTTGATTGGGCGCGGCAGTCGGGTCGGTCTTGGCGCGAAAGCTCAGAAATGGATTATTCGGCGATAGAGATGCCAGGTCGCGTGGCCGAGCACCGGCAGGACCACGACCAGGCCGAGCAAAAACAGGCCGGTGCCGATCGCGAGCAGCAGCGAGACGATCAGCCCCCAGACCATCAGCGGGAAGAAATTCATCGCAAAGGCGCGGAATGACAGGCTGATGGCGGCGAGCAGGCCGATGGGCCGGTCCAGCACCACCGGAAACGCGACCACGGTGAGGGCGAGGACCAGCATGGCGAACATCAGGCCGACCGCGTAGCCAATGATCAGCAAATGCCAGCCGGGTGCCGTGGTGAAGGTGCGGATGACCAAGGCTTGCAGCGAGTTTGGCAAATGCGGGGCCATCAGATCGAGATACAGAAAATGGGCGATGCTGACCCACAGGATGAACAACGAGACCAGGATTAGGCTCAGCATGATGACGGAGCCGATGGCGGGTGAGGCAAACAGGCCCAGCGCGTCACGCCAACCGGCCCGCTGATCGAGGCCACGGCGGCGGCTCATTTCGAAAAACGCGAAGGCGGCGATTGGGCTGACCAGCACGAAACCGGAGAAAAGCGGAAAAATCAGGTCGAAATAGCCGCGACCGCCGGCGGCGAGGGTGCCGACCACACCGATGACGGGGAGAATCAGGCACAGTAAAATGCCATCGGCGCGGTTGGCGCCAAAATCGCTCAGCCCATCGAGCAAGACGACCGGGAAATCGGCCAGGGAGATTTTGCTGATCACCGCCGGGCGGGTGGTGAGGGCGGATTGCGGCCAATAATCGGCGCTGTCTTCTGATCCGACCGCGGACAGGCCCGAAAAAATTTGTTCGAATGGCCAGAAAAACGGATTTTGGGCGCGCATGGATCGGTTCCTTCTGGTAACTTATTTTAGCTGGTAACTTATTTTGGGTATCATAGCATCGCTGGGGGCGACGCTCCCCATATTCAGACTATGGCATACACAATTGATGCCGAACAGTGTGCGAACAGATCGAGCGATTGTCCAGTCAATTCGACCGGCGCAACCGCGATGCAATCATCGAGGAGCGAAATCATGGCGCGGATCATTGCGGTGGCGCAGCAAAAAGGCGGGGCGGGCAAGAGCATGGTGGTGGCCCAGCTTGCGGTTTGGTTCGGGATGGAGCGGCGGGTGGCGTGTATTGATATTGATCCGCAAGGGACGTTGGCGGCGTGGGGGTTGCTCCGGGCGCAGCAAGCGCGGGCGCGCGCGGATGTGAGCGTGCAGAGCGTGACCGGCTGGCGGCTGAGCCGGGCGCTCGATCAGTTCCGCGCCAGTCACGAGATTGTGCTGATTGATACGCCGCCCGTGCTTGATGGCGATCAGGCGCGGGCGATTCGCGAGGCGGATTTGGTGTTGGTGCCGCTGAACCCGGCACCGCCGGATTTATGGGCGGCGGAAGCGACGTTGAAGCGGGCGGCGGAGGAACGAAGGCGGGTGGCGCTGGTGTTTAACCGTGCGCCGGCGGCCTCGCGGTTGCGGCGGCGGCTGGAGGTGGAAATTGCCGCGCGCGGCTTGGCGCTGCTGCCCGCTTTGGGCAATCGGATGGCGTTTGCCATGAGTTTTGCCGAAGGTTTGGGCGTTGCCGAGGCGACCAAACCGGGCTTGGCCGGGGAAGAATGTGCGGCGTTGGGGGCGGCTTTGCGCGATCTGTGACATAAAAATAGCCTGGACGGGTTATTTGTAATACATTTTTTCTTTCAAAAAATAGGGTTTCGGGCGAAAGCCTCTTGCGTTGTTTTTATTTTTCGGTAATTAAACAGCGATGGCGCTTGAGACGGGCTTCGGCCCTGAGGCGCCAGCCGCCAAGTTTAGGGAGCCTCTAAGGCATCAGAATGATGCTGGCCGATCCGCTGGATCGGCCTTTTTTTTGGCTTGTTGCCGGTCTGATTGCCGGTCTGAATGGCGGTCTGATTGCCGGTTTGGCGCTCTTGATCGTTGGGCACAGTCAAATCAGAGAAGATTAAAATTAGAGAAAATTAGGTGCTTTGCGGGTCGAGCGCGTAGCCGGCGGCGCGGACGGTGCGGATCAGATCCAGCTCGTTGGGGCCGTTGATCGCTTTGCGCAGGCGGCGAATATGCACATCGACGGTGCGAGGTTCCACATGGATGTCACGCCCCCAGACGGCGTTCAGCACGTCTTCGCGGGTGAAGACGCGTTTGGGGTGGCGGAGAAAAAATTCGAGCAGGCGAAATTCGGTTGGGCCGAGATGCAGCAGGCGGCGGCCCCGGGTGACGCGATGGGTCGCGGGGTCCAGATCGAGATCATGGAAGGTGAGTTTGGTTTTGGCTGGCGGGGTGCCGGCCCGGCGCAGCAAGGCGCGGATGCGGGCGATCAGCGCATCGGGCGAGAAGGGTTTGGTCACGTAATCATCGGCGCCGGTTTCGAGGCCGCGCACCGCATCCTGATCCTCGGCACGGGCGGTGAGCATGATGACCGGCAAATTGCGGGTGGCGGGGCGGCGGCGGATTTGGCGGCATAATTCGATGCCCGACAAGGTGGGCAGCATCCAGTCCAGCAGCATCAGATCGGGCGGGCATTCGGTGATTTTGGCGAGGGCTTCGGTGCCATCGCCCGCTTCATCGACCTTGAAGCCTTGTTTTTCCAGATTATAGCGCAGCAGCGTGACCAAAGGCGCTTCATCCTCGACGACGAGAATGGTGGGGCGGGCGGTTTCGCTCATGATGGCTCCTGGGGTGGCAGCTATTTTTGGGGCGCGACGTAATCGGCGGAGAGATCGCCCTTGGGGCGGATGTCGGGCAGGCTTTTGCCGGTGGTGGCGTAGAAAGTAAGTTCCGCCATGTTGGTTGCGTGATCGCCGATGCGTTCGAGGTTTTTGGCAATGAACAGCAAATGGGTGCAGGGCGAGATGTTGCGGGGATCTTCCATCATGTAGGTGATCAGCTCGCGGAAGATGGTGGTGTAGAGATCATCGATCATTTGATCGGCGCGCCAGACGGTGGTGGCTTTGGTTGCGTCTGATTCGCTGAAGGCATCGATGGTGAGTTTGAGGTTTTCCTGCACCAGACGCGAGATTTGCGCGAGGCTGGCCAGCGGGTAGGTGGGGGTGACCTGGTTCAGCACGATGGTGCGCTTGGCGACGTTGGCCGCGTAATCGCCGATCCGTTCCAGATCGGTCGTGGTTTTCAGGGCGGCGACCACATGGCGCAGATCATCGGCGACGGGCTGGCGCAAAGCGAGGATGCGGATGGCGAATTGCTCGATCACCCGCTCTTCGGCATCGACTTTTTGATCCTGTTCCACCACGCGGGCCGCGAGTTCGGCATCGCGGCTGAGCAGGGCGCGGACGGCATCCGACAACGCGGATTCGACCATGCCGCCCATCGCCGCGATCATGTCGCGCAGGCGGGCGAGGTCGGTCTCGAAGCTGGTGAGGATATGTTTACTATCTTCGGGCATGATGTTCCTTGGCGCGTGACGAGGGGCGCGTGATGGGCTGCGCGGGGTTAGCCGAAGCGACCGGTGATATATTCCTGGGTGCGGCGTTCGCGCGGGGCGGTGAAGAGTTCGGTGGCGGGGGCGCATTCGACCAGCTCGCCGAGATAGAAAAACGCGACGCGATCAGCACAGCGGGCGGCTTGTTGCATGTTGTGGGTGACGATGGCGATGGTGAAATCGCGCTTTAGCTCATCGATCAATTCTTCGATTTTCAGGGTCGAGATCGGGTCGAGCGCGCTGGTGGGTTCATCGAGCAGGAGCACTTGCGGGCGCACCGCGATGCTGCGCGCGATGCACAGGCGCTGTTGCTGGCCGCCGGAGAGCGCGTGGGCCGATTGTTTGAGCTTGTCTTTGACCTCGCCCCACAAGGCGGCGCGGGTCAGTGACCATTCGACCCGCTCATCCATCGCGGCGCGCGAGAGGCGTTCATGCAGGCGCACCCCGAAGGCGACGTTTTCGTAAATCGATTTCGGGAACGGGGTGGGTTTTTGGAACACCATGCCGACGCGCCGACGCAGGCGGTTCAGATCGATCCCCGGTGCAAGAATATTTTCGCCATCGAGCAGCACTTCGCCCTCGGCGCGCTGGCCGGGATAAAGATCATACATGCGGTTGAGCACGCGCAGCAGGGTGGATTTGCCGCAGCCGGAGGGTCCGATCATCGCGGTGGTTTGGCGATCCGGCAGGTCAATCGACACGTCGCGCAGGGCGGCGGTTTCACCATAATAAAAGCGCAGGCCCCGGACGGCGATGCGCGGAATCGCGGCATCGCTCATGGCGACGGGTTCGATACGAGCAACGGCGTCTGGCATGGGACCCTTCTCATTTCGGGCGCGGTGCCCGGTGGGAGGTTGAATACAGCGTACTCATGCCACGACAATGACAGTTCGGTGAAGCTTTTATGACAATCGCCCGCCGATGGGTTGATTTTAAGGTCCATCGGAGGGCGATTTTCGGGATTTGCGGTTAGGCGTGCGGCAATTTGGGTTGCTTGACCATGCGCAGATAGGGCTTCAAGGTTTTGAAGCCTTCGGGGAAGCGCTGCTTGGCTTCCTCATCGGACACCGAGGTGACGATGATGACGTCTTGGCCGTCTTTCCAGTCCGCCGGGGTGGCGACCTTAGCGGAATCGGTGAGTTGCAAACTATCGATCACGCGCAGGATTTCGTTGAAATTGCGCCCGGTGGCCATTGGGTAGGTCAGGATCAGGCGGACTTTTTTGGCCGGATCGATGATGAACACCGAGCGCACGGTGGCGGTGCTGCTCGCGTTCGGGTGGATCATGCCATAGAGGGTGCTGACCTTGTGATCATGATCGGCCAGGATCGGGAAATTGACCTTTTGGCCTTGGGTTTCTTCGATGTCTTTGGACCAGCCGACATGATTCTCGCCGGTATCGACCGAGAGGCCGATGGGCTTGACGTTGCGCTTGTCCCATTCGGGTTGCAGGCGGGCGACGGCGGCCAGTTCGGTGGTGCAAACCGGGGTATAGTCAGCCGGGTGGCTGAACAGGATGCCCCAGGAATTGCCGAGATAGCTGTAGAAATTCAGTTTACCGACTGAGCTATCTTGATCGAAATCGGGCGCGGTATCGCCGAGTTGTAGTGTCATTGTTGGTATCTCCGGTAGAAACGTTGAGGCTCGGATATGGGTGGGTGCGGTGGTGATGTCCACCTGCGATCGATCATGGCTTGCCAAACAAAGCGGCGGCGGCTTCTTTGGCGGTGAATACGCAGCTCACATTGTGGGCGCAGCCTGGAATGATGGTCAGGGTGTGGCGGCCATGGGCGAGATCGCGCTGGTCATAGGCGGCGTAGGCGATGCCGCGCCCGAGGCGGTAGCGCCCTTGGGTTTCGGCGGCGCAGTTTTTCTCCAACATGCGATAGGCGGTACCTTTGCCGGTGCCATGATCGAGCGCGCCTTCGAGATAATGGATGTCGGCGGCGCTGTAGGCGGCGCGGGCGGCGGCGGCGCTGCGGGAGAGAAAAGCGGGCAGGTTTTCGGTGCCGAATTTCCAATCATTATAGGTGGGGCAGCTCTGCGGATGCGGGTGCGGGCGGAAGCGGTTGAAATAGAGAAAGGCGCTTGGATCGGCGATGACGAAGCGTTCGCGCACCGGGCGGGAGGGTGCGGCGGCGAAAGCGGCGTAGCGCTGGGTGAATTGCCCACCGGCGGAGAAGCCGGCGATGGTGATGGTTTGCACCGATGGGTAGCGGCGCAGGGTTTGGTCGATCAGCGCATCCAAGGCGCCGAAGGCGGTGATGGGGGCGTTGATGGCCGGCGCGCCATTAAGCCAGGTGCCGCAATGCCACAGCGCGTTGGTTGCGGTAGGGCCGGGCATGCCGGGGAAATGGCAGAAGCGGGCGGCTTCGGTGGTTGGCACTTGGAACAGCGGGGCGATGATGACCGGGCTGCTGGTTTGACCATTGAGTGCTGCGGCGAGGGCGGCGGCGCGGAAGGTGCGGTTCGCGTCACGCGGGTAGCCTTCGATGACGATGAGGGCGCTGATGGGCGTTGGGTTGGGCGGTTGGGAGACAAAATACGACAAGGTTTTGCCGCCGGGCAATGAAAGCGTGGCGATGGGTGGGGTGGCGTGCGCGATGGGCGCGCATAGGGCGAGTGCGGTGAGCAGCATGGTCCAGAGTTTCATCGGCAGGATGGAACATGGGATTTGACGTGCGGGCAAGCCCCCTCCCCTCTGCCTCTGGCCGATCCTCTTGGCCGCTCTCCTTTGCAGTTTGGGGGCCGCAACTTGATTTGATTTGGATCAAGGATGGCGCGGATGGGGCGCGGTAGAACGAGGGCAGATGTTTTGGAGGGGTGTGATGAATATCAAAGAGATTATGACGCTTGATCCGCTGACCGTGGCGCCAGAAACGACGCTGAGCGATGCGGCGCGGATTATGCTGGACCGGCATGTATCGGCGTTGCCGGTGGTGGCCGGGAATGGCTTGTTACGCGGGATTATCACCGATGGTGATTTGCTGCGCCGACCGGAATTGGACACGGCGCCGGATATTGGCTGGTGGCGCGGCTTTCTGGCACCGGAGACCTCGGCCAGCGCCTTTGTCAAAACCAGGGGGCGGCATGTAGGGGAAGTGATGACCACGCCGGTGCGCAGTGTGACGCCAGACATGGCGCTGGGCGATGCGATTGCGATGATGGTCAAGCATCATATCAAACAGGTGCCGGTGGTTGATGGTGACCGGCTGGTTGGGATGCTGGAGCGGCGCAATGTGCTGGCGGCGTTGGTTGATCGGTTGCTGGTGGTTGATGATGAGGTGCGCAGCGATGACATGATTGCCGCAGCGATCCGCCGGTCGATCACCAAATCGAAATGGGCGCCCAAGGGCACGGTTGAGGTGAAGGTGCGCGATGGCGTGGCGCAATTATCCGGCTCGGTGTTCAGCGAGGCGGAGCGCCAAGCGCTGGTGGTGATTGCCGAGAACACGGCGGGCGTGCGCAGCGTTTCGGAGGATTTGGCGCTGATTGATCCGGTGAGTGGCTATGCCTACGGCTCGTTTTGAGGAAGGGGCGGCGGTGATCAAGCCCGACGTGCAGGCGTTTTTTGATGAGCCGACCAACACGGTGAGCTATGTGGTACGTGATCCGGGTTCGGCGCATTGCGCGGTGATCGACTCGGTGCTGGGGTTTGACCCGGCATCGGGCCGGACCTCGACCGATTTTGCTGATCAGATCATTCGCTCTGTGCAAACGCGGGGGCTGGTGGTGGATTGGGTGTTAGAGACCCATGTGCATGCGGATCATTTATCGGCGGCACCTTATATTCAGCAGGCGCTGGGCGGCAAAATTGGGATTGGGGCGAATATCACCATTGTCCAGGGGATATTTGGCAAAGTGTTCAATGCTGGCACCGCGTTCGAGCGCGATGGCAGCCAGTTTGACCGGCTGTTTCACGATGGCGACCGGTTCGCGATTGGGGCGTTAGAGGGGCATGTGCTGCATACGCCGGGGCACACGCCGGCTTGCATGACGTGGGTGATTGGCGATGCCGCCTTTGTTGGCGATACGCTGTTCATGCCCGATTATGGCACGGCGCGGTGCGATTTTCCGGGGGGCGATGCGCGCACCTTGTTTCGCTCGATCAAGAAAATATTCGCGCTGCCGCCTGAGACAAGGCTGTTTATGTGCCATGATTATTTGCCACCGGAGCGCACGGCGTATCAATGGGAAACCAATGTGGCGGCGGAGCGGGCGCATAATGTTCATGTGCATGACGGGATCAGCGAGGATGATTTTGTGCGGATGCGCGAGGCGCGCGACAAGACGCTGGACATGCCACGGCTGATTCTGCCATCAATCCAGGTCAATATGCGCGCAGGCTCGATGCCGCCGGCAGAGTCTAACGGTACGGTTTATTTGAAAATTCCGGTTAATGTGCTGTAAATTTGGGTGCTGAAAATGGCTGAACCGCACGAGATTGAGCTACGCCAGGTCGAGAATTATCGCTTTGCGTGCGATTTCGGGCCGGGGATCGCGGTGCTCACCACCGATGAAACGCCGCCGCTGGGCGGCGGTGCGGGGCCGAGCCCGGTGGCGTTGCTGTTGGCCGCCGTGGGGAGCTGCATGTCATCGAGCTTTCATTTCGCGATGACCAAGTTTCGTGAAACGCCGGGAATGATTAGAACCAACGTCAGCGCAACGATGGGGCGCGATGAGCATAATCATTTGCGGGTGCAGGCGATTTTGGTGGTGATCCAGTTTGCCCAGCCGGCGGCGTCGATTGGTCATTTGGACCGGATTGTTGGGCAGTTTGAGCAATTTTGCACAGTGGGGGCTTCGGTGGCGCGGGGCATTCCGATCACGGTGCAGGTGGTGGATGGCGCCGGGACCCCGGTGAAGGCCTGATTGGCTGATGGCACGCGCGATTGATCGGCGGCTGATTGCTGCGGGGCGTGGGGCGCGGCGCGGCCTGGGTGCGGCGGTGCTGCTGGGATTTGCCGCCGGTATTGCGGTGATTGTGCAGGCGGTGCTGCTGGCGCGGATTGTGACGGCGGTGGTGTTTGCGCATGCTTCACTGCTGGCGGTGCGCGCTGATCTGCTGGGTTTGGTTGGATTATTCGTGATCCGCGCGGGGTTGAGCTTTGGCGCGGAGGTGGCGGCGCATCGGGCGGCGGTTTCGGTGAAATTATCGCTGCGGGCACTGCTCTTGGAGCATCTTTTCGCGCTGGGGCCATCCTATGCCGCGGGGGAGCGCAGTGCTGATTTGGCGGCGACGCTGCTCGATGGGGTGGAGACGCTGGAGCCGTATTTGGCGCGCTACCTGCCGCAAATGGCGCTGGTGGCCATGGTGCCGTTGGCGATTTTGGCGGTGGTGCTGCGGCTTGATTGGATCAGTGCGTTGATCCTGGTGGTGACCGGACCGGTTATTCCGTTTTTCATGGTGTTGATTGGGTATCGCGCGGAGGCGATCAATCAGCGGCAATGGCAATATTTGCTGACGATGAGCGCGCATTTTCTGGATGCGGTGCAGGGCATTACCACGCTCAAATTATTTGGCCGGGCGCGTGATGAGATTGCGCTGATTGGCCGGATGGCGGACGAATATCGGCGCGTGACGATGGCGGGGTTGCGGGTGGCGTTTTTGACCTCGGCGGCGTTGGAATTTTTTGCATCGCTCGCGATTGCGCTGGTGGCGGTCTTGTTTGGTGCGCGGTTGCTGCATGGGCAGATCGGGTTTTTTCCGGCGTTTTTGGTGTTGCTGCTGGTGCCTGAGTTTTTTCTGCCGCTGCGCGGGCTGGCGACGCATTATCATGCGCGGATGAGCGCATTGGCGGCGGCGCGGCGGATTTTTGATGTGCTGGATACTGAGCCCGGCGTGCGCTGGGGCGAGGCGGCGGTGCCGAGCGGGGCTTTGACCATTCGCTGCACGGGGTTGGCGCTGGGATATGAGCCGGGGGTGAGCGTGCTGCGCGGGGTTGAGTGCTGTTTTCCGGCGGGGACGATGACGGCGATTGTTGGCCGGTCGGGTGTGGGAAAATCGAGCCTGGTTGCCGCGATTTTAGGGTTTGTGGCGCCGAGTGCGGGCATGATTACCATCAATGATGATGTGGCGCTCAGTGCGCTGGAGCGCAGCGATTGGTGGGCGCGGTTAGCCTATGTGCCGCAGAACCCTCGGTTATTTGCCGGCAGCATTGCCGAGAATGTGCGCCTCGCCCGGCCCGAGGCGGATGATGCGGCGGTGCGGGCGGCTTTGGCGCAGGCGCGGCTGCTCGATGCGGTGCTGGCCTTGCCGCAGGGGTTGGCAACCCCGATTGGCGAGGCGGGCGAGGGTTTATCGGGCGGGGAAATCCAGCGTTTGGCGCTGGCGCGAGCGTTTTTGAAGGATGCCGATGTGCTGATTCTCGACGAGGCCACGGCGCATTTGGATGCGCAGACCGAGGCGGCGTTGAGCGATGCGATTGCGGATTTGGCACGCGGGCGCACGGCGATTGTGATTGCGCATCGGTTAGCGACGGTGCGGCGGGCGGCGCAGATTTTGGTGATCGAGGATGGGCGGATTGCCGAGACCGGCACCCATGCCGAGCTGCTCGCCCGCAATGGGGCCTATGCCGCGCTGATGGGGGCGGGCGACGGCGCTGGAACTGGAACCGGAACTGGAACTGGGGCGATGGCATGCGCGATTTGATCCGGCTGTTGCGGCTCTATCGGCCCTATTGGCGCTGGGTTGCCGGGGGCATTACGCTCGGCGTGGTGACACTATTGGCCAATTTTGGGTTGTTGGCGCTGTCGGGCTGGTTTTTGACCAGTGCGGCCTTGGTGGGGCTGGCCGGGTTTGCCGCGCAGAACGCTTTTAATTTTTTCACACCGGCAGCGGGGGTGCGGTTTTTCGCGACCGCCCGGGTGCTGGCGCGCTATAGCGGGCGGCTGGTGGATCATGAGACCACGTTCCGGCTGCTCGCGGGCTTGCGCACCGATTTATACGCGAGGCTGGAGCCATTGGCGCCGGTGGGGCTGGCGGGCGAGCGCGGCGGCGAATTGTTGGCTCGGCTGGTGGCGGATATTGACCGGCTGGGTGATTTTTATCTCCGGGTGGTGGCGCCATTTGCGGTGGCGGCGATCGGGGCGGTGCTGATGGCTTCGGTGTTTGCGGCGTTTTCACCGCTGGCCGGGCTGGTGCTGTTGGTGGGGCTGGTATTGGCCGGGGTTGGCGTGCCGCTGATGAGCCTGCGGTTGGGCAACGGCCCGAGTGCGGCGACGGTGACGGTGCAGACCACGCTGCGGGCGGATTTGGTCGATTGCGTGCAGGGGATGGCGGAGCTGCTTACCTATAATGCAGCACCCGCGATGCAGGCGCGGGTGGCACGATCAAGCGCGACATTGGCGGCTCAGCAAGGGCGGCTCGCGGTGATTGCCGGGCTGGGGGCGGGCGGGAACTTGCTGATCGCGCAGTTGAGCATGGCGGCGATGCTGGTGATTGGTGGCCGGCTGGTGGTTCATGGGCGATTGCCGGGCGCGGATATGGCGCTGTTGGCCTTGGGCGCGATGGCGGCGTTTGAGGCGGTGGCCCCGTTGGCCGGGGCGTTTCAGGCGTGGGGCGGGATGGCGGCGTCTGCGCGGCGGGTGTTTGAGCTGGTGGACCGCGAGGTGCCGGTGCGTGACCCGGCGGTGAGCCCGCCGCGCCCGGCGCGATTGGATATTCAGATAAAGGGCGTGAAACTGCGGTATCCGGGGCAAGCGGGTTGGGCGCTGGATGGGGTGGATTTGAGCCTGGCGCCGGGTGAGCGGTTGGCTGTGGTGGGGCGCAGCGGTGCGGGGAAGAGTTCGCTGGTGAATTTACTGCTGCGCTTTGCCGCTTATCAGGAAGGCTCGGTGCAGATTGGCGGGGTGGAGCTGAGCACGATTCGCGGCGATGATGTGCGTTCCTTATTCACCGTGGTTGCACAGCGCAGCCAGATTTTTGCAGGGACCGTGCGGGATAATTTGCTGATTGCGCGCCCGGATGCCGACGAGGCGGCGCTGTGGCGGGCGCTGGAGATTGGGCAGCTTGCGGATTTTGTGCGCGCAGCACCGGGCGGGCTGGAGACGCTGGTGGGTGAGGCGGGCGTGAAATTATCGGGCGGGCAGGCGCGGCGCTTGACGCTGGCACGGGCGGCGCTGCGCGATACGCCGTTTTTGATCCTCGATGAGCCGACCGAGGGGCTTGATCCGGTAACGGAGCAGGCGGTGGTGCAGGCGATTGGCACGATCAGTGCGGGGCGCACCGTGATCACGATTGCGCACCGGCTGGAAACCATTGGCGCAGAGGACCGGGTGGTGACGCTTGAGGCCGGGCGGATCATCACGCCTTGATCTAAATCAATGAAGGCGGGTTACGGCACTGATAAGCAGGGATTGCGTTGCGGTAACGCCTGACGTGGAATTGTCTGCGCCAGTAGGCCATTTGGGATAACGCCAATGATCAATCCGACTGTGGTTGACCTCTCGCGCATGCAGTTTGCGCTCACTGCTTTATACCATTTCCTGTTTGTGCCGATGACGTTGGGCATGACGTTTATTCTGGCGGCGATGGAGACGGTGTATGTTGTCACCGGCAAGCAAGTTTATAAGGATATGACCCAGTTCTGGGGCAAGCTGTTTGGCATTAATTTTGCCATTGGCGTGGCCACCGGGCTGACGATGGAGTTTGAATTCGGCACCAACTGGTCGATGTATTCGCACTTTGTTGGCGATGTGTTCGGCACGCCCTTGGCGATTGAGGGCTTGATGGCGTTCTTTATGGAATCGACCTTTGTCGGGCTGATGTTTTTCGGCTGGGACCGGTTGAGCCGACCGGCGCATTTGGCGGTCACTTATATTGTGGCGCTCGGCTCGAACTTGTCGGCTTTGTGGATTTTGATCGCCAACGGCTTCATGCAAGACCCGGCTGGCGCCAAATTCGACCCGACCACGATGCGCATGCAGTTCAAGAGCTTTGGCGCGCTGGTGTTTAGCCCGGATGCGCAGGCGAAATTCGTGCATACCTCGATCGCTGGTTATGTGACGGGTGCGATGTTTGTGATGGGGGTTAGCTCCTATTATTTGCTGCGCAAGCAACATCGTGAGTTCGCGGCGCGGAGTTTTCGGATTGCCGCCTTATTCGGGCTGATCTCCACCTTGGCTGTGGTGACGCTGGGCGATGCGCTGGGGCGGATGGATTATTTGGTGCAGCCAACCAAGCTCGCGGCGATGGAGGGGCTTTGGCATAGCGCCAAGGGGCCGTCCGCACCGTGGAAAGTGATTGCGCTGCCCAATGATGCAACGCAGCGCGATGATTTTTCAATTGGGCTGCCTTACGTGTTGACGCCGTTAGTGGCGCATGGCTGGAACACCACGATTCCGGGCGTGTTTGCGCTGGAGCGTGACGCCAAGGCCAAGACTGTTGACGGGATCAAGGCGATTATTGCGCTCAAAGCCTATGGCGCGACCAAAGACCCGGCGGCGTTAGCAGAATTTCGCAAGCACGAAGACGATATGGGCTATGGATTTCTGGCCCAGCGTTATGCGCCGGGGCAGAATTTGGCGGCGATAACGCCGGCTGAAATGCCGACGGTGCTGGACAAGACGGCACGGGCGACGATACCCAATGTGTTTGTTGAGTTCTGGTCTTTCCGGTTGATGGTGGGGCTGGGGCTGTCATTTCTGGTGGTGTTTGCTTTTGGTGCGTATTACAGCCTCAAGAATGAGCTGGAAAAACATCCGCTGGTGATGAAAGCCTCGATGTGGGCGATACCGCTGCCGATTCTCGCCTGCGAGTTTGGCTGGATCACGGCGGAAAATGGCCGCCAGCCTTGGACGGTTTATGGTTGGTTGCCGACCTTCCAATCCGCCTCGTCCCACGGCGTTGGTTATATGATTTTCTCGCTGGTTGGATTTGTGCTGCTCTACAGCTTGTTCATTGCGGCTGAGCTTTACCTGATGTTCAAGTTCGCGCGGTTAGGGCCGGGTGTGCATGCAGCGCCGGTAAAACCGGTGACAGCGCCTGTGCAGTCGATCTATGGCCAGCCCGGTTTTGCTGACAAACAGTGGCAATAGGATCATCGTTATGGAAATCTATATCGCGTTAAAAATCATCTGGGCTTTGTTGCTCGGGGTGTTGCTCTCTGGCCTTGGCGTGATGGTGGGCATGGATATGGGGGTGGGCGCGCTGTTGCGCTTTGTGGGCCGCAATGATGGTGAGCGGCGCACAGCACTCGCGATTATCGGGCCGCATTGGGATGGCAATCAGGTTTGGTTTATTCTGGGCGGCGGCGCGATTTTTGCGGCGTTCCCGACTTTGTATGCGACATCGTTCTCGACTTTTTATGTCGTGATGATTTTGCTGCTGTTCAGCATGATTTTGCGGCCCGTTGCGTTTGAGTATCGCTCGAAAGTGGATGCGCGCCGGTGGCGCGGCACCTGGGACTGGGCGTTCCTGGTTTCAGGCGCAGTGCCGATGATTATTTTCGGTGCGGCGTTCGGCAATGTTTTGCAGGGTGTTGGTTTCCACTTTAGCTGGGATGGGCAGTATTATCAGGATGAGAGCTTCATCTGGTATTTGCTCAACCCGTTTGCCTTGCTGTGCGGCGTGATGTCCCTCGCGCTGGCGGTGTATCAAGGCGGGACGATGCTGATGATCCGTGGCGAAGGACCGATTGCGGCCCGCGCCCGGCGCTTTGCCATGGCGGGCGGTGTGGTGGCCGGCGCGTTGTTTGCGATTGGTGGGGTGTGGATCCAGTTTGTCAAAGGATTTGCCTTCACCGGCGCGGTTAACGCGGCAATGCCGGCGACACCGTTGGGTGGCCCGGCGGTGGTGATGCGCGCGGGGGCCTGGATGGGAAATTTCCAGCATTACCCAGTGTTGTGGCTGCTGCCGGTGCTGGGCCTGGCGGGCATGTTTGGCGGGGCGTTTGCCGCGATGCTGCGCAAGCCGATCATTGGCTGGTGGCTGGGGGCGGTGGCGTGGATCAGCGCCATTTTCACCACCGGAGCTGCGATGTTCCCGTTCCTGATGCCTTCCACCACCGCGCCGGCGCAGAGCCTTACGGTGTGGAATTCATCAGGCAGTGCCTATAATCTGGGCTGGATGCTGGCCTTTGCGTTAGTGTTCGTGCCGATCATTCTGTCCTATACCGGCTGGGCGTTCCGGGTGATGCGCGGCACCGTGCATACCGAGGCGGTCATTGCCGACGAACATTCATATTGAGGGGGTTGGTCATGACGAATTTGTTCAAGCTTGCGGGATTGGCTGGCGTGGTGATTGCTGCCCTGCTGCTCGCGGTGATCGCGGGGGATTACGGGCCTTGGTATTTCGCCTGGCTGGTGGGCACCACGATGATTGTGCTGATTGCGGCGAGTGGTGCGGTGTTGTTTGAAACCCAGGAAGCGGCGCGCATTGCGAACCGCGATTCTTAAGGAGCCTGTGTGATGCTTGGTGGACTCGAAGGGCTGATTATTTTTATTCCGCTGGTTTATCTTGGGCTGTATCTTGCGGCCTGGCGCTATACCAAGAAGCGGTTTCCTTGATCGGCGGCGCTGGAAATGCGCCGTGAGTGCCCCATCTCTTGAAGGCGGCGGGCTGGCGGTTGGCCCGCGCCTGACTTGGATGATGGGGCAGGATGAAACTTTCACTCGACGCTAAAAATGTGCTGATTACCGGCGGGTCCAAGGGAATTGGCCTGGCCTGTGCGGTTGGGTTTGTGGCTGAGGCGGCGCGGGTTGCGATTTGTTCGCGCAGCGCCGCGAATTTGGACGCGGCGCAAGCGCGTTTGCCCTCGGTCATGGGATTTGCTGCCGATTTAACCGATCCAGACGCGGCGGCGGCGATGGTTGATGCGGTGGAGGCGCAGCTCGGGCCGATTGATATTCTGGTCAATAGTGCGGGCGCGGCGCGGCGCACGCCGCCGGATGAATTGACCCCTTCGCATTGGCGGGCCGCGATGGATACGAAATATTTTAGTTATATTAATGTGATTGACCCGGTGGTGAAGCGCATGGCGACGCGCGGGCATGGGGTGATTGTCAATGTGATCGGCGCGGGCGGCAAAGTGGCCTCGCCGGTGCATCTTGCTGGTGGGGCGGCGAATGCGGCCTTGATGCTGGCAACGGCGGGGCTTGCTACCGCCTATGCGCCGCGAGGGGTGCGGGTGGTGGGGGTTAATCCGGGGTTGACCGAGACTGATCGGGTCAATGAGGGGCTGGCCTCGGATGCGCGGCTGGCGGGGATTAGCCTGGATGAGGCGCGGGCGCGCGGGATTGCGCGGATTCCGCTCGGGCGCATGGCCACGCCGGCGGAGATTGCCGATGCGGTGCTGTTTTTGGCTTCGGACCGGGCGCGATATATTACCGGGGTGAATATCACCATGGATGGCGCGACGAGCCCGATTATTGTTTGATCGGCATGATATTGGAGGATGAGACTATGACGGGGAAAGCACCGATTGCCTATCGCCGGGCGCTGATTGTGGGCGCGGGGGCGGGGTTGAGTGCGGCGCTGGCGCGGCTATTGACCCGGCACGGCGTACACGTGGCGCTGGCAGCGCGCTCCACCGAGAAATTGGCCGCCATTTGCGCTGAGACGGGCGCGCGGGCCTTTGCCTGCGATGCCAGCGAGATTGAGCCGGTGGCGCGGTTGTTTGCTGAAGTTGATGCGGCAATCGGGCCGCCGGATATTGTGGTGTATAATGCCTCGGGCCGGGTGCGGGGGCCGATTGCAACGCTGGACCCGGCGGATGTCGCGGCGGCGCTGAATATTTCGGCGTTTGGCGGGTTTTTGGTGGGGCAGCAGGCCGCGAAGCGCATGGTGCCGCAGCGTCATGGTGCGATTTTATTCACCGGCGCCTCGGCCAGCATCAAGGGCTACGCGCAATCGGCCTCATTCGCGATGGGGAAATTCGCGCTGCGGGGATTGGCGCAGAGCATGGCGCGTGAACTGGCCCCGCAAGGCATTCATGTCGGGCATATTGTGATTGATGGCGGCATTGCCTCGGCGGCGCGCCCGGTGCCGCCCGACGCGCCGGACAGTTTGCTCGACCCGGATGCGATTGCGCAGGCTTATTGGCAATTGCTGCAACAAGACCGGAGCGCCTGGAGTTGGGAAATCGAATTGCGGCCCTGGGTTGAGCGGTTCTGAGGGCGGGGGCAAGGGAGGATTTCCCGCCGACACTTTCAAATATTCAGGTTGTTACTGAACCGTCGAAACCACGATCCTGGCGGATGGTGGTGGGCGCGACAGGGATTGAACCTGTGACCCCTGCCATGTCAAGGCAGTGCTCTCCCGCTGAGCTACGCGCCCGGTAGGCGGGGTTTAGCCGGGGTGGCGCGCCCTGGCAAGATGGGGCGTCAGACGACGCGTTCGATGGCCATGGCGGTGGCTTCACCGCCGCCGATGCACAAGGCGGCGACGCCGCGTTTCAGGCCGTGATGGGCCAGGGCGGCGAGGAGGGTTACCAAAATTCGCGCGCCGGACGCACCGATTGGGTGGCCAAGGGCGCAGGCACCGCCGTTGATGTTGACGATGCTGTGCGGCAGCGACAAATCATGCATTGCCGCCATCGTGACCACGGCGAAGGCTTCGTTGATTTCGAACAGATCGACCTGATCCCGGGTCCAGCCGGTGCGCTCGAACAGCCGGTTGATGGCACCGATCGGCGCCGTGGTGAACAGGTTGGGCGCTTGGGCGTGAGTGGCGTGGCCGATGATGGTGGCGAGCGGTGTGAGGCCGCGACGCTCGGCTTGTGAACGGCGCATCAGCACCAGGGCGGCGGCACCATCGGAGATTGAGCTGGAATTGGCGGCGGTGACCGTGCCGTCCGCGCGGAAGGCGGGTTTCAGGGTGGGGATGCGCTCAGGTTTGGCTTTGGGGGGCTGTTCATCGGTGCTGATCGGGCCGGATGGGGTCTCGACCGGGACGATTTCGGTGGCAAAGGCGCCCGAATTTTGCGCGGCACGGGCGCGGGCGAGTGAGGCGAGGGCAAACTCATCCTGCGCTTGGCGGGTGAATTGGTAGGTTTGCGCGCACTCTTCGGCGAAGCTGCCCATCAGGCGGCCTTTATCATAGGCGTCTTCCAGCCCATCGAGGAACATATGATCGATCACGCGACCATGGCCGAGGCGATAGCCGGCGCGGGCACGATCGAGCAGATACGGGGCGTTGGACATGCTTTCCATGCCGCCGGTCACCACGATGTCGGCACTGCCGGCGAGCAGGGCATCATGGCCGAGCATGGTGGCTTTCATGCCCGAGCCGCACATTTTATTGACGGTGGTCGCACCGGTCGCGAGCGGTAGTTTCGCGCCGAGTGCGGCTTGGCGGGCGGGGGCCTGGCCTTGGCCTGCGGGCAAGACGCAGCCGAAGATCACTTCATCGATGGTTTCGGCGGGCAAGCCGCTGCGTTGCAGGCTGGCGGCGATGGCGGTCGCACCGAGGGTTGCGGCGGCGACGTCTTTGAAGACGCCTTGAAATCCGCCCATCGGGGTGCGGGCGGCGCTGACGATCACGACCGGATCGGACGGGGTGAGGGTGCTCATGTTAGCGGGGCGCCATGCGCAGCGCGCCATCGAGGCGGATGGTTTCACCATTGAGCATGACGTTCTCGCAAATATGGCAGACCAGCGATGCAAACTCGTCCGGCTGACCGAGGCGGGCGGGGAATGGCACCGAGGCGCCGAGCGAGAGTTGCGCGGCTTCGGGCAGGCCGGCCATCATCGGGGTGGCGAAAATGCCTGGCGCGATGGTGACGACGCGGATGCCGGAGCCTGCGAGTTCACGCGCGATGGGGAGTGTGAGGCCGACCACACCGCTTTTCGAGGCGGCGTAGGCCGCTTGGCCGATTTGCCCATCATAGGCGGCGATTGAGGCGGTGTTGATAATCACGCCTCGCTCGCCTTGAATGTTTGGCTCCGCCTTGGCCATGGCGGCGGCGGCGAGACGGATCATGTTGAAGGTGCCGATGAGATTAACATTGATGACCTGTGCGAAACGACTAAGCGCGTGCGGCCCGTCACGGCCAACCACCTTGGCGGCGATGCCGATGCCGGCACAATTGATCAAGCCATGCAACGCGCCGAATTGCTCAATGGCGGCCTTGACCGCCTGGGTGCCATCCGCCTCGCTCGTCACGTCGGTATGGATGAAGCGTGCTTGCGCGCCGAGATCAGCGGCCAGGGCGCTCGCCGCCTCGTCATTCACATCGGCGATCATCACGTTAGCGCCGCGCCGGATCAAGGCGCGAGCCGTGGCGCCACCAAGGCCGGAGCCGCCACCGGTGACCAGAAAGGTATTTTGGGCGAATTTCATGGCGTGATCCTTGTTGTTAGCTGGGTGATTGATCGCGCAGATCGGGAAAGTCGGTCTCGGCGAATTGGACGTAGTCGGTGGGCAAGCTGGGGGCGGCTTCGGCTTGACGCAGTTGCACGCGGCGGATTTTGCCGGAGATGGTTTTGGGCAAATCCGGGGTGAAGCGCAGGATGCGGATACGTTTGAACGGTGCCAACCGGATGTTGAGATGTTGGAAAATCGAGTGGGCAGTCGCGCGATCCGGCGTGGCCCCCTCGATCAGTGTGATATAGGCGACGGGGATTGCGAGGCGCACCGGGTCGGGCCGGGGGACGACGGCGGCTTCGGCGATGGCGGGATGTTCGATCAGCACGCTTTCCAGCTCAAACGGGCTGATGCGGTAATCGGAGGATTTGAAAACATCATCGGCACGGCCAACGAAAATATAATAACCATCGCCATCGATCTGCGCGACATCGCCCGTGCGGTAAAATGGTTGATCTGCGCCGCGCGGCGCGCCGGTTTGCGCATCGATATAACCGCGCATTAAAGCGGCGGGGCGGATGCTGCGGCAATCAATGGCGACCTCGCCTTCGGATACGGCGTCATTGGCGGAATCGAGGAGAGTGATTTGATAGCCGGGCAATGGCCGACCCATGGCGCCGGGCTTGACGATTTGGCCGGGCGGATTGCCAATTTGGGCGGTGGTTTCGGTTTGACCATAGCCATCGCGGATGGTGATGTTCCAGCATTGACGCACATGATCGATGATTTCAGGGTTCAACGGTTCACCCGCGCCGACAATTTCGCGCAAACCTACGGGCCATTGCTTGAGATCAAGCTGGATCAGATGCCGCCAGACGGTGGGCGGGGCGCAGAGGGTGGTGACGTTGCACCGGACGATGTGATCGAGCAGGGTTTTTGGCTCGAACCGGGGCTGGTTGAGGATGAACACGCACGCACCGGCATTCCAGGGTGCGAAGAAGCAGCTCCAGGCATGTTTGGCCCAGCCGGGCGAGGAGATGTTCAAATGAATATCGCCAGGCTGTAGGCCGATCCAATACATCGTGGATAGGCTGCCGACCGGATAAGAGCGGTGGGTGTGCAGCACGAGTTTTGGTTTGGCGGTGGTGCCGGAGGTGAAATAAAGCAGCAAATCATCATCAGGGTTGGTGGGCGCTGATGGGGTAAAAAGCGGGCTGTGAGCTTCTATGTTATAGCGTGTGGTGCCCACGATGTTATCATCGCTCACGGTAATTTTTTGATAATCACCGGCGAGATGCTCGAATTTGCTGAGATGCTCGGGGGTGGTGATCACCGCGCGGGCGTGGCCGCGATCGAGCCGGTCTTGCAGTTCATCGGGCGTGAGCAAGGTGGTGGCGGGGATGACCACGGCGCCGATTTTCATGCTGGCGAGCATGATTTCCCAGAGTGGTGCGATATTGCCCAGCAGCAGGATGATCCGATCGCCCTTGGTGATGCCTTGGCTGAGCAGGAAATTGGCCGCCTGATTTGAGCGCGCACTCATCGCGGCGAAACTGATTTTTTCCCCCATACCGCTCGGGGCATCAATGATCCAGAGGGCGGGTTGGTCGCGGTATGCAGCATCGGTTGCGAGGACGGCATCGAACCAATCCAACGCCCAGTTGAAATTTTCGGGATCGGGCCAGCGGAATTGGCGCATCGCCGCCTGATAATCGGTGCGCAGTGACAGCAGCAGGGCGCGGGCTTCACTGAAGCTGGTCATAGCGGCCTCCGTTAGTGGGTTGCGGGGTCCAAGCCGAGTTCGTCATGGCCGAGGGACGCGAAATACGGGTCCAGCATGGCATCCGTTACGGCATCAAGGGTCGCGGGTTGCCAGCTCGGCGTGCGGTCTTTGTCGATCACGGCGGCGCGCACACCTTCGGTGAAATCATGGCTCGCCATGCAGCGCAACGCCATTCGATATTCCTGATCGAGGCAGGCGGGCAAACCAGAGAGGGTTGCGGCGCGGCGCAGGGCGCGGAGCGTTAGTTTCAGGGCGCTGGGCGATTGGCTGCGGATGGTGGCGGCGGCGGTTTGGGCGGCTGGTTCGGCACTTGTTTCGAGGTTGTTCAGAATATCTTCCACGCGATTAGCCTGATAGCAGCGCGCGGTCCAGCTACGCGCTGCGGCAAGCGCGCTGGGCGGTGGCGCAATTTTGGCTTGTGCGATCCGGGCGATAATATCATCGTGGCTGGTGGCGGCTTCAAGATCGGCGATGAGGGCGGGGATTGAAGCTGCATCGATCATCGCGTCCGCGAGATTGAGCAGCAGCGCATCAGCCCCGGTGAGGCGGGCGGCGGTGAGCGCGGCATGGGTGCCGAGTTGATCAGGGGCGCGGGCGAGCAGGTAGGTGCCGCCAACATCGGGGATGAAGCCAATACCAACTTCGGGCATGGCGAGGGTGGCGCGCGCGGTGACCAGCCGGTGATTGCCATGGGCGGAGAGGCCGATGCCGCCACCCATCACGATGCCATCCATGATCGGGATATAGGGTTTTGGGAAGGACGCGATGCGCGCATTCATCCGATATTCGATGGCGAAAAACCGTTTAGGCAGGTTTAAATCATGGGACTTGGCGGCATCGTAGAGGCTGCGAATATCTCCACCCGCACACAGGCCGCGCTCGCCCGCGCCATCGACGATAACGGCGAGCACCGCTGGATCGCCCGCCCATTGGGCTAAGGCTGCGTTAATTTCGCTGACCATATCGAGCGTGAGCGCATTGAGCGCGCGCGGGCGATTGAGGGTGATGCGACCGATGGAGCCGGTGATGCGAACGAGCAGATCAGGGCTGGTCATGCGTTACTCGCGAGCAGGCTGCGGGCGATGATAACGCGCATCACTTCGTTGGTGCCTTCGAGGATTTGATGCACGCGCAAATCACGCACCAATTTCTCCACCCCGTAATCGGCCAGATAACCATAGCCCCCATGAAGTTGCAGCGCCTGATTGGCGACATCGAAACCGGTATCCGTGGCTATGCGCTTGGCCATGGCGCAGAGCGCGGTGGCGCGCGGGTCGCGCCGGTCCATCGCGGCGGCAGCGTGCCAGAGGAAAATACGGGCGGCTTCCAAGGTGGTTGCCATATCGGCGATGCGAAATTGCAGGGCCTGGAAGGAGGCGAGGCTTTTGCCGAAGGCGGTGCGTTCGCGCAGATAAGGGATGGTGCGATCGAGTGCCGCTTGCGCGCCGCCGAGCGAGCAGGCACCGATATTCAAGCGGCCCCCATCAAGCCCGCTCATGGCGATGCGAAACCCCTCCCCTTCTGCGCCGATCCGATGATGTTCGGGAACCCGCACCTCATCCATGATGACTTGACGCGTGGGTTGCGCATTCCAGCCCATTTTGCGTTCATTGGCACCGAAGCTGAGCCCTTTGGCCGATTTCGGGATCAGGAAACATGAGACGCCGCGCGCGCCATCGGAACTGGTGCGGGCCATCACCAAATAGAGATCGGTGGCGCCGGCGCCGGAGATGAATTGCTTGACGCCTGATAACAAATAATCTGAGCCATCGCGCACCGCCTTGGTTTTCAGGGCAGCGGCGTCAGAGCCGGAGGCTGGTTCGGTGAGGCAGTAGCTGGTGAGTTGCTCCATGCTGGTCAGGCGGGGCAAGAATTCCTGACGCTGTTCAGCGGACCCGTATCGATCGATCATCCAACTGACCATGTTATGGATCGAGATATAGGCGGAAATCGCAGGGCAGCCGGTGGCGAGTGCTTCGAAAATCAAGGCGGCTTCGAGCCGGCCGAGACCGCTGCCGCCGACATCCTCGCGCACATAGATGCCGCCCATGCCGAGAGCAGCGGTGGCGCGGATCACGTCAAGAGGGAAATGACGTTTTTCATCCCATTCCAGCGCGTGGGGCGCGATATGCTCGGCGGCGAAACCGTTCGCCATATCGCGGATGGCGCGCTGCGCCTCGGTTAAATCGAATTGCGGATCGCTTTCGGGGCTGCTTGTCATCCGGTGATTTTCCAACAGAGCGTTAATTATGGGGCATACCGTGCGGGATGATGGTTTTAACGATGGAGTGATCCAAAGCTTCGAAATCATCATAGCCGATGGTCTTATACAGATCGGCGCGGGTCTGCATGGCATCGAGCATGTTTTGCGCGCCACCATCCTTGGCAATGGCTTGATAGAGTTTTTCGACGGCTTTGGCGGAAACCCGCAGCGAGGTGACCGGCCAAATCACCATGCGATACCCCATGGCTTCGAATTCGTCTTTGGTAAAGAAAGGGGTTTTGCCAAACTCGGTCATGTTCGCGAGCAAGGGCGCGCCGTCCATCCGGGCGGCGAATTCGCGAAACATGTCTGCGCTGTGCAGGGCTTCGGGAAAAATCGCGTCAGCGCCGGCGGCGAGGTAATGTTTGGCGCGTGACACCGCGCCATCGATCCCTTCGCTCGCGGCGGCATCGGTGCGGGCGATCAGATAGAGATGCCGACGCGCTGCCGCTGCGGCGGCGATTTTTGCGGCCATATCATCAGGGTGGGCGAGTTTTTTATCGTTCAGATGGCCGCATTTTTTCGGCAAAATTTGATCTTCGATATGCACGGCGGCGGCCCCGGCATCCTCGAAGGCGCGGACCATATTCATCACGTTCAGCGCTTCGCCATAGCCGGTATCGCCATCGACCAGCACGGGCAGGCCCGAGGCACGGCTGACTTGGCGGATGAAAAAACACACGTCATCGACCGTGATAATGCCAAGATCGGGCAGGCCCATTGAGGCGGTCATGGCGGCGCCGGAGAGATAACAAGCCTCGAACCCGGCATTGCGCGCTTGTTGGGCGGCGAGGCCGTTATGCGCGCCGGGGATGCCCAGAATGCCGGGCCGGGCGAGCAAGGCGCGAAACCGGTCGCCCGCGGGTTCTCGGGGGAGGGATGCGGCGGTGAGATAGGTCATGGGCGTCTTTCACCCGCGCTGAGCGAGCGGGATGGCGGGGCGGTTTTCGGGGCCGACATAATTAGCGGCGGGACGGATGATTTTATTGTCGATCCGCTGTTCGATCACGTGGGCGGACCAGCCGGTGGTGCGCGCAATCACAAAAAGCGGCGTGAACATGGCGGTGGGCACGCCCATCATGTGATAGGAGACGGCGCTGAACCAATCCAGATTCGGGAACATTTTTTTAGCATCCCCCATCACCGTTTCGAGCCGGGCGGCGATGTCGAACATTTTGGTGTTGCCCGCATCTTTCGAGAGTTTTTCAGCGACGCGGCGGATCACCACGTTGCGCGGATCCGCAATGGTATAGACCGGGTGACCAAAGCCGATAATCACTTCGCGGGCTTCAATTCGCCTGCGAATATCGGCCTCGGCTTCATCAGGCGTCGCATAGCGTTTTTGCACTTCGAAAGCGAACTCATTCGCACCGCCATGTTTGGGGCCGCGCAGTGCGCCGATGCCGCCGGTGATGGCGGAGTAGATATCAGAGCCGGTGCCCGCGACCACGCGCGCGGCGAAGGTGGAGGCGTTGAATTCATGCTCGGCATAGAGGATCAGCGAGGTGTGCATGGCGCGCACCCAGTCGGGCGAGGCAGGCTTGCCGTGCAGCAGATGCAGAATATGGCCTGCGATGGTGGTATCGTTTGTTTCGACATCGATGCGCTTACCATTCGTTGCGAAATGATACCAATAAAACAGCATCGAGCCGAGCGAGGCGATCAAGCGATCCGCAATGTCGCGCGCGCCGGCGGGATTGTGATCGGGCGGCTCAGGGAGGGCGCAGCCGAGCGCGGACACGGCGGTGCGCAACACATCCATCGGGTGGGTCGCGGCGGGGAGCGCTTCGAGCACCCGGCGCACGGCATCGGGGATGCCGCGCAGGCTGCGCAGCTTGGTTTCATAGGCGGCAAGCTCGGCGCGGTTGGGCAGGGTTTCGTGGATCAGCAGATGGGCGATTTCTTCGAAGCTGCAGCTCTCGGCAATGTCGAGAATGTCATAGCCGCGATAATTCAAATCATTGCCGGTGCGCCCGACGCTGCATAACGCGGTGTTACCCGCAGCAACGCCGGAGAGAGCGACCGATTTTTTCGGTTTGAATGGGCTGGTTTCACTCATGATTTCGCTCCTTTCAGGCACGGCGATCAAAAAATACCCGGCTTGCCATGCTGCACGGCGTTGGCCGGCAGCGCGACATTGAGCCGGTCTAGCTCTCCGGCGGGCAGATCCGGCAGTTCTTGCACCGCTTCGAGGAAACGGGCGGATTCGCGCGGGCTGATGATGCCATCGGTCAGGGTTTCGAATTTGCGGATATAATCGGCGCGTTCGAACGGGTGGGCGCCGAGCGAGTGGGCGTTTGCAACGGCCAGTTCATCGGTCAGTACCGAGCCGTTATTAAATTCGATTTCGACACGCCCACCAAAGGCTTTTTCCGCCGGATCAACCGCGTGGTAGCGTTGGGTCCAGATTTTGTCTTCGGTGGTGCTGATTTTGTGCCAAAGCGCCACCGTGTCCGCCCGCTGGGCCCGCTTGGGGGCGTAGCTATCGACGTGATGCCAACGGCCATCCTGCAGGGCGACCGCGAAAATATACATGATCGAGTGATCGAGCGTTTCGCGCGAGGCTTTCGGGTCCATTTTTTGCGGGTCATTGGCGCCGGTGCCGATGACGTAATGGGTGTGGTGCGAGGTGTGGATGGTGATGCGCTTGATCGCCGCGAAATCGGTGATTTTTTCGCGCATGCGGAATGCGAGATCGATCAGCGCCTGGCTTTGATATTCGGCGGAATGTTCCTTGGTGTAGCTATCCATGATGGCGCGCTTGGGCTCGCCTTTGTCGGGCAGCGGCACGTGATAGACCGCGTCTTTGCCGCCGAGCATCCAGGCGATGACGCTGTCTTCACCCTCATAGATCGGGCTGGGCGCACCCTCGCCGCGCATGGCGCGATCGACCGCTTCAATCGCGAGCTTGCCGGCATGGGCGGGTGCATAGGCTTTCCACGAGCTGATTTCGCCTTTGCGCGATTGGCGGGTGGTGAAGCTGACATGCACGGCCTGTTGCACGGCTTGGAAAATCACCTCGGGCTTGAGGCCGAGCAAGGTGCCAATGCCGGCGGCCTGGGCCGGGGCGAGATGGGCGATATGGTCTTTTTTCCATTCATGCAGGCAAATGGCGCGGACCAGATTGATTTGGATTTCATAGCCGGTGGCGATGCCACGGATCAGGTCACGGCCGTTGCGCTCCATCGATTGCGCGACGGCGAGGATCGGCGGGATGTTATCGCCGGGATGGGAATAATCGGCAGCGAGGAAGGTGTCGTGATAATCAAGTTCACGCACCGCCGTGCCATTGGCCCAGGCCGCCCATTCGGGGCTAACGGTTTTGCGGCCCGGCACGCCAAACACCGTTGCACCGCCGCGCCGACTATGCGCCAAAGCCATATCCCGCGCGGTGATCACCGGGCCGCGATTGACCGAGGCGATGGCGACGGCGGCATTATCGATGATGCGGTTGATGATCATGCCGGTGACATCGCGCGGCACGGCGACCTTTTCGGCGGCGACTTGCGCGATTTTCCAGGCGAGTTGGTTGTCGCGGGTAAGGTCAGATTTGGAGGGATGGACGCGAACTTCGTGCAGTTTCATGGCGTTATTCTACTTTCGACAAGGCCGGAGTCGGGATTGTTGGGTGCGCAGATAATGAATTATCGTGCAGGATGAGCAAACGGGACGCGAAAGGCAAGCCCGGGCAGAGCAGAGCGGCCCCGCCCGGCTTGGATGGCTGTGGCTCTAAACGGGCGCGGTTGCGGCGAGGCGGGCGCGCATTGCTTTTTTATCGAGCTTGCCGACCGAGGTTTTGTCGAGCGCCTCAACGAACACCACGCGATCCGGCACGGCGTAGCGGGAAATTTCACCGCTATCGGCGCGGATGCGGACATGGGCTTTGATCGCTTCTGCGTCCGGCTCGTGGCCGGGGCGCGTCACCACGAAGGCCACCGGGCGTTCGCCCCAGCGCTCATCGGGCACACCGACCACAGCGACTTCGGCGATGGCGGGATGCTGGAGAAGAATGTCTTCGATGCCGAGCGAGGAGACCCATTCGCCGCCGGTTTTCACCACGTCCTTCAGGCGATCGACGATGTGCAGCGTGCCATCCGCATCGAGCACGCCAAGGTCACCGGTATGGAGCCAGCCGCCGCGCCAGAGCGCTTCGGAGGCTTCTGGATTGCCGGCATAGCCGGGGGTGAGATAGGGCGACCGGGTAACGACTTCGCCGATTGATTTACCGTCATGCGGCAGGTCGTTCATGTTATCATCGACGATACGCACTTCAACGAACACCGCGGGCAGGCCAGCGGCGATGCGGGTGGCGATTTCGGCCTCGCGGCGATCCGGAGCGGCATCGAGACTGGTACCGCGCAATTGGCTCATGGTCATCAGCGGGCAGGTTTCCGACATGCCATAGCCCGAGAAAATATCGATGCCACGGGCCATGGCGGCTTCGCAGAGGGCGCGCGGCAGAGCCGAGCCGCCGATAATCACGTGCCAACCCGAGAGATCGATGCTGCTCGCGGCGGGGGCGGTGAGGATCATATGCATGATGGTGGGCACGCAATGCGAAACGGTCACGCGCTCGGTGGCGAGGAGTTTGAGCACCACTTCCGGCAGGAAACGCCCGACATAGACTTGCTGCATGCCCATCATGGTCGCGGCGAAGGGAAAGCCCCAGGCATGGACATGGAACATCGGGGTGAGCGGCATATAGACGTCTTCACGCGAGAAGCGGGCATTAAGGCCCGCCATCAGCAGGGTCGACATGATGGCCAGCGTGTGCAGCACGATTTGCCGATGGCTGAACATCACGCCTTTGGGCAGGCCGGTGGTGCCAGTGGTGTAGAAGGTGGTGGCTTGGAGGTTCTCATCGAAATCGGGGAAATCATACTGGGACGGTGCGCGGGCGAGCAGGGATTCGTATTCCCCGGCGAAACCCTCGGGCACTGGCGTATCGGCGGCTGGTTGATCGCTCAACAGCACCAGATGGCGCAGCTTGGGCAGGCGCGCACGGATGGCGGCGAGGATGGGTAGGAAATCCGTATGGATCAGCAAGATTTCGGCGCCACAATGATCGAGCGTGTAGGCGATTTGTTCGGGGCTGAGGCGGATATTGGCGGTCATCAGCACGCAGCCGGACATTGGCACCGCGAAATAAGATTCGAGATAGCGGTGACTATCCCAATCCATCACCGCGACGGTGGTGCCCATTTCAGCACCCAGCGTGGCGAGCGCGCCGGCGAGGCGATGCACCCGCTCGGCGAATTGCGGGTAGGTGAAGCGCTGCTCGCCGCGATAGACAATGTGGCGCTGGCTGGCCTGGGCCAAGGGCATTTTTAGGATCTGTTTAATCAGCAACGGGTACTTGTTTGGCAAAATGGATAGGGTCATGGCTTTCCTCCGATTGCGGCCTATTGGATAGGAGCGTATCGGAATCGTCAATCCTGCGCCGGAATTGGCTCTGGCGCTGCAACCGTGAGGGGAAACATAATGGCTGATTTGAAGAGTTTGTTTGATTTGACCGGCAAGCGCGTGCTGATCACCGGGGGATCGCGCGGGTTGGGTTTGCAGATTGCCGAAGCCTTGGGTGAATTTGGGGCGACGATTGCGATTTCTGCGCGCAAGACCGATGAGCTGGACGCGGCGGTGGCGCATTTGGCCAAATTGGGCGTCAAAGCGACCGCGCATGCGGTAGATTTGGGCAAGGCCGAGGGGCCGAAGGCGCTGGCCGATGCGGTGTTGGACACGCATGGCACGATTGATGTGCTGGTGAATAATGCCGGTGCGACCTGGGGCGCGCCCGCGACGGAGGTAACGCCGGAGGCCTGGGCGCGGGTGATGAATTTGAATGTCACCAGCCTGTTTTTTCTGACCCAGGAGATTGCCCGCCGCTCGATGATCCCGCAGCGGGCTGGGAAGATTTTGAACATCGCCTCGATTGCCGGGTTGCGGGGGCATCATCCCGATATTACCGGGACCATCCCGTATAACACCTCCAAAGGGGCGGTGGTGAACATGACCCGCGCGCTGGCAGCGGAATGGGGGCCGCATAATATTACCGTAAACGCGATTGCGCCGGGGTTTTTCCCCTCGAAAATGACCAAGGGGCTACTCAGCCAATTCGAGGAGCAGGTGATTGCCAAAACGCCGCTCGGCAAAATTGGCAATGATGGTGATTTGAAGGGTGCCGCCTTGCTGTTTTGCACGGCGGCTTCGGGCCATATCACCGGCCAGATTCTAGCGGTCGATGGCGGGACGATGGTGGTTTAGCCTAGATCAATATGGGTTTAGGTTGAATCGACAGATTCGAGCTAAACCAATGAAATTGATCGACAAACAGAGGCTAGAGCGAGATTGATGATAAGCAATCACGCTCTAGCGCCGGACGAGGGGCGCCAAGCCCCTCGTCCGGTTTTTTGTCACGCGCTGGTAACTTTTCACCCTTTAAGGTTTTTGGTTTGCTAGAAACATTCGGATGATATCGTTTTGCTTGGGTAAATTCGAACACGCGGCCAGCGCCGTCGATTGGCACTTGGATACGCCGCAACCCGCGACGGGCGTGCGCGAAATTCGGGGGCATTTTCTGGAGCTGGCGGGCTGGGTTTTCGGCGGCGCGGACCCGGCGCAGGCGATTGTGGTTTATGCGCCGCTCTTGCATCGCGCACCGCTGGTGATTGGCGGGTTGCATCCACGCGCCGACGTGACGGCGGTGCTGGGCTGCCCGGCTGACACGCCGACCGGGTTTCGGGTGTTCATCAATCTGCTGGGGTTGCGCGATGTCGGGGTGATTGAGATCGGCGTGGTGGCCGCCGCGCAATGGCCAGCGTTTTCTCAGGATTCGCGCTATTTGGCGAAAAACTTCATCTCGCTGGCGCGCCTTGATCTCAGCATCGGCTATGATGCGGCGCCGGTTGCGGGGGCGGCGCCACTCTTTGTGACCTCGCTGGGGCGGTCAGGCAGCACGGCGTTGATGAGCGCGCTGGCGGCGCATCCGGCGGTGCTGGCACCGCGCAATTATCCGTATGAGAGCAAATTACTGCAATATGCCCAGCATGTGTTGGCGATGATGACCATGCCGAGCGCGGGCAGTGCAGGTTTGGATGGCGCGCAGTTCATCGACACGCCTTATCTGGCCGCGACCAACCCGTTTGTGCAGCGGGATGATTATCCGGAAATTTTTGACTGGTTTGCCGAGGATGCGTTGGGATTTATCGCGCCGTTGCTGCGCGAAACATTATCGATGATGATCGCGCGGCAAGCGCCACAGAAGCGGGCGGTGCGGTTCGTGGCCGAGAAGCTGGTGCCGAACACCATGATGGCGAGCCTGGCCGAAGCGGTTTGGGCGGAGGCGCAGGAAATAATTCTGGTGCGTGATTTTGATGATTGGTTATGGTCGGCCAAGGGGTTTTCCGAGGCGAGCGGGCGATATTTTGGCCGCGATGCGGCGCCGGACCGGGTGATGGCGCAAGCAATCGAGGAGTATGAAGCGTTTTTGGACTATGCGGAACGGCGGGCTGGGCGCGCGATGATTGTGCCGTTCGATGCGCTGATTGCGGGGCCTGACGCATTACAGCGTATTTGCGCGAGGCTGGGTCTGACCCTGCATGCGGCGATGGTGACTTCGTTGCAAACCGTTCCGGCGGGGCACGCTAATGCAAAGCCGCGCGATGCAGCGGCAGCCACCGGCCTATCGGCGCGCTTTTCGCCGCGCGTGCGGCGCCTTACCGCCGGGTAGGTCAGCGGACGTCGCGACTGCGCAGGAACCGGGCGAAGGCGCGGAGCGAAATGTCGGACACGTGATGTTCGATGCCCTCGGCATCCGATTCGGCGGTTTCTGGCGGCACGCCGAGGGCTTCGAGCAATTGCACCACCACGCGGTGGCGCGCGCGGGCGCGATTGGCCATAGCGTGGCCGGTTTCGGTGAGAAACACGCCCCGATAAGGCTGTGCGGTGGCAAGGCCTTCGCGTTTCAGGCGGTTGATGCTTTTGACCGCCGTTGGGTGCGAAACGCCGAGGCGGCGGGCAATGTCGATCGGGCGCGCTTCACCGTGCACGCTCAGCAGATCGGCGATGAGTTCCACATAATCTTCGAGCAGGGCAATTGCTTGCGCCTCGCGCGCCTTGCCGAAACGCTGGGCTTGGGTGGGGGGCGAAGGCAAGGCGGGTTCGACCTGCAATTTTGATATCGTCATGCTGGGCGCTCCGATTGATGGGTTTGATTACACCCAAACCGGCGGAACGCCAACGCTGGAGCCGTGCGGGCTTGACCACATTAAAGCCAAGGCTATATTCTGTCGCATGGACATTAACGGCCCCGATCATGAGCAGGACGCGGCGTTTTTTGCGCGCCGGCGCCTGACGATGTGGCCCCGGCGGGATCAATCCTCGGCCTTGACATTGCTGTTCTGGGCGTTGCGGCTGTACGTGATGGTAATGCTCGCCATTGTGGTGATTGTGGTGCGACGGGCGGCGGGATGAGCGAGCCGCCGCAGGCTTTTTTGGCGCCGGAGGATATTCAGCGCGCCCGCGACCGTCAGGCGATTGAGCAAAGCCGGGGGCGTGGTTTCATCGGCCTGCGCATGTTGATGCTGGTGCTGGGGCCGGGCGTGCTGGTGTTTCTGGGCGAAAATGACGCGCCGAGTATGCTCTCTTATGCCGCGACCGGGGCGCAATTCGGCATTGGGTTTTTTCTGCCGTTTGTGGTGGCGACTTTTGCCATTGCCTGGGTGGTGCAAGAAATGGCGGCGCGGGTGGGGCTGGCGACCGGGCAGGGCCATGCGCAGCTGATTTTTGCCCGATTTGGCCGGTTCTGGGGCGGGTTCGCCATGCTCGATTTGGTTGCCGGCAATTTTCTGACCTTGGTGACCGAGTTTATCGGTATTCGTGCTGGGTTGGGGTTTTTTGGCGTGGCGCCGGTGGTCGCGGTGGGCGGCACCCTTGCGGTGATCGCCTTGGCGATTTCCACCGCGCGCTATCGGCGTTGGGAGCAAATGACGCTGGGGCTTGCGTTGGGCAATGCGATTTTTTTGCCGGTGGCGGTGCTGGCGCATCCAAGCCTGCCCGCGATTGGCCATGCCATGCTGAGTTGGGGGCCGTTGCCGGGGGGGTTCAAGCCGAGTTCGGTCACGTTGATGATTGCCGATATTGGCGCGACCGTGACGCCGTGGATGTTATTTTTCCAGCAAGGGGCGGTAACCGATAAGGGGCTGACCTTGCGCGATTTGCGCAGCGTGCGGCTGGATATCGTGATCGGCTCGGTTTTGGCGGCACTGTTTGCGATTGCTGCGATTGTGGCGACCGCGCCGCTCTTTGCCCACGGGATTAGTGCCGGGAATTTTCAGGCCGCGCAATTTGCCGAGGCGCTGCAACCCTATGTCGGGCATATCGGCGCTTCGTTATTTGCGCTGGGGATTTTCGAGGCGGGGCTGGTGGCCGCGATTACGATTGCCACCGCCTCGGCTTATGCGTTCGGCGAGGTGATTGGCCATGCGCATAGTTTGAATAATCGGCTGCGCGATGGCTGGTTATTCTATGGCGTGCTGCTCGGCTCGGCGGCGTTGGCGGGGCTGTTGACGCTGCTGCCCGGTGCGCCGCTGGAGGAGATTGTCATTCTGGTCAATGTGGTGGCGACGCTGGCGATGCCGCCGGCTTTGTTGTTTCTGCTGGTGATGGTGAATGATCGGGCGCTGATGGGTGCGGCGCGCAATGGCGTGCTCGGCAATCTGGTTGGCATTGGGGTGACGGTGTTTTTGATCGGCTGTGGCTTGGCGTTTGGCGCCTCGGTGGTGGCGCCAAGCTGGTTTAACTAGCTTTGCGCTTAAGGTCCGGCAGGAACAGCGCCGCAAAGCCGAGCACCGGCAGGAAGGCGCAAAGCTGATACACCGCCCCGATCCCTGACCAATCCGCCATCACCCCCAGCCCTGCCGCGCCAACACCGGCAATGCCGAAAGCGAGGCCGAAAAATAAGCCGGACACCGCGCCGATGCGCCCTGGCATCAGCTCCGTTGCATAGACCAGAATGGCGGAAAAGGCGGAGGAGAGAATCAGCCCGATCACCACGCTCAGCAGGATGGTGGTGGTGAGGCCGACATAGGGCAGCGCGAGGGTGAAGGGCAGCACGCCGAGAATAGAGACCCGGATGACCGCGCGCCGGCCGATGCGATCGCCAATCGGGCCGCCGATGAGGGTGCCGAGTGCGGCAGCGCCGAGAAAAATAAACAGATCGATTTGCGCTTCTTTGATCGAGAGGTGGAAACGGTGGATCAGATAGAAGGTATAGTAGGAATTGAAGCTGGCGAGATAGACGAATTTCGAGATCATCAAGGTGATCAATAGACCGATGGTCACGCGCACGGCGGCGGGGGACAGGCTGTTGGCGGTCACCGCGCGGGCGCGGGGTTTCGCGCGGCCATGGCGGCGTGACCAGACGCTGAGGGCCGAGAGGATCGAAATACCGACCAAAGCGGCGATGGCGAACCAAGCCATGCTCTCGCGGCCACGGGGCAGAATGAAAAACGCAGCCAGCAGCGGGCCGAGTGACTGGCCGAAATTGCCGCCGACCTGGAAAATCGATTGAGCGAAGCCAAAGCGCGTGCCGGCGGCGGCGCGGGCGATGCGCGAGGATTCCGGGTGGAAAATGGCGGAGCCAACGCCGAGCAAGGCGGCACCGAGCAATAATTCAGGATAGCTGGTCGCGAGGGCGAGGCTGATAATGCCGGTCATGGTGATGGTCATGCCGACCGGGAGCGAAAACGGCACGGGCTTGGCATCGGTATAAAGGCCGATCATCGGCTGGAGCAGCGAGCCGGTGACTTGATAGACCAGGGTGATCAGGCCGATTTGCGCGAAATTGAGGTGAAAGCCGCCTTTGAGCAACGGATAGATGGCTGGCAGCAGAACCTGCATCATATCGTTCAACATATGACACAGGCTGATCCCGATCAGCACCGGCATGATCGTGCGCGCCGGTGCGGGTCCGGGTGCGGACCCAGATGCGGGCGTTGGTGTCTGGATGGCGGCGGTTGGGGCGGCTTCGAGGGCGCTGCTCACAGTCTCTCCAATCAGTGTTCACCGGATCGTTGGACAGGATATAGGACGTATTTTGCGTCGGCGCACCACTCGTGTTGTGCAAGCAAGCCATGCTAGAGCATTGTTTGTTCGCCGAGGCTCACGGACAATGCTCTAGCTGTTATTTTGGCGAGCAACTTTATCCGGCCAGATGGTTCCATCTGATCGGATGTTGCTCTAGCAGGAGCACATGATGAAAGTTCGATTTGCCCCCTCCCCGACCGGCTATTTGCACGCAGGCAATGCGCGCCAAGCCATTGTGAATTTCCTCGCGGCCCGCGCCGTGCCCGGCGGGCAGTTTTTGCTGCGCATTGATGATACCGATACCGAACGGTCGCGCCCGGAATATGAAGCGGCGATCGAGCAGGATTTACATTGGCTTGGCATCGATTGGGATGAAAAAATCCGGCAATCGGACCGGCTGGAGCGTTATCGGCAAGCGGCGGAGCAGCTTAAAGCAGCGGGTTTGCTGTATCCGTGTTTTGAGACGGAAGAAGAATTAGCGGCGAAGCGGGCGATGCGCGTCAAGCGCAAATTGCCGCCGATTTATGACCGGGCGATGCTCTCGCTCACGCCCGAGCAACGCGCGGCGGCGGAGGCCAATGGCAAGGTGCCGTATTTCCGGTTCCGGCTGTCAGAGGGGGCGGTTGGCTGGAATGATCTGGTGCTGGGGCGGCGGGAGATTAAACTTAATACCTTGTCAGACCCGGTGCTGATCCGCGCGGATGGCACGCCGCTTTACACCTTCACCTCGGTGGTGGACGATATTGATTTGGGCGTGACGCGGATTATTCGCGGCGAAGACCATGTGACCAATACGGCGGTGCAAATTGATCTGTTCCGCGCCTTGGCGCCACGCGCGACGTTGCCGGATTTTGCCCATCTGGCGCTGATTTCGGATGCGGATGGCGATAAATTATCCAAGCGCGCCGGCAGTGTTTCGCTGCGCACCTTGCGGCGCGATGGCCTCGAGCCAGGCGCGTTGGCAGGGTATTTGGCGCGGCTGGGCTCGCGGCGCGACCCTGAACCCTTGACCCTCGCGGAATTGGCGGCGACGTTCGATCTGGCCGATTTTTCGCGCGGCGCACCGCGATTTGACCCGAAGCAATTGCTCGCGCTCAATCGCAAATTGCTGCACCATCTCGATTATCAGCATGTGGCGGACCGGCTGCCAGAGGGGGCCGGCGAACAATTCTGGCTCGCGGTGCGTGGCAATCTCGATTTGCTGTCTGAGGCGCGGCATTGGTGGAGTGTGGTGCAAGGCAGCATCGATGCACCGGATTTGGCCGAGGCACAGGCGATCCTGATTGCCGCGCGCGACGCATTGCCACCCGAACCCTGGGATGAAAGTGTTTGGAAATCCTGGACTCAGGCGGTTTCAACGGCGACCGGGGTGCGCGGCAAGGCGCTGTTCATGCCGCTCAGGCTGGTGCTGACCGGGGATAGTCACGGACCCGAGCTTGCTGCCCTGCTGCCGCTGATTGGGGCGGCGCGGGTGCGCGAGCGGTTGGATCGGGCGATCGGCGGGTAAGCCGGTCGCCGAACCTTAGATCATCGGCCCTCAGACCTCGTTATTGACCCGGCGATTAGCCATCATTGCGAGGAGTTCGCGCCGGGTTGAGGGGTCATCGCGAAACACGCCGAGCATGCGGCTGGTGACCATTGAGACGCCGGTTTTATGCACGCCACGGGTGGACATGCATTCATGGGCGGCTTCGATCACCACGGCGACGCCGCGCGGTTGCAGCACGTCATTGATGGTGTTGGCGATTTGCGCGGTTAGTTTTTCCTGGATTTGCAAGCGCTTGGCATACGCATCGACCACACGGGCGAGTTTGCTGATGCCAACGACGCGCTTGGCCGGCAGATACGCGACATGGGCGACGCCGATGATCGGGACCATGTGATGCTCGCAATGGCTTTCGAGGCGAATGTCACGCAGCAGCACGATTTCGTCATAGCCTTCGATTTCCTCGAAGGTGCGCGAGAGGATGGCAACCGGGTCTTCCTCATAGCCGCAGAAAAACTGCTCATAGGCGCGCGCGACGCGGGCTGGGGTGTCGTGCAGGCCTTCGCGATCAGGATCATCGCCGGCCCAGCGGATCAGGGTGCGGATGGCGGCTTCCGCCTCGGCCCGGCTGGGCTGGGTGGCGGGCTTGGCGCGGGTCAGTTTGCGTTTTGAGGTCTCGATATTCACCGAATGTCTCCCTGGCGGCCCTTGGGGGGCGGCAATGATAGCGGAGCGGTGGTCGCGACCAGCCGCGTGTCAGAACGATATGGTTGGGGTTAGAAAACCCGCAACCCGGACGTTTAATGAAGTTGATGCAAGTCGAACGGGCTATCGAGGCTGAAGGGGGGAATCGCCACATCAAATTTTTCGCCGCTATCGGCCACGATCATATGATAATGCCCGGTCATGAAGCCGGAGGGCGTTTTGAGCGGGGTTCCGGAGGTATATTCGAAGGATTCGCCGGGATCGAGCACGGGTTGCTCACCAATCACCCCATCGCCATGCACGATTTGCACCGCACCGCGCGCATCGGTGATCCGCCAGGTGCGGGCCAATAATTGCACTGCGAGATTGCTTCGATTTTCGATCCGCACGCGATAGGCCCAGATGAAATGCTGTTGATCGGGGCGGGATTGATCGGCCAGGAAAAATGAGCGCACGGCGACGCGGATGCCAGCGGTCTCTGCGACATAGCCACTTGATCGGTCCGCTTCGCGGTGCGGTTGCTTGTTGCTGGTCATAATCGCCCTAGAATAGGCGCGGGGCTGATTTTCAACAAGCATGTTTTCATCAAGCATGATTTGGGGCGCGGTTTGGCAGGCCATGCGTCCTGCCTGTATAGAGGGCGGGATGAAACCGAGTGATTTGCGATCCGGCCGCGCCTGGCTGCGGCTGATGCCTTTGGTCAGCTTGATGTTGGTGGCGTGTGCAGCGGGAACGCCGCGTCCGACCGGCGCGGATGCGGTGCGCCGACAGGGTGCGCTGATTGGCGACATCTTGGTGGCGCAATATGCCGGGCGCACTGGGGATTTGACCGGGGCTGCGGATTATTTTGCCAAGGCCCTAAAGCTTGACCCGACCAATCCGAGTTTGCGGGCGCGCGCTTTTGCCGCCGCCTTGGTGGCGCAAAGCCCAACGCGGGTGGCCCTCGCGAAAAGCGCGCCCCATGAAGCCTTGGCCGCGATGGTGCTGGGCAATCACGCGCTGATCGCCGGTGATGCGCAGCAGGCGGCGCACGATTACGCGCAATTGCCGAAAGCAGGGCCGCTCGGCGCGTTGCGACCCTTACTGATGGCCTGGGCTGAGGCCGGGGCGGGGCATGTGCAACAGGGGATTGACCGGCTGAAACCGCTCAGCGCGGGTTCGCCGTTCGCGCCGGTTTATGCGCTGCATGCCGCCTTGATCGCGGATGATGGGCAGCGCGAGGCCGAGGCGGCGCGGTTTTACGCCAAGGCGCAAGCTGAGAGCGGCACGCTGGATTTGCAAATGGCCGAGGCGCTGGCGAGTTGGCAGGCACGCCAGGGCAATCAAGGCAATGCCAACTCGATCCTGCGGCTGTTGGTCAGCATTCATCCGCAATTGCGCATGGCGTTGCCCGGATTGATCAAGGCGGCGCGGCGCCCTGCGATTGCCAATGCCCGCGAGGGTGCTGCGGCCTCCTATTTGGCGCTGGCGGGGGCGCTCACTCAGCCCAATCAGATTTTGTTGCAGCAAATCTTGCTTGATGCAGCGCTGAATTTGCGCCCGGATTATGCCATCGCGCGGTTGCTGCGCGCGCATATTGCCTTGGTCGCGCATCAGCCCGGCGTGGCGGCGCAGATTTTGCACGGGATTAAGCCGGATAACCCGCTTTATCCGCTGGCAGTGATGCAGCGCGCGGAAATTGCCGGCAATAACGGCAAAGGGGCGGCGATGATCCCGGCTTTGCTGGCCTTGGCCAAGGCCGCGCCGCAAAGTGCTGCGCCATTAGCGTTGGCGGGGGATATTGAGCGTGATGGCAAACATTACGCCGCCGCCAAGCGCGATTACAGCGCGGCACTGGCGCGGCTGGGTTCTGCGCCGCCATCATCGGCCTGGAGCCTTTATTACGGGCGGGCGATTGCCGAGGATAAATCCGGCGATTGGCGGGCAGCCAAGCGCGATTTGCAGGCAGCTTTGGCGCTCGCGCCGGATCAACCTTTCGTGCTGAATTATTTGGGCTATTCGGAGGCGCGGCGTGGCACCCATTTGGCGGCGGCGCAAAAACTGATCGAACAGGCGCTGCAGGTCGATCCGAATGAAGGGGCGATTATCGATAGTCTGGGGTATGTGCTGTATCGGCGCGGGCAGATTGCCAAGGCGCTGCAAGTGCAGATCGACGCGGTGGAACATGCGCCGGATAATGCCGAGGTGAATATGCATCTGGCCGAGATTTTCGATGCGGCGGGGCAGCCTTTGGCGGCGCAGCATCAATGGGCGCGGACGCTGGGTTTGCACCCGAACGCGCGCGAGCGGGCCAAGATCAAAATCGGGTTGCAGCGCGATCAGGAAGCGGGCGGGATTTAGCCGGTGGCGGGCGGGGAATTGGCGCGAGCCAAAGTCAATCTGTTCCTGCACGTGACCGGGCGGCGAGCTGATGGGATGCATCATTTGGATAGTTTGGCGGTGTTTCCGCCGGTCGGGGATGTGATTACCCGCACACCGCACGCGCCGTTAAGCTTGGAAATCGATGGGCCGTTCGCGGCGGGGCTGGCGGATGAGGCCGATAATCTGGTGCTGCGCGCCGCGCGCGGGCTGGCTTTATCTGCAGGGCGCGCACCTTCAGGGACGTTTCGGCTGACCAAAAATCTGCCGGTGGCCTCGGGGATCGGCGGGGGTTCAGCGGATGCGGCGGCGGCGTTGCGGGTGCTGGCCGCCGATTGGGGCTGCGCGATTCCCGATGAGCTCGCGGTATCGCTGGGGGCGGATGTGCCGGTGTGCGTGGCGAGTGTGCCCGCACGCATGGGCGGCATTGGCGCGGCGTTGGGCGCCGCACCCGGCCTGCCCGCGTTTGGCATGGTTTTGGTCAATCCAGGGGTTGCGGTGGCGACGGCGGCGATTTTTCGGGCGCGCACCGGGGGATTTTCCGAGCCAGCCTTGTTGCCTGCGCAATGGCCGAATGCGGCGGCGATGGCGGCGGATTTGGCTCGGCTGCAAAATGACTTAGAGCCGCCGGCGCTCGCCCTTGCTCCGGTGATTGGCACGGTTTTGGCCGCGCTGCGCGCGCAGCCCGGCTGCTTACTGGCACGGATGAGCGGCTCAGGTGCGACGTGCTTTGCGCTGTTTGCCGACGCCGCCGACGCCGCTAATGCGGCAATGGCGCTCCGGCAGCCAGGCTGGTGGGTTTGGGGCGGAGACTGCGCTGCAACTCCCGCACGGCAACGCTGAGCGAGGCAAGATCCGGCGTGATCGTGGCTTCATGCGCGAGGATCAGGGCGGCTTGCGCCGAGGCTCCCGCTTCGGCCAGCAGCGCATCGGCACGCTGGGCGCTAGTGACGCAGGACGTGACCAAACCGGCTTGCAGGTTGGATAAATCATCGGTGAGGGCGGCCAGAGCGCGCGCACCCCAAGCGCCTTGCGGGGTGACGCTGGCCAGGGCGCTGCGCAGCGTATCGATCCCGCAGCTCGCACCCACCTGATCCCAGGCCGCTTGCGTGGCGGCGACATCGGAGTGGGCGCGGGTGGCGATGGTGACGATCAGCGGGGCGACTTGCAGCGCCGGGATGGCCGCAGCGAAGCCCGCCAATGGCGGCGGCACCGATTGCGTGATCAAGGGTTGGGCGGCGCCGCTGGTGATGGCTTGGACAATCGCTTGTTCAACCAGGGTGCTGAGGCCGGGCCGCAGGGCGCTCAGGGCATCGGCGATGGAGCCGGATAACGGATCGCCCAGCAAACGGCGGGTGACCGCTTCTTGCAGCGTGCGCGCGGCGGCGAGCACGCTGAGCTGGGCGGCGGCGGGCACTTTTTCCAACTTTTCCACTTGATCGCACAGGCGCGGCAAATCAAACGCGGCACGCGCGATCAGTGCTGCGCGCGCGGCATCGACCCAGGAAAATCCGGACTCGCCAACCAGCCGGCCAAAGGCGGCGGCGCCGAGACGATTGACCAGCTCGTTGGTCACGGCGGTGCCGATCAGCTCCCGGCGCAGGCGGTGCCGCGATAATTCCGTGCCGAAGCGCGTTTGCAGCGCGGCGGGGAAATATTCCACAAGGGCTGGCGTGAGGGCCGGATCATCGAGGAGGGCGGAATCTTCGAGCACGGCGGCGAGATGGAGCTTGGTATGCGCCATCAGGGTGCAGAGTTCGGGCCGGGTGAGGCCAATGCCGGCGGCGGCGCGGGCGGCCATGGCTTGCGGGTCCGGCAGGCCGGCCACAGTGCGGTTCAGGATATTGGCGGCTTCGAGCAGGCTCATCAGCGCGTTTTGCGCGGGCAAATCCGCCGCGCCGCCGAGTGCGTCCAGCGAGATGGCTTGGGATTGCTGGGCATTGTCACGCAGCACCAAGGCGGCCACCTGATCGGTCATGGTTTGCAGCAATTCCACACGCTGACCAACGGTCAGCCGGTCATGCGCCATGGCATCGGCCAGCAGAATTTTGATATTCACCTCGTGATCCGAGGTTGAGACGCCGGCGGAATTATCCAGCGCATCGGTGTTGATTTTGACGTTTTTCAGCGCCGCCTCGATGCGCCCGGCTTGGGTGACCGCGAGATTGGCACCCTCGCCGATGACTCGGGCGCGCACATCCCGGCCGTGAATGCGGATCGGGTCATTGGCGCGGTCGCCCGCATCGGCATCAGACTCGCTGGCGGCTTTGATATAGGTGCCGATGCCGCCGAAATAGAGCAGATCGACGCGCATGGTCAGAATTGAGCGGATGATTTCTGCCGGGTCATGCGCGCCGGGTGCGAGATCGAGCATGGTGGCGGCTTGGGGCGAGAGCGTGACGGTTTTGGCGTGGCGCGACAAAATTGCGCCGCCTTGGCTGAGCAGTGTTGCGGTATAATCGGCCCAGGATGAGCGGGGGAGCGCAAACAGGCGCTGGCGCTCGGCGAAGCTCGCCGCAGGATCGGGGTCTGGATCGAGGAAGATGTGGCGATGATCGAACGCGGCGACCAGCTTGGTGTGCCGGCTGATCAGCAGGCCATTGCCGAACACGTCGCCGGACATGTCACCGACGCCGGCACAGGTGAAATCCTCGCTCTGGATATCGTGATCGAGCTCATGGAAATGCCGGGCGATATTCACCCAGGCACCACGCGCGGTGATGCCCATCACTTTATGGTCATAGCCAACCGAACCGCCGGACGCGAAGGCATCGCCCAGCCAGAAGCCACGGTCCAGCGCGATGGCGTTGGCGATGTCGCTGAAGCTTGCGGTGCCTTTATCGGCGGCAACCACCAAATACGGGTCATCGCCGTCACGCCGGATGACCGGTGCTGGGATGAGTTCGCCAGCTTGCAAATTATCGGTCAGGTCAAGCAGGGCGTTGATCAGCAGTTTGTAGCAGGCGACGCCCTCGGCGTTGAACGCTTCGCGATCGGCATTGGCATCGCCGGTGGGAGCGGGCGGGCGTTTCAGCACGAAACCGCCTTTGGCGCCGACGGGCACGATGACCACGTTTTTGACCATTTGCGCTTTCATCAGGCCGAGAATTTCGGTGCGGAAATCATCGCGCCGATCCGACCAGCGAATACCGCCGCGTGCGACTTTGCCGCCGCGCAGATGGCAGCCTTCCATGCGTGCGCCATGGACGAAAATTTCGATCATGGGGCGGGGCAAGGGCATGTCACCGGCTTGGGCGCTGGCGATTTTAAAGGCGATCACCGGGCTGCTCCGGTCGTAGAAATTGGTCCGCAGCATGGCATCGAGCAGGGTGCGCAAGCGGCGCAAAATGCGGTCGTCATCCGGGTTTTCCACCGCATCGAGGGCGGCGAGCCAGTGGGTTTCCAGGCTGGATTCGTCGCGCTGGCATGACGGGTCGAACCGGGCGTGGAACAGGGCGATCAGGATGCGCGTTGCGTCCGGATGGGCGGCGAGCGCCGCCTCGACCGCGCCTTGGCTGAACGGGGCGCGCACCTGACGGCACCATTTGAACATGGCGCGCAGGAGCCAGGCTTCGCGCCAATCAAGCCCGGCGCGGAGAATGAGCCGGTTAAAGCCATCAATTTCGCAAGCTTGGTCCCAAGCGGCCTCGATGGCGGCACGGATGGCCGGGCCGCGCGCATCGAGATCGAGCGGGGTGTGATCGGCGGTCTCCAGGGTCAAAGCCTGCAAGGCGATGTCCCCACCGCGCGGGTGCAGGCGATACGGCACTTCCTCGATCACCCGCAGGCCGAGGCTTTCGATCAAAGGCACGATGTCCGACAGCGCAATCGGCGCGCCGGCGCGAAATAATTTCAGCACCAGGCGCGATGCCTCCATGCCGAACGGGCGGCCCAGCGTGAGGCAGAGCGCTTGGCCGGTTTGCGCTTGCTGGGCGGTTGCGATGTCACGGGCGGCGACGGCGGCGGGGGTGTGGGCGGCGTAATCTTCGGGGAAGGCATCGCCCCAATCGGCGAGAATGGCCGCGACGCGGGCTTCGCCATGATCGATGGTCAGCGCCTCAGCCAGACGTTCGCGAAAGCTGCGGGCGGCTTGTTTCATGGCGGCTTCGAGTGCCGCTTGATCGAGCGCGCGGGCCTGAGCGGGGTCCGCCGCGATGGTGTAATGCACGCGGGCGAGCGGTCCATCGCCCATCGCGATGGCATACCCGGCGATGGCACCATTGACGGCGCGGGTCAGCATGGCGGCGAGGCGCAAGCGCAAGGCGGTGTCGAAACGATCACGCGGGATGAAGGTGATGGCGGAAATATGCCGGCCCAGCAGGTCACGCCGCAGGAACAGAGCCAGCTCCGGGCGGACTTGCAGGGCGAGGACGCGAGTTGCTGCCGCTAGAATTTCATCGGGCGTGCCCTGGAACAGATCATCACGCGGCCAAGTATCGAGAATATGACGCAAGGCGCGGCCATCATGGCCGCCGGGCATGACACCGGAAGCCGCGAGAACCGCGTCGACTTTTTCGGCGAGCAGGGGAATGCTGCGCGGATTGCGGTTATAAGCATCGGCGGCGAATAATCCGGCGAACAGGGTGAGGCCGCTGACCACGCCTTCAGGGTTAAGGCGCTTGACCACCACCACGTCATAGAGTTGCGGGCGATGGACCCGGCTGATGATGTCAGCCTTGGCGATGGCGACTTGCTCGAAACGGGCGAAGGCTTCGGCGGCGACAACGCGCCAGGCGGACGGGTTGTTCAAGCTATCGAATAAAGGTTGGTCAGAAGCGCGCAGCACGCCGAGCGTTTCGGCTGTGGCATCGGCGGTGATATCGAGGGTGGGGGACAGGTTGATTTCGGTGACGCCGAGAAGGACGAAATTATCCTGGCCGAGCCAGTCCAGAAAATCCCGCTCGACGCCCTGGTTGAGCGATTGGACAGCGCGGACTAGCGCATAGCGCATGGCTTCGGCATCGGTCACGGCGTGGCGCGCATCGTTCATCGCTTGGTCGAGCGCTTCGGCAATCGCTGTCAGCACGGCTTGATCGGCCTGCGGGCCGAAGGCGATTTGCATGATCGATTCTGGCGCGCCGACCCCGATTTCGGTGAGCAGACCTTCATCGTTCCGGGTGATCGGCAGGACCGGATGCACCAGCGCATGCACGGGTTGTTCCTGGCGTTGCAGCACGCCCAGTGCGGATTCGACCAGGAAGCGCATGTCATCATTGACGATTTCGACGATGGCGGCGGCACTGCCCCAGCCATTGCCATTGCCTTGCGGGTTGAACACGCGGATTTTGGCGCGACCGGCGGGGCGTTGTTGCGCGAAGGACCAGAGCGAGAGCACCGCGCCGGCCAGATCATCCGCCGAGCGCGCGCAGAGTGCCTCGGTGGTGAGGCTGGATGCGTAATGACCGAGGAATAATTCAAGCTGCGGCGGCGAGGCGGTGGGTAAATGCCGCGCCATGGCAGCGGCGACTTCGCGCAGCAACGCGCTGCGCCCAGCATTTTTGCCTGGATTTTTTGTGCAAGAAGCAGCGTTGGAATGAGCGTCCGCCAAGTTAGGCATTATAGGCTCCGCGTTTTGGTTTCCTCGATGGCTCCTTTAGACCCGCTTGCAGCGGTCTCCAAGAGGCGCTTGCCGCATGCCAAAACTGATGGTAGAGAATAGTTAATGTTCGGTTACACGCCCCGTTGTGAAATGAAGTTGCGTATGGTCTTCGGTTCGGCCCGAGGCTTGTGCGATCGGGGTGTTATGCGCGCGGCGAGCGGCTCGCTTCGACTTATGGTCCCCTGGGCCTGAGGCTGCGCGCCCTGATGTGGCGTGCGGGCGCGCCCAGGGGTATATTTCGCGACTGACCGCCCTTCCCTCACGCCGACCTCTTTTTGCGAGACAGCAATGACCATTCACCACCCAAGCTTTGGCGCGATCGCTGACGATCGTGTGATCATGTTCGACACAACCTTGCGCGATGGCGAGCAATCGCCTGGGTTTTCGATGAATCTCGACGAGAAATTGCGCATGGCCGAGGCGTTGGCCGAGCTTGGCGTCGATGTCATCGAGGCCGGGTTTCCAATTGCCAGCCCCGGCGATTTCGAGAGTGTGCGCAAAATTGCCGAGACGGTGAAAGGCCCGGTGATTGCCGGGCTGGCACGCTCGGGGCGCGATGATATTTTACGGGCTGCTGAGGCGGTGAAGCCTGCTGAGCGCAAACGGATCCATACCTTCATTTCGACATCGCCGTTGCACATGAAATATAAATTGCGGATGGAGCCGGAGGCGGTGTTGGAAGCGGTCACGCGCTCGGTTGAACTTGCGCGCGATTATACGGATGATGTGGAATGGTCCGCCGAGGATGGCAGCCGGACCGATCCGGATTTTCTGGCGCGCTGCGTTGAAGCGGCGATCCGCGCCGGAGCCACGACGATTAATATCCCCGATACGGTGGGCTATGCGGTGCCGGAGGATATTTTCCGGATTTTCAGCGAATTGCGCGCCCGCGTGCCCGGGGGGGAGCGGGTGATTTTTTCAACCCATTGCCATAATGACCTTGGCTTGGCGGTGGCCAATACGCTCGCGGCCCTGCGCGCCGGGGCGCGGCAGATTGAATGCACGATCAATGGCATTGGCGAGCGGGCCGGCAATGCGGCGCTCGAAGAAGTGGTGATGGCGATTCGCACCCGCCCGGATGCCGCGCCCTATAAAAATAACATCGAAACCACGCGAATCCTGCGCAGCTCCAAGCTGCTCGCGACCATTACCGGTTTTGATGTGCAACCGAACAAGGCCATTGTCGGGCGCAATGCCTTTGCCCATGAGAGCGGCATTCATCAGGATGGCGTGCTGAAAAACGCCGCCACCTACGAGATTATGACGCCGGAATCGGTGGGCTGGCAGAAAACTAGCCTGGTGATGGGCAAACATTCGGGCCGGGCGGCATTTCGCGATAAGCTGCGGGCGCTGGGCTATGGCGAAATTGGCGATAATCAGCTCAATGATTCGTTCCGGCGGTTTAAGGATTTGGCCGACCGCAAGAAGCTGGTCTATGACGAAGATATTGTTGCGCTGTTCGATGACGCGGTGGTGCGTGATCACCAGCGTGTGCGCTTTGTCGGGCTGGAAGTGTGGGCTGGATCGAAAGCCAAGCCGCGCGCGGTGTTAGAGCTTGAGGTCGATGGCGTGGTGCAAACCGCCGAGGCGCTGGGCGATGGGCCGGTGGATGCCACCTTCAACGCGATCCAGGCGATTTTCCCGCATCAGGCTGAATTGCGGCTATTTACCGTTGGTGCGGTGACCGAGGGCACCGATGCGCAGGCGCGGTGCGGTGTACGCCTTGAGGAGGGCGGCAAGCTGGTGGACGGCCAAGGTGCGGACACCGACACGATAGTGGCGGCGGCGCGGGCTTATGTTCACGCGCTGAATAAATTGCTGGTCAAGCGCGAGCGCACCGAGCCAGTGTCACTCTCCGCCTAACAAAAACGCCAAAGTTATAGAAATGCTTGAAGTTGCGCCAGGGTTTCGCCCGGCGCTTCTTCGGCGAGGTAATGGCCACCGGTCACGGCGCCGCCGGTCACCGGGGCTGTGCAATACTGGCTCCAGATTTCGAGCGGCGCGTACAGCCGACCGACCAAGCCGCGCGCACCCCACAGGATGCGGGTTGGGCAAGTGATTTTAACGCCCCCTGCCCGGCTCGCACGGTCATGCTCCAGATCGATGCTGGCGGCGGCGCGATAATCTTCGCATATCGCCGTGATCGTCGCGGGGTTGCGGGCGGCGGCGAGGTAATCGGCCAGCGCGGGCTCGGCGAAAATGCTGGCATCGGTATGATGACGCCCGCCTTGGGCATGCAGCCACAAAGCCGGGTCAAGATTGATCATCGCTTCGGGGAATGGGTGCGGTTGGGCCAAGTAGAACCAATGATAATAGCCTAACGCAAAGGCCATATCGGTGCGCTCGAAATGTTCGATTGTCGGGATAATGTCGAGCAGGGCGAGTTTTTGGACTTTATGCGCATAATCGAGGGCGAGACGGTGCGACACGCGGGCCCCCCGGTCATGGCCGACCAGCGCGAAGTGCGGCAAGCCGAGATGATCCATCAAATCAACCATGTCACGCGCCATCGCGCGTTTGGCATAGGGCGCGTGATCGGCGGTGGCGGGGGGTTTGTAACTCTGGCCATAGCCGGTGAGGTCCGGGCAGATGACGGTGAAATGTTGGGCCAGGGTTGGGGCGATCAGATGCCAGATCACATGGGTTTGCGGCATGCCATGCAGCATCAGCAAGGCCGGGCCGGTGCCTGCGCGGCGCAGGCGAAAATGCCGCTGTGCGTCAAGCGCGATGGTGTGTTCAGTGAAACCGGCAAAAAACTCAGCCATGGGGCGCCTGACAGTGATGCGTGAAAATCAATAAATTATGCGGCCCTGGTTGTTGCCTCCAGCCGGGGGCGGCTTGAAACAGGGCAATCAGGGCGGGTGTGAAAATGCGGCTCGCGTGATCGACGGTCAAGTCAGGCAGGACGACCAGCGGATAGGGCGCGGCGATGGACAGCAGATGGGGTGTTGCGCGCCGGGCGACCAAAATGCTGGCGCGGGCGGGCAAGGCGCTGATGAATGGGCCGGGGATGCCCACCCCATCATTGCCGAACGGAATAATAATCAGCCCCTGCGCGCCGGCGACATGCGCGCTTTGCTGCGCGAGGCGCATGCCAGGCTGCATGGTCTGTGGCGCGATGGCGAGGCCGAGCAAAGCGGCGAGGTTAAGCGCGATGAGTGCGGCGCGCAGGCGCGGATGGGGCGCCAAGCTGGCGGCGAGCAGCAAGCCGATGAAGGGCAAACCAAGCCACACATAGCGGATTTCAAAGGGCATGGTGTCAAAGACGAGGCCCAGGATCAGCAAGCCGAGCGGCGGGGCGAGTACGCCGACGTAAAGCAAGGATTTGACCGGCTGATCGAGACGGGTGCGCAGGGTCAGCAACAGCAGTAGGAGCAAAAACACAGCGAGGGCCACCGCCAGGGGACCAGACCAGGGCGGTGCGATATATTCTGGCAGACCCCCGAGCACGGCAGCCGCTTGATCGCGCGCGAGCGCGGCGAGGGCGCGGCTTGCATGAAAATGGTGAAATTGGCCTTGGCGGGAATTGCGTTGGGCGAGAAAAAACCAAGCCCAGAGCGGGACGAATAGCGCGGCGCCGCCGGTGATTGGTGCAAGGCGGCCCCTGGCGTGCGCGGCGAGCCAGAGCCAGATGGCCAGTGCTGTGAACAGGGCGAGATCGTTGGTGCAGCAGGCCGCACCGAGCAGCGCGCCGGCGAGAAAATCGCTGCGGGGGGTTGGTTTGCTGCGCAGGAGCGCGAGCAGGCCCGCAAGGATGAACAGGGTTGCCAGCGAGAAATCACGGGCGACGATGCTGGAATAGGCGAAACCATAGCAGCCGAGCGTGAGAATGAGGGCGGTCGGCGGATCGATCCCCAGGGCGGCGGCGATGCGCGCGAGCAATGCCAACGCGATGATCGCGCAGAGCACCGAGAGCAGGCGTAGCGCGCGGAGCGACGGGCCAAACGCTGCGCGCCAAAATTTCGCGAGCCAGAAATAGAGCGGCGGATGCACATCATCACGCCGTAAGGCGGTGGCGATGCGAGCAAAGCTGGCGGTGCCGGTGAAATCCGCCCGGATCTCAGCCGGGTGGAATGGGCGCGCCGGCCAGGCGGGCCGCGGGTCACCGGCGAGGAGAAACAGGGTGTAGAATTCATCATATTCGCCGCCGCGCAGCACCGCGATGGCACTCAAAGCGAGGGACGCGAACAGCAGCAGCAGCGGCAGGCGGAAGCGGCGCATGGGCGTAGGCAATCATAGGTTGCAGTCTAATGCAAATAGCTAGAGAAAATCGCGCAGGCGGAACCAGCTGGTGGCGAGCAGCAGTAAGGGCGTGCGCAACAGGGCACCGCCGGGAAAGCGGTGATGCGGAATTTTGGCGAACAAATCAAACCGTTCAGCCTGCCCGGCGATGGCCTCGGCGGCGAGTTTGCCCGCGAGCCCGGTGAGGGCGACGCCGTGACCGGAGAAGCCGTGCATGAACAGGATATTATGACCCAGCCGACCAAAATGCGGTGCGCGATTCATGGTGATATCGACATAGCCGCCCCAGCAATAATCGGCGCGGACGTGCGCGAGTTGGGGGAACACGGCGCGGGCGCGGGCCAGCATGGTCGCGGCCAAGTTGGGCGGCGGCAGCGTGGAATAGGAAACCCGGCCTCCGAACAACATGCGGTGATCGGCGCTGCGGCGAAAATAATCGAGCACGAAATTGAGGTCGGCGACCGCTTGATTGCCGGGGATCAGCGCGGGGACGTCATCACGCGGTTCGGTTGCAACGATGTAGGTGCCAACGGGCATGATGTAGCCGGCGAGGGGGGGCATCAGCCCGGCGAGATAGGCGCCGGTGGCGATGATGACGTGATCGGCAGTGACTTGGCCTTGCGCGGTGTGCAGCAGAATTTTCGCAGCGGGCGTTACCGCGGTGACTTTGCTCTGGGCGTGCAGCGTGGCACCGGCGCTGATAGCGGCTTGGGCAAGGCCGCGCGTGTAATTAAGCGGGTGCAAATGGCCGGAGACCGGATCGGTCAGAGCCGCCTGGTAGCGCGGACTATCGAGATGGGCGCGCAAATCCGCCCCGGTGAGGAGCTGGGTTGCCGGATAGCCGAGTTCGGCCAATTCCGCTTGGGTTTCGGCCAATTCGCGCACCTGCCGCGCTTTGATTGCTGCGTGCAGATAGCCGGGGACAAAGTCGCAATCGATGGCGAAGCGGTTGATTTGCTGACGCAGCAAATCAACCGCCTCCATCGATAAATCCCAGACCTTTCGGGCCGCGTCTTTGCCGATCAGGCGGTTGAGTTTGAGCTGGCCGCAGGCAAGGCCCGGCAGCACTTGCCCGCCATTGCGCCCGGAGGCGCCACCGCCGATGGTGCCTGCTTCGAGCAGGATAACCCGATAGCCACGCTCGGCGAGGTGCAGCGCCGCCGAACAGCCGGTGAGGCCACCACCAATGATCGCGACATCGGCCCGCTGAGCGCCCGCAAGCGGCGGCGGGTTGACGGTTCGTGTGCTTGTTGCGCTATAGTAATCAGACATTCAATAACAGATGCTCGCGCTCCCAAGAGCTGATGACGCGCAGATAGGTTTCGTATTCGAGGCGTTTCACCGCAACGAACACCTCGATCAGCTTGGCACCGAGAATGGCGGTGAGGGGCTGATTTTGCGCCATGCGATCCAAAGCTTGCGATAATTCACGTGGCAGTGAATAGGGTTGCGAATAGGCTGAGCCTCGAAACGGCTCGGTGGGTTCCAGCGCTTCGACCATGCCGAGATAGCCGCAGGCGAGCGAGGCGGCGAATGCGAGATAAGGGTTGGCATCCGCGCCGGGGACGCGGTTTTCCACCCGCATGGCCGAGGGCTCGCCGAAGGGCACGCGCAGGCCGCAGGTGCGGTTATCATGGCCCCATTGCAAATTGATCGGCGCGTTAGAATATCGGGTCAGGCGGCGATAGGAATTCACGTTTGGCGCAAAAATTGGCATGATCGCTGGGACGTATTTTTGCAAGCCGCCAATATAGGCGCGGAACAATGCGCTGGGCTGGCCTTGGGCATCGGCGAATAAATTGACGCCGGTGGTGGCATCGACCACGCTTTGATGGATATGCATGGCGCTGCCCGGCTCGTGATCCATCGGTTTGGCCATGAACGTGGCGTAGATTTCGTGGCGGAGGGCCACTTCGCGGACGGTGCGCTTGAATAGAAATACCTGATCGGCGAGATCAAGCGGATCGCCGTGGAGAAAATTAATCTCGACTTGGGCGGCACCTTCTTCGTGGATCAGCGTATCGAGATCGAGATTTTGGGTTTCACAGAAATCATACATTTCCTCGAATAACGGATCAAACTCATTGACCGCATCGATCGAATAAGATTGCCGCCCCGTCTCTTGCCGCCCTGAACGCCCGACGGGCGGCACGAGTGGGTAATCTGGATCAGTATTGCGCCCGACCAGATAAAATTCCAGCTCTGGCGCTAACACCGGCTTCCAGCCGCGAGCGGCATAGAGGGCCAGCACTTCGCGCAGCACCTGCCGTGGGGCAATCGGCACCGGGGTGCCATTGGCATAATGACAATCATGGATGATTTGCGCGGTGGGTTCATGCGCCCATGGGACCAGCCGCACGGTTGCCGGATCGGGGGTGAGTTTGATGTCGATAATGGCCGGATCGGTGAGTTCGTCATTGGGGTCTTCGGGATATTCGCCGGTGACCGACTGGATGAAAATACTTTCAGGCAGGCGCGGCGTGCCGCCATGGAGGAATTTTTCTGCCGGCATGATTTTGCCGCGCGGAATGCCGGTGATGTCAGGGACAAGACATTCCACTTCGGTGATGCGGTGCTCGTTGAACCAGTCGGTCAGATCGATCATGGATGCCTCCGGGCTCGGATGAGGGTGAGTGGATCGGCATCGGTGGGTGTTATTGGCCCGACCGATGCCGATCGCGGGTGAGCGTAGGCTTGGATACGTTAGTGTTGACGCACAGCGGTCCAAATGGCGTTGAACGTTTGCAATTTGGTGCCTGCCAGCGGCGGCAGGAAATGCAGTCCCGCCAGCTGCGCCTTGGTGGGTTCGATCAGTGGGGTTTTCAGCTCCTTGCTCAAAAGTGGCTCTGAGGCGGCATTCGGGCTGCCATAGAGATTATAATTGGACAATTCGGCTCCCGCTTTGGCAGACAGGATAAAATTGATGAAATCATAAGCGAGTTTCGGGTCGGGCGCATGTTTGGGAATCGCCATGGTATCGACCCAGATTTCACTGCCTTCTTTGGGGACCAGATAGGCCGCATTCAGACATGATTTGTCATCGTAACATTCAGCAACGGCACCATTGAAGGTCATGCCGATAGCGATGACGCCTTTTTTGATTTGGCCCATCGCCGGATCACCATCGATAAAGCCGGTGAAGTTTTTACGCTTCTCGGTTTGCTCGATCAGTTTGGCTGCCTTGATCCACTCGCTTTTCGTGTTGCAGGTGAAACCATAACCGAGATAGGCGCACGCAGCGCCAATGGTGTCACGACCGGAGCCACCCATCAAAGCGAATGGGTAAGAGGGGTTGAGTTTGGGGTTGAACAGCACCGCCCAGCTCGCAGGCAAGGTCGCGATTTTGGTTTTCAGATAGCCGATGCCGGTCGTGCCCCATTGGTAGGGCATCGAATATTGATCATGCGGGTCGTAGGACGGGTTTTGGAACGTCGCCGCTAAATTGTGGAAATTTGGAATGTATTTTTTGTTCAGCGGCGCGATCAGGCCTTCATGGACCAATTGCGGTATGAAATAGCTGGAGGGCACCACGACATCAAACTGCGCGTCACCGCCGGCTTTGAGTTTGGCGGCGAGGGCGGCGTTGGAATCGTAATAGGTTTGCACGACCGTGCAGCCGCAATGGGCTTCGAACTTTTTGATCAGACCTTTGCCGATATAGGCCTGCCAGTTGAACAAATAGAGGGTTTTGCCCGCTGCTTGCGCGGGGGGTGCCAAAGCGAGCATGCCGCCGATCAGGCCGGCAACAAGGGCGATTGGGGTTAATTTGATCGAAAATCCTCGCATAGTAAACCTCCTTCGGGGTTGTTGTGTTAGTCGCCGGTGCGTGGCAGGGGACGCCGCTCTTTTTGGCGGCTGAATAGATACTGCAATAGGCCAGTGCCGATCACTGTGGCAATCATCAAGGTGGCCAAGGCGTTGATATCGGGCGCGACGCCTTTGCGGGCGACGGCGCTGTAGATATAGATGGGCAAGGTTGTGCTGCCGGGTCCGGCGGTGAAATAGCTGATGGTGAAATCATCAATCGACAGGGTGAACGCCAGCAGAAATCCGCCGATGATGGCCGGGCGGATCACCGGCACGGTGAGATGGAAAAATGACTGCCAGCCATTGGCGTAGAGATCATGCGAGGCCTCGAACAAATTCGGATCAAGGCCGGACATGCGCGCAAACACCACGAGGGCGACATAGGGCGCTTGAAACGTCACATGGGCGATGCCCATGGTCAGCAGGCCGGCCGCGAACAGCCCGGTGGCTTTGTGCAGCAAATTGAAGAAAATCAGGTCGGCGATGCCAAAAACGAGCGATGGCATGATGATCGGCGTGTAGATGATCAGACTGGGAAGCGCGGCGGCGAAGCCAGAGCGTGCGCGGCTGCGGAACCGGCTGAGACCAAAGCCCATGAGCGTGCCAAGGCTGGTGCCAAAAATCGACGAGACGAGCGCCAGGGTCAGCGAGCGGCGAAACGCGGCCAGAACATCGGGTTCCTGCAACAGCGCATGATACCAATGCAGGCTGGCGCCCTGCCCGCCCGGTGCGGGTGCGAAGGAAAAGATCGCGATCAAAACCAAAGGTGCGTAGAGCAACACATAAACCGGCAGGCTGCTGAGCAGCAGCGCGCGACGGATGGGCGGGGCGATGCGGCTGCTCATAGCATGCTGCCCTCGGCACTGCCGAGGCGTTTGCTCATCACCCGAAACACTAATAATCCGGCGCCGGTAAAAATCAGCATAAAAATGGTCAGCGCGGCACCGTAGGGCCAGTTGGGCGTTTGCAGAAATTGGGCTGCAATCAGCGCGCCGATCATCATCGATTTGCCGCCGCCGAGCAGGGTTGGCACCACGTAATCGCCAAAGGCGGGAATCGCGACCAGGATGATGCCCGATAGCAAGCCAGGGATGGTTTGTGGAAACACCGCACTCCAGAACAAGCGAGCACCCGAGGCATATAAATCCCGACCCGCTTCAACCAAGCTCCAATCGAGTTTTTCCGCCGCCGCATAGAGCGGCACCACCATATAAGGCAAGTAATTATAGGTCAGGCCGATTTGCATGGCGAGAATGCCGGGCATCAAGCCCAGATGCGGCGGCAGCAACCCGAGGCTTTGCGCCCAATGCGACAGCGTGGAGCCGGGGCCGAGCAATTCCATCCAGGCATAGGTGCGCACGACCTGATTGGTCCAAGAGGGCAGGATCACGAATAGTAAGAGCAGTGGCCGCAGCGCGGCTCGCTGCGCAATGATGAAAAACACCACCGGATAGGCGAGTAAAATGGTCAGGCCGGCGGCGGAGATGGCTTGCAGCAGCGAGCGGGCGATGGTGGTGATGTTCGCCGGGCTCCAGCCCAGGATTGAATAGCCGGCGACTTCGCGGATTGGGGTGAGGGTGAGCGGCAGATGCGGATTGCCGTAATCGCCGATTGAGAAAAATCCGATGGCAAGCAGAACGAGGCTGGGCAACACCAAAAACAGCACGATCCAGAACAAGCCTGGGCCTGCCGTGACCCAGAGCCGCCAGGCGCGGGCCAACCGTTCGGCGCGTTCGGCGCTGCCCGAGTGCGGCGCGTTGATTATCGCGGACATGGGCGGACAGGCTGGGTAACAGGCGGTATGGCTGGCGGCATGGCTGGTTTCATCCGTCAATCAGCATGATGTTGCCGGGCTTGAGCTCCAACACCAATTTCTCGCCGGGGCCCCAGCTGCGTTCGGCGGCTTGGTTGTTGGTATCGAGCGCGAGGATCATCGCGCCGCCGACCAGTTCGACGTGATAATGGGTGGCAGCACCCTGATAAATCGCCTCGCGCACCGTGCCGGGAAACAGGTTGGGCCGGTCGCCCGGTGCCTCGGCCTCGGGGTAGAGCCAGATTTTTTCGGGCCGGATCATCGCGGTGCGTTGCGTGCCAATCGGGGTGGCGACCACCAGATCGCCGATGGGTGTTTGCGCAACATTGCCATTATGGGCAGAGAATTTCCAGATATTGGACTGACCGAGAAACTCCGCCACGAACACCGAGCGCGGCTGCTCATAGACATCAAGTACCGGGCCGACCTGCAATAGCCGTCCGCGCTCCATCACCGCAATGCGATCGCTCATCACCAAGGCTTCATGTTGATCGTGGGTGACAAACACGAATGTCATGCCCAACCGCTTTTGCATGCGCATCAGCTCAACCTGCAATTCGGCCCGCAGCTTGGCATCAAGGGCGGAAAGCGGTTCATCGAGCAGCACCACGTCCGGCTCATTGACCAGGGCGCGGGCGAGGGCCACGCGCTGGCGCTGGCCACCGGAGAGTTGGGCTGGATTGCGGCGGGCGAACGCATCGATTTGCAGCAGCGCCATCATGTGATCGACGCGCTTTTTGCGGTCAGGGCGGGCGATACGGCGCATGCGCAAGCCAAATTCGATATTTTCGGCGACGCTGAGATGCGGAAATAGCGCGTAGGATTGAAAGACCGTGTTGACCGCGCGCAAATGCGGCGGGACATTCTGCATTTCGCGCCCGGAAATCACGATGCGCCCGGCATCGGGCGTTTCGAAACCGGCGATCATGCGCAGCAAGGTGGTTTTACCGCAGCCGGACGGGCCGAGCAGGGTAAAAAATTCGCCCGAACGAATACTCAGATCAATTTGATCAACCGCAATGACGCCGCCGCCGAACACCCGGCTGATGCCCTCGAGGGCGATGGCTCCGCGACTTGCTTCGTATGGCGATGAATGCATCCAATCTCCCCGGCGACCCCCGCGCATCTGCTGATCGATCGCGCTGATGTTCACTCTGGCTTTTCATCCCCGCTCGCGGATCATTGTCAAAGTCTTTTCCGCCGTCAAGAATAATAAACGACTCTGCGATGACCATTTCGTGATGATCGCGGCGCGGGGGAAATCACGGGGTCAACCACGAAATGATGTTGCGCGAGATCGTGTGTCCGATTAAACGTGTTGATTATTCTAAACGGCATTCAGCCAATGGGAGAGCAAACATGCTGATCGGTGTTCCGCGGGAAATCAAGAATCACGAATATCGGGTTGGGTTGACGCCGGCCTCGGTTCGCGAATTGCGCGGACATGGCCATCAGGTGTTGGTTGAGACGGGCGCGGGCGAGGGCATTGGCATGGATGATGCCGCCTATGCCAAGGCCGGCGCGACGATTGCAGCCGATGCCGCACAGGTTTTTGCCGCCGCTGACATGATCGTGAAGGTGAAGGAGCCGCAGCCGAGCGAATGCAAGCGTTTGCGCGAAGGGCAGATTTTGTTCACCTATTTGCATCTCGCGCCCGACCCGGAACAGGCCAAATTGCTGATGGCGTCCGGCTGTGTCGCGATTGCCTATGAGACGGTGACGGATGGGCTGGGGCGGCTGCCTTTGCTCGCGCCGATGAGCGAAGTGGCCGGGCGGATGGCGGTGCAGGTGGGTGCGGTTTCGCTGCAAAAGGCCAATGGCGGCTTTGGGGTGTTGCTGGCCGGCGTGCCGGGCGTGCCCCCCGCGCGGGTGGCTGTGCTGGGTGGCGGGGTGGTGGGCACCAATGCCGCGCGCATCGCGCTGGGGATGGGGGCGGATGTGACCGTTCTCGACAAATCGATTGGCCGGTTGGCGCAGCTTGATGATCTCTACGGCCCGCATTTGAAAACCGTGTTCGCCACGACCGAGGCGATCGAAGAGGCGGTGTTTCATGCAGATTTGGTGGTGGGTGCGGTCTTGGTGCCGGGTGCCTCCGCGCCGAAGCTGGTGACGCGGGCGATGCTGAGCCAGATGCGCCGGGGGGCGGTGCTCGTTGATGTCGCGATTGATCAGGGCGGCTGCTTTGAGACCAGCCACGCGACCACCCATGACAACCCGACTTATGTGGTCGATGGGGTAGTGCATTATTGCGTGGCGAATATGCCAGGGGCCGTGCCGCGCACCTCGACATTTGCCCTGACCCAGGCGACGCTGCCCTATGCGCTGAAATTGGCCGATCATGGTTGGAAGGCGGCGTTGCGGGCCGATGTGCATTTGCGCGCGGGGCTGAATGTCGCCGAGGGGCGGATTGTCCACCCCGCCGTGGCGCAGGCGCTCGGCGTGCCGGTGTTGGATGCCGAACAGGCACTCGCGGGGGCATAGTCACGGGTGATGGCTGACCACGAGACCGAAACCAGCGAGGAAACGGCGGTTGGCGCGCGGCTCAAGCGCATGCGCCAAGTGTTCGGCCTAACCCAGCGCGAATTGGCGCGGCGGGCGGGGGTGACCAATGGCGCGATCTCGTTGATTGAGCAGGGGCGGGTCAGCCCATCGATTTCATCGCTGAAGAAAATTCTCGATGGCATCCCGATGTCACTCGCGGAGTTTTTCACCCTGGATCTGACCGCGCCGGAGGATGTGTTTTTTGCCGCCGCCGACCTGACCGAAATTGCCTTCGAAGAGCAGATTTCGTTTCGCATGGTTGGGCGCCGCCTCAAAGATCGGGCGTTGCAGATGCTGCACGAGACCTATCGGCCCGGGGCGGATACTGGCGAGGCGATGTTGCGTCATGACGGCGAAGAGGTGGGCATTGTGGTGCGCGGGCGCTTGCTCGTCACCGTCGGTGATCAGGAACAAGCTCTCGGGGCTGGCGATGCTTATTACTTCAATAGCCGGATTCCGCACCGGTTTCGCAACCCGTTCGATGAGCTATGCGAGGTGATTAGCGCCAACACCCCGCCGAGTTTCTGAGTTCTGGCTCGCTTTTTTTGTTGATTAGGCGATCAGATTTCACTAAGGTCAGAAGCGATGGTGATTTTTGGGAATAGTATTCCGCGCGACGCCCATGCCGAGTTGCTCCGGCTCTGCGCGCGCATCGGCTATAGCCCGCATCGCTCCTGATTGTTGTAGCGTGCGGCGTTGTGCCGCGACCTTGCTCTAACATTCGGAGATTACCATGCTCGATCATCCCTCGATTATTTCTGGCGCGTCTGACTTTGATTGGCAGGAAGCCGACGCAGCCCATCATTTGCACCCGTTTTCCGATCATCGGTCACTGCATCAAGGCAAGGTGAAAATCATCACCAGCGCCGAGGGCGTTTATTTGACCGATGATGCTGGCAATCGGATTCTCGATGGCATGGCCGGGCTTTGGTGCGTTGCCGTTGGGTATGGGCGGCAAGAGCTTGTTGATGCGGCGACCGCGCAAATGAAAACGCTGCCGTTTTATAACACTTTTTTCAAAACCGCGACCCGCCCGGTGATCCGCTTGGCCGAGCGGTTGACGCGGATGGCGCCGGGGGATTTGAACCATGCCTTCTTTGCGTGCTCAGGTTCAGAAGCGGTGGACACCGCTTTGCGCATGGCGCGCACCTATTGGATTACCAAGGGCCAGCCACAGAAGCGGGTGATTATTGGCCGTGAATTTGGCTACCATGGCTCAACAACCTTGGGGGCGGCGGCCGGCGGCATGGTGGATATGCATCGCCAAGGTGCGGCGTTGCCTGATTTTGCCCATGTCTTGCCGCCTTATTGGTATGGTTATGGCGGGCAGATGAGCCCTGCCGAGTTTGGCCTCTATGCGGCGAAGCAGGTTGAGGCGAAAATTCACGAGATTGGCGCGGACCATGTTGCAGCGTTCATTGGCGAGCCAATCCAAGGGGCGGGCGGGGTGATTATTCCACCAGAGACCTATTGGCCGGAAATCCAGCGTATTTGCCGCGAGAATGATATTTTGCTGATTGCTGATGAAGTAATTTGCGGCTTTGGGCGCACCGGACGGATGTTTGGCAGCGAGACATTTGGCATCACCCCAGATTTGATGACGCTCGCGAAGGGCATTACCTCGGGTTACATTCCCTTGTCAGCGGTGCTGGTGGGCGACAAGGTTGCCGATGTGCTGATTAATCAGACCGGCGAGTTTTACCATGGTTTCACCTATTCCGGGCATCCGGTGGCCTGCGCTGTGGCTTTGGCCAATCTGGATATTTTGGAATCCGAAGGGCTTGCCGCCCGCGCGGAGCGGATGGGTGTCGCGCTACGTGCCAAATTGACCGAGGCCTTGGCCGACGAGCCGATTATTGGCGAGATTCGCGGCACTGGCCTGATCGGCGCGATTGAACTCACCGCCGATAAACGCACAAGGCGGTTTTTCGACAAGCGTGGACGGGTGGGCATGCTGTGCCGCGATCATTGTTTTGCTAACAATTTAGTGATGCGAGCGGTGCGCGATACCATGGTGTTTTCACCGCCTCTGACCATCACGGAGGCCGAAATCGATGAGTTGGTTGCCCGCGCCAAGCGCGCGATTTTGGCAACCCAAGCCGATGTTCGTTCTGAAATACAGTGATTTAGGCCATGGATATCGTATCATCCCATGAAGATCGGCTAGCCCTGCTTGGTGAGAGCGAGCTGATTGAGGCGTTTATCATTGATGTGAACGGCGTGCCGCGTGGCAAATGGTTGCAGCACGACAAGGCGGAGGCATTGTTAGGCGCTGGTATTGCAATGCCGCGCTCAGCCTATTTGCTCGATATTTGGGGTCGCGATATCGTTGAAGGCGGCATCGCTTTTGATACGGGCGACCCTGATGGCAATTGCATCGCGGTGGCTCACAGCGTGACGCGAATGCAATGGGCGGAGGGGCAAGCGGCCCAGGCGCTGTTGACCATGCGCGAGGCGGATGGATCATTGTTTTATGCCGATCCGCGCGGCGTGCTGAGCCGCGTGCTGGATCGCTACACCGAACAGGGCCTGACGCCATCGGTTGGGGTGGAGTTGGAGTTTTATTTGGTTGATCCGCACCGAACCGGTGGCCAGCGCATCGCGCCGCGCGGTGCTGATGAAAGTGCGTGGCGCGGTTGGCAGACCGACACGATGGGGCTTTGGGAAATCCATGATTATGAGGCGATCCTACGCGATTTGCTGCGCGCGGCTTCCGCCCAGAGCATCGCGCTTGATACGCTGATTAGTGAAAACGGGCCGGGTCAGTTCGAGGTGACGCTCCGCTACGCACCGGATGCGCTGCGGATTGCCGATGATGCGGTTTTGTTCAAGCGCGCCGTGAAACAAATTGCACGCAAGCATGGTCTTTGCGCGACTTTTATGGCCAAGCCGTTTGGTAATTGGGCTGGCAGCGGCATGCATGTGCATATGTCGGTGCTCGATCGTCAGGGTGTGAATATATTTACCGGCGATGCCAGCCGGCCCAGCCCCGTTTTGTATCATGCGCTTGGCGGCGTGGTGAACGCGATGCCGGACACGATGCTGGTGTTTGCGCCGCATGCGAATTCATTTCGCCGGTTTGCGCCAGGCACGCATGCACCGGTGTTTGGTGATTGGGGGCATGATAATCGGCTCTCGGCGGTGCGCGTGATTAATGCTGAGCCACGGGCTGCACGCATTGAACACCGGGTCGCGGGGGCGGATTGCAACCCTTATCTGGCTTTTGCCGCCATGCTTGGCGCGATGTTGGATGGCATGGCGAGCAAGGCCGATCCTGGCCCGGAATCGGTGGGCGACAAAACTGGGGCTGCGGCACCGAAATTGCCGATTGCCTGGAGTGCTGCGACCGAACGGTTTGCCGGTTCGGCCCAGACGGCGGCGATTTTTGGATCGAAATTCCAAGGTATTTTCGCGTCGTGCAAGCGCCAGGAGATCGACGAGTTCCGCCGCCGGATCTCGGATGTGGAGTATGACGCGTATTTGAAGAATGCTTGATGGGAGGATTGAGATACGACTAACAGCCCGTGACTGCACTATCAATCTAACATACAAAAAATTGGTTGGGTTCACATCGTCGCCGAGAAAAGTTTCGATTGTGGAGCCGATCATGACGCTGATAACCGGTAAACTGCCAGCGATAATAAGAAACGATAAGCCAGAAGCACGCTAACCGAGCAACCAAAAACGGCTTTATCAATAAGGGAGCTAAATCGGATGCAAACAGAACTTAAGGCGAATTCGCTATCATTTTTTGAAACGATCATCATGGGGGTGGCTGGTTCGGCGCCGGCATTTTCCATTGCGGTGGCCATTGCTGGTTTGCTGGCGGTGTCGGGCAATGTTTCGCCGAATGCGCTGTTGATTTTCGCCGTGCCGATGCTGGGCATCGCGCTCGCCTATAAAGGTTTGAACCGGAAAATGGCGAATGCCGGCGCGGCCTATCAATGGACCAAATCGGTGATGGGCGGGTTTTTTGGTTATTTTTCCGGCTGGGCGCTGTTGATTGCCGCTTTGGTCTTCATGATTACCGGCAGTGTGCCGCTCGGCACCGCGACGATTGATTTGTTCGATCCAGCACTTGCCAGCAACGTGATCCTGACCACGGCCATTGGCGCAGGTTGGTTTGTGGTGATTGGCCTCGTTTTAATCAGCGGGATTGAGCTGACCAGTAAAATTCAAGTGGTGATGAGCTCGATTGAGTTGACGATTTTGCTGGTCATTTCAATCGCTGCGTTCGTGCATACCGGACATTCAGCGGTCACGCCGTTTTCTTGGTCCTGGTTCGGGTTTAACTATCCGCCCGGCACTTTTGCCGCCTCTTCGTTGATTGTGGTGTTTTTATATTGGGGCTGGGACGTCACCTGTAATCTTTCCGAGGAGACCAAGGATTTGCCGCCCAACTCTGCGGGTCAAGGTGGGTTTTTGAGCGTGTTTGTGACCATTGCCTCGTTTGTCGCGTTCACCGTTGCCACCCTGATGATGTTTTCGCTGGCCAAAGCTAAGGGATTTTCGGATAATTTGATTTACCACGTGGCGGTGGCGGCAGGTTTGGGGAAGGCTGGCGGCTATGCGGCGGCTTTGGCGCTGATACTCTCGAGCATTGCCACCTTGGAGACAACCATGTTGCAGTTTTCGCGCACCTTGTTTGCGATGGGGCGCGATCGTGCGTTGCCCGGCTATTTCGGCAAGGTCAGCCCGCGCACCATCACGCCAGTGCGCACGATGTATCTGCTGCTGGGGGTTGGGTTGGTGATGATTTTTATCTCGAGCTTCATGCCCTCGATTGCGGCGATTTTATCAGACTCGGTGAATGCGATTGCGGTGCAGGTTTGCTATTATTATGGGTTGGCCGGTTTGATTTGCGCTTGGGTTTATCGGGACAGTTTCAAGACAATGTCATGGGATTTGGTGCAATATGTCTTGTTTCCTGGCTTGAGCGGCCTCGCGTTGATCGGGCTTGGTCTGTATGCGATCAGCACGTTTAATCTGACCACCAAAATTGTCGGGATTGGCGGGTTGCTGATCGGGATCGTGTTCTATCGCCCTGCTGGATACGGGCGCTCGACCCCTGAGGCGATAGCCGGCGAATAACATGGATGGTGACCATCAAGGATCGCAACGCGTGAGCCTTGATGGTCAGTCTTTATTCAATCATCGAACAGTGAAAGCTGAGCGCTGACTGGTTTGGCGGCGGGGGGACGGGCGAATTCTGTGCAATCGAGCGGCGGGGGTGTGCGCTCGAGCTGATATTGCCGGGCGGCGCGTTGAAAGCGGGCGGCGAGCAAGGCCGCATACGGGCCTTGGCCGGTGAAACGGCGGCCAAAGGCGGCCTCGTTCAACTGACCGCCGCGCACCTCGCGGATCAGGGCAAGAATGCGCCCGGCTCGATCCGGCACGATCCGGTTGAGCCAATCCGTTATCAAATCACGCACTTCCAGGGGCAGGCGGAGCAGAATCGCGTTGGCGTATAGCGCGCCGGCGCGGGATGCTTCGCGCAGGATTGCTTCCAGCTCGGCATCATTAAGGCCGGGGATCATCGGGGAAGCAAACACGCCGACCGGGATTTTTGCGGCGGCGAGGCCCGCGATGGCCTGCAGACGGCGCGCCGGGGTGGCGGCGCGTGGCTCCATGGCGCGGGCGAGACGCGGATCGAGCGTGGTGATCGAGAGATGTACGCGCGCCAGGTTACGGGCCGCCATGCGCTGCAAAATATCGATATCGCGCAACACGCCGGCGGATTTGGTGACGATGGTCACCGGATGGTTGAACCGGTCGAGCACTTCGAGCACGGCGCGGGTCAGGCGTAATTGGCGCTCGACCGGCTGATAAGGATCGGTATTGGAGCCGAGCATGATCGGCGCGGGGCTGTAGGATTTACGGGATAATTCGCGCTCCAGCAGGCTGGCGGCGTCCGGCTTGAAAATCAGCTTGGTCTCGAAATCAAGCCCTGGCGAGTAGCCGAGATAGGCGTGGCTGGGCCGCGCATAGCAATAAACGCAGCCATGTTCGCACCCGCGATACGGGTTTAAACCGCGATCAAAACCCAAATCCGGGCTTTCGTTCCAACTGAGGATGCTGCGCGAGGCATCGCGGATGAGAACGGTTGGCGCGGGCGCTGCCGGCTCGGCCAGCGTGTCCCACCCATCATCGAAGGCTTCGGCGTGGTGTGTCTCGAACCGGTTGGCGGGGTGGTGTAACACACCCCGTCCGGGCAAATCAGCGTGTTGGGCGATCACCGATTGCATGTTCATGCTCCGTTCCTGCCCGTTCAACCATAGACGGCGATTTCGGTCAAGAACAAAATACGAACTGTGTCAGATTTTTGCTGCGGCGCGTCATTGCCACCGCATTGGATCAGTGCCGACCGTAATTATCCTCCAGGCGCACAATGTCATCCTCGCCGAGATAGGCGCCGGATTGGACCTCGATCAAGGTAAGCGGGATTTTGCCGGGATTTTCCAAGCGGTGGACGCAGCCGAGCGGCAGATAGAGGCTTTCATTTTCCCGCACCAGATGGGTCTCGGCGTCACGGGTGACCAAGGCGGAGCCAGCGACGACCACCCAATGTTCAGCACGGTGGAAATGTTTTTGCAGGCTGAGGCGTGCGCCCGGATGCACCACGATACGCTTGACCTGGAACCGCTCGCCCTCGATCAGGCTTTCATAAAAGCCCCAGGGACGATAGACGCGGGTATGCGCATCGGCTTCTTGGCGCTGGGTTGCGCGCAGGCGCTCCACCACATTTTTGACGTCTTGCGACCGGCTGCGGTCGGCGACTAGCACCGCATCCGGCGTGGTGACCACGATGACATCGTCAAGGCCGAGCAAGGCGGTAACTGCCCCTTCGCTGCGGACATAGCAATTGCGCGAATCCTCGATCAGCGCATCGCCGACCGCTGCGTTTCCCTGCGCATCCTTCGCCGCGATTTCCCAAATGGCCGACCAGGAGCCGACATCCGACCAGCCCAACGTGGCGGGGACCACAGCCGCGTGAGTGGTTTTTTCCGCGATGGCATAGTCAAAGCTGATCGAGGGTGCGGCGCGGAATTCGGCGGCGCCGAGGCGAATAAAGTCCAAATCCGTGCGACTCGCCGCAAGGGCCGCACGGGCGGCTTGCAGCACGGCGGGCGCCAAATCGGCAAAACTGTCGATCAAAGTGCGGGCCGAGGCGACAAACATGCCGGAATTCCAGCAATGTTTACCATCCGCAATCAAATGCGCGGCTTTGGCTTGGTCCGGTTTTTCGATGAAACGGGCAATTCGGTAGGCTCCGGGCACGTCAGCCAATGGCGCTCCTTGCTCGATATAGCCATAGCCGGTTTCTGGCGTTGTTGCCTGCATGCCGAATGTCACGATCAGGCCGGTGCGGGCGGCCGCGGCGGCGATGGCCAAGGCGCTGGCGAGGGCTGCGCTATCGGCGATGGCGGCATCGGCCGGCATGATCCAGAGCAACGCATCCGGGTCGCTTGAGGCGGCGAGCGCCGCAGCGGCGGCGATGGCCGGCGCGGAATTGCGGCCTTCGGGTTCCAGCAAAATTTGCGCAGCGAGCGGGTAGCCGGCGCGGAGCTGTTCGGCGACGATGAAACGATGATCCTCATTGGCAACCACGATGGGCGGGGCGAAGCCAGGCCCGGTGGCGCGCGCTGCGGTTTCCTGCAGCATGGTGCGCGCCGAAATCAACGGCCAGAATTGTTTGGGATAGGATTTGCGCGAGACCGGCCAGAGCCGTGTGCCAGAACCGCCACAGAGAATGACGGGTACGATGGTCGATAATGTTTGAGTCAGCGATTTTGCCATAATTAGGTTCCTCAATCTCGGCAAACCATTGCCAGTCACGGAGCGAAACGTCTAGCGTACCCTCCGAATCGAACGGGGGAGGCCCGGATGAAATATCGATTGGACGATCTGACGAGCGCCGAGTTCAAGGCGATGCAACCCAGCAACCCGATCATCCTGTTGCCCATGGGCAGCACCGAAGATCAAGGCGCGCATGCACCGATGGGTGATTTTCGCCTGACCAGCATGATGGCACAACTCATCGCCAACGCGGCGAGCTCGGTAGGCACCTATTGTTTGGCCGCGCCCACCGTGCCGTTCGGGGCGGCGGATCATTTTGCCTCGGCCCCCGGCGCGATTGCGCTGCGCCCGGCGACTTTGGGGCTGGTGCTGGCGGAAATGATCCAGAATCTGCTGGATCACGGATTAACCCGGCTGATGGTGTTAAACGGCCATGGCGGCAATGCGCCGGTGGTGCATGAGGTAACCAGGCAAGTGCGGCGCGAGGGCGGGCCAATCATTCCCTCGTTTCCGCTCTGGCAGGTGGCCAAGCGGGTGATGGAACGCCGGATTGGCCCGGCACCGGCGCGATTTGGTCATGGCGGCGAGCCGCTGGCCTCGATCGGCTTGGCGCTGCGCAGCCCCGCGATGCGGCGCGATCTGGCCGTGCCACCGACAAATCCCGGCACGATGCTGGGCTTGCCGGTTACCGATTTTGGCACGTTGGGGTTTGAAGGCATGCCGATCAATGCGCCGGTTGATTACGACCAAGTGGCCCCGAATTCAGCGCTGGGCGATGCGACCCAGGCGGATGCGGCTTTGGGGCTTGCTGTGGTTGCCGAGGTCGTGGCGATTGGGGCACGGTTTTGCGTGCATATGGCGTCGACACAGGCCTGATCGACCCCATCGGTGGTGGTTCCAGCCTGGATTTTGGTGACGATTGGGGCTGCGATCTTTCAGGTATGGCGCACGGCGCTGCAGGCCCGGCTGCGCGGGGTGTTGCCCGTCGGCGCGGCGGGCTTTGTGCGGTATATTTACGCTCTGCCCATTGATGCGATGCTGCTCGGCGGTGTTTTGTGGATTTTGGGTCACGGCATACCGGCAATCCATGCGGAATTTCTGTTGCTGTGCTTGATCGGCGGGGTCGGGCAGATTTTTGGCACCGTTTTGCTGATCCAAGCCTTTGCTCACCGTAATTTCGTAGTCGGAACAGCCTATGCCAAGACCGAGGCTGCGCAATTGGTCGTGATTTCGGTGTTTTTCCAAGGGGCGCATATCGCACCGCTGGCGGTGGGCGGCATTTTATTGGCCGTGGCCGGGGTGTTTGCGCTGTCGCTGGCCGGGCAGGTTATGTCGCTGGGCGCGTTGGCGCGTGCCTCGGTGCAACCGGCGGCTTTGTGCGGGTTGGGTGCGGGGACCGCGTTTGCGATCACCGCCGTGGCCCAACGGGCTGCGGCGCTCACGCTGCCCAGTTCGGTGCCGATCATGCTGCAGGCGGTCTTGATGCTGACCATCACCAATAGTCTGCAAACGCTGATCCAAGGCGGCTATATGGCGTGGCGCACGCCTGCGGATTTACGTGCCGCGCTGCGGCTTTGGCGGCTTGGAGCGCCGATTGGCGTGCTCTCCGCCGGCGGCTCAGCGCTCTGGTTTGCCGGGTTTGCGTTGACCGATGTGGCTTTGGTACGTGGGTTTGGGCAGATTGAAATTCTGTTCACCCTGGCCGTTGGGCATTTTTTCCTGCGTGAGCGCACCAAGCGTGGCGAGGCGGCTGGGCTGATCATGGTATCGACGGGGGTGATTTTGATCGCTGTGGGGGGCGCTACGGGATGAGGCTTAGATCAATATTGGTTTAGGTTGAATCGACAGATTCAACCTAAACCAATGAAATTGATCGGCAAACCAGGATTAGAGCGTGATTGATGATAACCAATCGCGCTCTAATCCTGGTTCAGCGCCATTCTGACCAAGGCGAGCAATTTTTCGAAGCTGGCTTCGAGACTTTTGCCACTGGTGTCGAAAATCAGATCGGCCTTTGCGTAAAAGGCGGCGCGCCCGGCCAGGATCATGCGCAAATCCTCCATCGCGGCATCGCTGCCCTCCAATGGCCGCAAATCACCCTGGTCGATCACGCGTTTCATGTGGTCTTCGGGGGCGGCGCGCAGCCAAATGGTGAAGCAATTACCCAGCAACAGACTGAAATTGGTCGGGTTGGACACCAGCCCGCCGGACGTTTCGATCACCACGCGGGTGGGGTCTGCCAGCACGGCTTCGAGCGCCTGGCGTTCATAGCGGCGGTAAGCCGTCGGGCCATATAAATCCTGGATTTCGGCGAGCGAACCACCGGCGATGCGGGTGATTTCGCGCCCCAGCTCAACAAAAGGGCGGCCCAATGCCTGCGCGAGCAACCGACCCAGGCTGGATTTACCCGCGCCCCGCAGGCCGATCAGGGCAATCCGATCGAGCCTCGTGGTGGTTGATGAGGTCGAATCGAACAAGGCTTCGAGGGCGCGCTGGGCACGCTGCAAATCCTCAGCGCCACGACCACGCAACGATTCGCGGATCATCAGCCATTCAGGCGTAGCGGTGGTTTCATCGCCAAGCAATTCGGCAATGGGGCAGTCGAGCGCCTGGGCGACAAGTTGGAGAACGAGCACCGACACATTGCCGATGCCGCTTTCCAAATTGGCCAGATGCCGCTCGGACACTTTGGCGGTGAGAGCCAGCACGCGGCGCGGCATGGCCTTGCGGGCGCGCAACAACCGCACCCGTTCGCCCAGAGCAACCAAGAGAGGCTCGCGGGGGGCAGCCGGTTTCGGAGGACGCATTTCCATCAACAACACCATAGCATCCGCGCCGGATGACGCAAAACGCAGCCTTGGTCAGAGCTCGGCAACGGCGGCAACGCCGGCGACCAGCCGGACGGCCTGGGCGAGGCGCGGCGAGACTTTAAAGCCTCCCGGCAGCGCAATATCGAGATGAGTGCCGTGGCCAATACGCGGTGCGATCAGCACCCTGCCCTTGCCGCGCCCTTCGCGGTCGAGCAAAGCGCGCAACGGGGCGAGGGCGTCGGGCCGGTCAATTTCAATGCGCAGACCCCCACCGGCCTCGGCAGCCGCGCGATCCAGCAAATCGACGTCTAGGGCGGTAACGCGGAGGGTTTCACCGTCCAACCGCAATTCAGTATTGATAAGCAACGCTGTGCCCTCAGTTAGGTTATCGCGCGTGCGGGCGAGAATTTCGGAGAATAATGTGACCTCGAAACTGCCCGCCTGATCGGACAACAAAACCCAAGCCATGCGGCTGCCGGTGCGCGTGGTGCGCTCTTTGCGGCTGATCACCACGCCCGCGAGCTTGGCGCGGGTGATGCCTGCGCGGGCCGTGGGTTCAATGCGGTTGGAGGCGATGACCCCGAGACGTTTCAAGGCGGCGTGATATGTATCGAGCGGGTGAGCGGTGAGGTGATAGCCGATCGCTTCGGCTTCGAAGCCGAGCCGTTCGAGCGGCGGCCAATCCTGAATGTCGGGCAGTTGCAACGGCTCGGGCGCACTTTCAGTGGCGAACATGCTGATTTGGCCGGAGCTGCGCGACAAGGCCTCGGCCTGAGCGCGACGCAAAATGGTTTCGGCGGCGGCAGCGACCTGTGCCCGGTTTGAATTGAGCGTGTCAAAAGCGCCTGCTTTGGCGAGCTGCTCGATCTGCGCTTTGTTCAACGCCTTGGGATCGACGCGGGCGGCGAAGTCAGCCAGATCGCGGAATTTTGTGCGACCGCGCGCCGCCACAACTTCGCGCATGGCACCTTCGCCCACACGTTTGATCGCAGCGAGGGCGTAACGAATTGCCAACTGCCCATCAGGCATTGTCTCCACGGTGAAATCAGCGTCCGACGCATTAATGTCAGGGGCAAGCACCGTGATGCCGAGGCGTTGCGCATCTTGCTTCAAAGCCGCGAGTTTTTCGTGATTGGTGTGCGAGAGCGACATGCAGGCGGCGATGAAGGCGGCGGGATGATTGGCGCGCAGCCACGCGGTTTGATAAGAAACCAGGGCATAGGCGGCGGCGTGAGATTTATTGAAGCCATAATCAGCGAATTTGGCCATCAGATCGAACACTTCGATGGCTTTGGCTTCGCTCACACCTTTCGTTGCGGCACCATCCACAAAGATTTTTCGTTGGGCTTCCATTTCGGCGCGAATTTTCTTACCCATCGCACGGCGCAGCAAATCGGCGGCGCCAAGGCTATAGCCGGCCATGAGCTGCGCGATTTGCATCACCTGCTCCTGATAGACCATGATGCCATAGGTTTCGGCAAGAATGGGCTGCAACATCGGGTCCGGCGGTTCCCACGCCTCGCCATGTTTGCGGGCGCAATAAGCCGGGATATTCGCCATCGGGCCGGGACGGCCTAACGCCTGCGCGGCGACGAGGTCTTCAAAGCGATCCGGACGCATTTGCTTCAAGACATCGCGGAAAGCCTGGGTTTCGAAGGTGAACACGCCCCCTGCTTCGCCGCGCGCAAGCATATCATATGTTTTTTTGTCATCCAGCGGGATGCTGGCAAGATTAAGTTCGGTGCCAAGCCCGCGCAGGAATTTCACCGCCCGATCCAGAATGGTCAATGTGGTCAAGCCAAGGAAATCGAACTTAACCAGCCCGGCACTTTCGACATATTTCATCGAATATTGGGTGATCAACAAATCCGAGCGCGGGTCTTTATAGAGCGGCACCAACTCGGCTAACGGCCGATCACCAATCACGACGCCCGCAGCATGGGTGCTGGCGTGGCGATAGAGCCCTTCGACCTGCAGAGCGATTTCCAGCAAGCGACGCACGGCTTCATCGGAATCGCGCATCTCGCGCAGGCGCGGCTCAGCCTCAATCGCTTCGGCAAGCGGGATCGGCTTCGCCGGATTGTTTGGGGTAGCCTCAGCGACTTTATTGACCTGTCCATAGGGCATACCGAGCACGCGCCCAACATCGCGCACGGCGGCACGGGCTTGAAGTTTACCGAACGTGATGATTTGCGCCACGCGGTCTGCGCCATATTCGCGTTTGACGTAATCGATGACTTCGTCGCGCCGTTCCTGGCAAAAATCGATATCGAAATCAGGCATCGATACGCGCTCTGGATTCAAAAAGCGCTCGAACAGCAAGTTAAACGGGATCGGGTCGATATCCGTAATCAACAGCGCGTAGGCGGCGAGCGAGCCGGCACCCGAACCACGACCAGGGCCAACCGGAATGCCTTGCTGCTTGGCCCATTGAATGAAATCCGCGACGATCAGGAAATAGCCGGGAAAGCCCATTTGCTCGATAATAGTGAGCTCGAACTCCAGCCGTTCGCTGTAGCGGGCGGCGGTTGGCGCATCGGCATTCATCGCGGCGAGGCGGCGGGCTAAACCTTGACGCGCCATGGTGCGCAGGGTTTCAGCCTCGGTGCTGCCGGGGTGGATTTTTGGACAAATAGGCAGAAGCGGTTTGCGGGTTGGGGCAGCGATTGCGCAACGCTGCGCAATATACAGCGTGTTATCGCAGGCATCCGGTAAATCGGCGAACAGGGTGCGCATGGTGCGCGCGGGTTTGAACCAATGCTCGGGGGTAACGCGGCGGCGCTCGGCTTCGGCGAGCAGGCGGCCCTCGGCGATGCACAGCAGCGCATCATGTGCCTCATGCATTTCCGGTTTGGCAAAGAAACATTCATTGGTGGCCACTAACGGCACCCCCGCAGCTTCAGCGAGGGCGATCAAACCTGGTTCCACCGCGCGCTCTGCGGGGAGAAAATGCCGCTCCAGCTCAACGGCCAAACGATCGCCAAAAATGTCGAGCAGCGTGCTGAGCAAGCGGTTTGCTTCGCTTTGTTGCGCTTCGCCCAGCAGCCGGCCAATCGGACCAAAGCGGCCACCGGTGAGCAGGATCAGACCTGCATGATGACGCGCCAGGGTCTCGATGCTGATTTGCGGTTTGCCGCTCAGGCCGGGTTCGAGAAATCCGGCGGAGGAAAGTTTCGAGAGATTATCGAAACCTTCCGCATTTTGAGCGAGGGCGATGATCGGATCAGGCGGCAGGGCTGGATTATCGGTGCGGGCAAGGCCAAGCTGGCAACCAAGGATCGGCTGTACACCCGCATTCATACAGGCTTGGGAAAATTCGATGGCGCCAAATAAATTGCCGCTATCCGCGATCGCCACCGCCGGCATGGCATCAGCACGGGCGAGCGAGGCGATTTTATCGGGCTTGATCGCGCCTTCCGATAGCGAATAGGCAGAATGCACACGCAAATGAACGAAGGAATCGGTGGTCATAGCGCAGCCTATCAGCCCAGCGGGGCCTGCAGCAAGCGCCGCCTGATTAGATTGGTGGGCGACGCTGCTCCCAAGGCGCGGCTTGCTCGAGCTGTGCGGCGAGACGGAATAAAATGTCTTCTCCGCCGAATTTGGCGGTGAACATCACCCCGACCGGCAGGCCCTCGGCACTGTGATGGAGCGGCACCGACATTGAGGGCACAAAGCACAAATTGGCGAGTTGGGTGAAGGGCGTGCGCTCGAGATTGCGAAATGCCAAATCATCAATGATGCCAGATTTCAGCATCAGTTTTCCAGCCCGCAAAGTAATCGCGATCTTGGCCAAGCGTTCTTGCGCGGGTGGCGTTGCAAGCTCACCGATTTTCGACGGCGCCATCGCGACGGTTGGCGTGAGGAATAGATCATAACGTTGGTGGAACGCCCCGAGCGCGCGGGCATAATTGTTCCAACCATGCACCGAGGTGACGAAATCACCGGCAGAGAGCGCCCGGCCAAGCAGGGCAAGGGCGCGAGTGTCGGTTTCAAAATCAGTCGCCGGGGCGCCCGTTTGCGCCATGACCTGCGCCATCAGGGCAGCGACATGAGCGAAATACATCGTCATGTAGCTCTGCGCGAGCGCTTTGCCGTCAATCGCCGGTTCGGCTTCTTCAACGTAATGGCCGAGCGATTCCAACAATTTGGCAGCTTCGCGCACGGCGGTGATATTTTCGGCATCAACCCGGCCACCAATGGGCGAGCGCGTCGAGAACCCGATGCGCAAGCGGCCCGGATCGACGCCCACCTCTTCGCTGTACGGGCGCAGCGGCGGCGCAATATTGAATGGCTCACCAGGGGCTGGGCCCGCCAAGCAATCGAGCATGGCGGCGGAATCGCGCACGGAGCGGGTGAGGGTATGGCTGCACACCGCCCCTTCCCATAGCTCGCCGGCGGCTGGGCCTTCGGGAATGCGGCCACGAGAGGGCTTCAGGCCGAACAGGCCACAAAACGCGGCAGGGATGCGAATTGAACCGCCGCCATCGGAAGCCCCGGCCATCGGCACATAGCGCGCCGCCACCGCTGCGCCGGAGCCGCCGGAGGAACCGCCGGGCGTGCGTTCGGTGTTCCACGGATTGCGCGAGGCGCCGTGCAGCGCCGTCTCGGTAATCGCTTTAAGGCCCAGCTCGGGTGTTGTGGTGGTCGCGACAATCACGAGGCCAGCGGCTAAGCAGCGATCGACATAGGTGGCATTGGTGGTGGGGACGTTGTTGCGCGTAGCGCGTGAGCCCATGGTCATCCGGATGCCTGCGTAATCCTGCGCCAGATCCTTCAGCAAAAACGGCACGCCCGCGAATTTTCCAGCCTGCGGGCTGGCAAGTTGGCTGCGCGCCCGATCGCGGGTATCGACCGCAATGGCGTTCAGCTTTGGCTCCAGCGCATCAATGCGGGCCAGTGTGGCGTCAAGCACTTCGGCTTCACTGATTTTGCGCTCGGCAATCAGCTGCGCAATCGCTGTGGCATCATAGGATGTTAGATCGATTGTTGCCATCTTGTCCCCCGGTTGCCGCTTGAACTATAGAGCGAATTTGAGCTTTGCCGCCAATTCTCCAATAATGCCGCGCCGAAACAACAATACGCACGCGATGAAGATAACGCCTTGGATGACGGTAACCCAATCGCTGAAGCTGGCTAGATAATATTGCATCGCGATGATGATCGCAGCGCCAATCAACGGTCCATAAATCGTGCCAATACCGCCGACCAGCACCATCAACACCACAATGCCCGACGTTGCGTTGCCAACATCAGTCAAGGTGACGATATGCGTGACCAATGCGTTCAGAGCGCCCGCCAACCCGGCGAGGCCAGCCGCAATGGTGAACACGATCCATTTATACTGCGCCGGTTTATAGCCGAGCGAAATCGCGCGATTTTCATTTTCCCGAATCGCCTTCACCACCTGACCGAAGGGTGAATGCACCACCCGATGCACAAACAGAAAGGCGATCAAAAACACCACCAGCGCGAAGACGTATAAATGCAAATCGCTATGGAGCGAAATAATTCCCGCCACCCGACCGCGCGGGATATTTTGCATGCCGTTCTCGCCACCGGTGAAGCCGGTATCTTGCACGGCGAAGAAATTGACGAACTGCGCGAGGGCGAGCGTGATCATGGCAAAATAAATAGTTTGCCGGCGGATCGCGAGCCAACCAAACACCGCGCCAATCGCAGCACCGGTGAGGGCGCCCAGCGCCACGCCCGCCTCGGGCGTCAGATGCAGGGTTTGCACCGCATACCCACCAACATAAGCCCCCATACCGAAATAGGCCGCCTGGCCGAGCGACAGCAGGCCGGTATATCCCATCAACAAATTAGCGCCCATCGCGAAAATGGCGAAGCACATAACCTGCATCAGAAAGACCGGATAGGCAACGAAGGGTGCAATGACCAATGTCGCAAGCATCAGTATAAACGCTACTGATTGTGCGCCAGTGAAACCCCAAATCACGTCGCGCGATGGCGCCTTGGGCAGAGCGGTCTCTGACATTATGCCGCCTTTCCGAATAGCCCGGCTGGGCGGGTGAGCAAAACAATCGCCATCACCGCGAACACCACAACCGAGGAGGCTGGCGGATAAAACACTTCGGTAAAGCCTTGAATAATGCCAAGCCCGAAGCCAGTGAGGATGGCCCCGCCAATCGAGCCCATGCCGCCAATGACGACGACTGCAAACACCGTATCGATCAAGGCGCTGCCCATATTCGGATTAACCGAGTATAGCGGCGCCGCGAGCACGCCGGCGAGCCCAGCAAGGCCAACGCCACCGGCAAATGTCAGCGCGATCAAGCGCGGCACATTAACGCCGAAGGCTTGAACCAAGGATGGATTTTCAGTGGCGGCACGCAATAACGCGCCAAGCCTGGTTTTTTCAATCGTGAACCAAACGGCGGTGCAAATGACAATCGCAGCACCAATGACAAATCCGCGATAGACGGGGAGAAACATGAAGCCCAGATCGACAACACCGGACAACAGATCCGGCGCGTTATACGCCACGCCGGAGCTGCCGAATCCGTTGGTGAATAATCCCTCGAGAACTAACGCGAGGCCGAATGTTAGAAGCAGACCATAAAGAATATCGAGCTTATAGGTGAAGCGGATCAAGCCACGCTCGATACCCAAGCCAAGAGCAGCGACAATGACCGGCGCGATGACAAGCGCCGGCCAGAAGCCAATTCCCACATAGTGATACAAGCCCCAGGTGACGAAAGCGCCCACCATGAATAACGCCCCATGCGCGAAATTAATCACCCGCAAGAGGCCGAAAATGATCGCCAAGCCCAACGAGAGCATGGCATAGAACGAGCCATTAATAATGCCGAGCAATAATTGCCCGAACAAAAGCGGCGCTGGCTTGCCGAAAATCATCATCATGGTGGGGCGCTACCGATCAGGTCTTGATGAGCTTGCAGGCCGTTTCCTCGGACATCGGCATATAAGCCTTATTGGCCGGGGTGGAGGCGAGCAGCGTGTAGTAATCCCAGGGGATTTTGCTCTCACCAGGCTTTTTCACCTTGAACAAATAGGCCGTGCACATAAACCGGCCATCCTCGCGGATATAGGCTTTGCCGAACGCGTCATCATCGGTTGGCATTTTCTTCATCGCCGCGACCAGCTCTGCCCCGTTCTTGACCGCTGCCATATTATTCATGGCGTGGACAGTTTTCAGGAAGTGCAGCGTGCCCGAATAGCATCCGGCTTGGTCCATGCAGGGATAATTGGTTGGGGTGCGCGGCAGCACGCGCTTGGTGAAGGCGCGCGTGCGATCATTCAGGTTCCAATAGAAGCTCTCGGTAAGGATCAAATCCTGCGCGATATCCAAGCCCATGCCGTGAACATCGTTGATGAACACGAGCAGACCCGCGATTTTCATTTTTTTGGTCAGGCCGAATTGATGCGCCTGTTTGATCGAATTCACAGTATCGGCGCCGGCATTGGCGAGGCCGAGCACTTGCGCACCCGAAGATTCTGCCTGGATCAAGAAAGAGGAGAAATCGGTCGTCTGCGGGAACGGATAATTGACGTTGCCGACCACGGTGCCGCCATGGCTTTTGACCACTGCTGCTGTTTGATCATGCAGCAAATGCCCAAAGGCGTAATTAGCGGTAACGAAGAACCAGCTTTTGCCACCGGCCTTGACCATGGCACCGCCGGTCGATTGGGCGAGCATGTAGGTGTCATACGTCCAGTGGATGCTCTGCGCGTTGCAGAATTTGTCAGTGAGGGAGGAACCCGCCGCGCCGGAATCGATGAAGGCGCGGTTTTTATCATGCGCCACGCCATTGATCGCGATTGCGACGGCAGTGTTGGGCACATCGATGACCAAATCAACACCTTGGTCATAAAATTGCCGGGCCAGGGCGGTGCCGACATCAGGCTTGTTTTGGTGATCGCCCTTCAACACGGTGACATTATAGCCCTTTTGCGTCGCGCCGAAATCGGCAACGGCTTGTTCAACGCAGGCAACCGAGGTCGGGCCGCCATCGTCACGATAGGGACCGGAAAAATCGCTGATCACCGCGATCTTGATGGATTTACCACCAGCGGCACGCGCCCGGCCCATCGGCAGGCTGGCCATGGCCGCGCCGGTTGCGGCACTACCGATCAGAGTTCGTCTTGATATCGTCATTGTCAGTTTCTCCCGTTGAGCTGATGAAACATTGATTAGATCCCGAGTCGCTGATGCAGTATCTCTTGCTTCTCAGGAAGTTGGTCGCGGGTAATCATATCCACCACCTGACCATGCTCGATCAGATAATGCCGGTCCGCGAGTTGCGAGGCGAAGCGGAAATTCTGCTCGACCAGCAGAATGGTAAAGCCGCGACGCTTGATTTCGCCGATCATGGCGGCGATTTGTTGAACGATCACCGGCGCCAAGCCCTCGGTGGGTTCATCAAATAACAAAAGCCGAGCGCCGGTACGCAAAATCCGGGCGATGGCAAGCATTTGTTGCTCACCGCCGGATAATTTGGTGCCAGCACTTTTGCCGCGTTCCCGTAAATTGGGAAACAGCGCGTAAATATCATCAAGAGCCATACCGCCCGGCCCAATCACCGGCGGCAGCAGCAGATTTTCCTCAACCGTAAGACCAGAAAAAATCCCGCGATCTTCAGGGCAAAACCCAATACCGGCGCGACCGATCTGATCGGGCCGCGCGGCGATCAGATCGACGCCTTGAAAGCGAATATGGCCAGAGCGGCGGGGCACTAATCCCATGATCGATTTAAGGGTGGTCGATTTTCCCGCCCCGTTACGGCCGAGCAAGGTGACGCATTCGCCCTCATGGATCTCGAGACCGATGCCGTGCAACACATGGCTTTCATCATACCACGCATTCAAATCGGCGATGCTCAGCATGGGCGTATCAGACATAATCGACCCCGGAATGGTCCGAGCCGAGATAAGCCTCGATGACGGCGGGATCACGCGAAACCGTCGCGTAATCGCCCGCGGCCAGCACCCGGCCACGCGCCAGCACCGTGATCCGGTCAGACAGGCCGGACACGACCGAGAGATTATGTTCAACCATTAAAATCGTGCGTCCCTGGCGAATTTTCCGGATCAACGCGACGATGCGCTCGACATCAGCCTCCGTCATGCCGGCGGTAGGTTCATCGAGCAGCATCAGGCGTGGATCGAGCGCTAGAGTGGTGGCAATTTCCAGCGCCCGCTTGCGCCCGTAGGACAACAACGCGGCCTGGGTATCGACATGATCATCAAGCCCGACATCCGCTAGCAGCGCCTGAGCTTGCTCGTTATATCGGCTGAGGATTTTTTCACCGCGCCAGAAATCGAAATTACCACCACGGGCGCGCGCCAGCGCAATCCGCACATTCTCCAAAGCGGTCATATGGCCGAACACCGCTGAAATCTGAAAGCTGCGCACCATGCCACGCCGGGCGATGTCCGCCGGCGCCAGCCTGGTAATGTCATGGCCCTCAAAGCGGATTGTGCCCGCCGTCGGCTGCAAGAATTTGGTCAACAAATTGAAACAGGTCGTTTTGCCGGCACCGTTTGGACCGATTAAGGCATGAATGCTGCCCTGTTCAATATCGAAATCAACCCCCTGCACCGCCATGAACCCTCGAAATCCTTTTGACAGGCCACGGGCCTCAAGAATCGAAGATGTCATCGATGATGATGCTTGGTTATTGAAATTGGCAATATCAGAAACACAGAACGTCCCCGGCGATTTGTTGAACTTATGCATAATGTTGCACAATCCCGCTCGCCGCGCAATATGTACGCGGCGCGGGGGATTGCTGTTGGTTCAAACTTTCAAAATCAGCTTGCCGAAATTTTCGCCGGTAAACAGCTTCTGCAGTGTTTCAGGAAAAGTTTCGATGCCATCGACAATGTCTTCGCGGCTTTTCAACGTGCCCTGTTTCAGCCAGCCCGCGATGTCGCGCACCCCCAGCTCGTAGCGATCAGCATAATCGAACACGATCATGCCTTGCATGCGGGCCCGATTAACCAGTAGAGAGAGATAATTCGCCGGGCCTTTAATCGGCGTAGTGTTGTTATATTGCGAAATCGCCCCACAAATCACGATGCGCGCACGCAAGCGAATTTGCGCTAGACAATCATCGAGTATTTGCCCGCCGACATTATCGAAATAAATATCGATGCCCTTAGGACAATATTCGCGCAGCTTGGCTGAAACCGATTCGGATTTATAGTCGATTGCCGCATCAAAGCCGAGCTCATCAACAATATAACGGCATTTATCGGCACCGCCGGCAATGCCGACAACATGGCAGCCTTTGATTTTGGCAATTTGGCCCACCAAGGCACCAACCGCCCCCGCCGCACCGGACACCACCACCGTCTCACCTGCCTGCGGCTCGCCCACCTCCAGCAAGCCGAAATAGGCAGTCATCCCCGTCATCCCCAGCGCGGAGAGAAACAAGGGCTTGGGGGCCAAGCTCGGATCGATTTTCATGCAATCCTTTGCCCCAATGGTCGCGATGCTCTGCACGCCCAATGCGCCGGTTACCACATCGCCAGGAGCAAAGCCCGCATCTTTGCTTTCAATGACGGTGCCCACAGCGCCCGCCCGCATCACCTCGCCCAACTTGACCGGCGGGATGTAGGATTTGCCCTCGTTCATCCAGCCACGCATCGCGGGATCAAGCGAGATATAATCGACGCCCACCATGATTTCGCCGGACGCCGGCGAGCGTGCGGCTTCGGTGCGAAATTCGAAATCCTCGCGTTTGACATGCCCGACCGGGCGGCGGATGAGCCGGAATTGTCGGCTATCAAGATTGGTCATGACGGTTCCCCCTAATAAGCCGCCACCGTATGCCGCGTTGCCAAGCACCGCAAGCAGGCGGCACCGAACGGGAGACGCTGGCCAACGCGCGAACGTCATCAATTTGTAAAAATCAAGACTCTGTCATCAGAGTTTCATTAGGTGCAACGCGGCGCGATCGCGTATCGGAACCCGCATGACAGCATCTCTAGTGACCCCGCGCTATCGCAGCGTGTTCATTTCGGACACGCATCTCGGCACTCGTGGCTGTAAGGCCGAGTTCCTCGCTGATTTTCTCCAGCGCGTCTCCACCGATCATCTTTATCTGGTCGGCGACATTATCGATGGCTGGCGGGTGAGCCGGTTTTGGTATTGGGATAAGATGCATGACGCGGTAATCACTGAAATATTGCGCCAAGCGCGCAGCGGCGCACGGGTTACCTACGTGCCCGGTAATCATGACGAGGCCGTGCGGCGGTTTCTGCCGCTCGGATTGGAAGTGGCGGGCATCAAGCTGCTCAACGAGGCCGAGCACCGCACCGCCGATGGCAAGCGCTTATTGGTGATCCATGGCGATCAATTCGACTCAGTGGTGCGCTATGCCAAAATCCTCGCCCTGCTGGGCGATTGGGCCTACACGGGTGCGCTGGTCGCCAATCGGTATTTCAACCTGATCCGCGCCCGGCTGGGCTATCCGTACTGGTCGCTATCGGCCTATTTGAAGCGGCAGGTGAAGGAGGCGGTGAAGGCGATCGACCGGTTCGAAACCGCCCTCGCCGCCGATGCGGCGGCGCGCGGCTTCGATGGCGTGGTGTGCGGTCATATTCACCATCCGGAAATGCGCATGGTCGATGGTGTGCTCTACATCAATGATGGTGATTGGGTTGAAAGCTGCACCGCATTGGTCGAGCATTTCGATGGCCGGCTTGAGCTGATCGATTGGGCAGCGTTGAACAAATTCTCGTTCGTAGCGCCGCGCAAGGCAACGCCGCGCCGCGTAGTGATGGATGCCGAACCTGCCTGAACCGGGGAGGATTTTAATTATTTCGGACGCGTGGCACCCGCAAGTCAACGGGGTGGTGCGCACACTCTCCATGGTGGCGGAACGGCTGATCGCAGCGGGCGATGTGGTATCGGTGATCGGGCCAGATCGATTTCGCACCCTCCCTTGCCCAACCTATCCGGAAATTCGACTCACCATTGGCGGTGGCCGCCGATTACGGCGAATGATCGAGGATTTTTCGCCCGATGCGTTGCACATCGCCACGGAAGGACCGCTCGGCCTCAGCGCGGCGCGCTGCGCCCGCTCACTCGGGATGACCTTTACCACCGCCTACCATACGAGATTTCCCGATTATCTCGCCGCACGGCTGCTGGTGCCGCGCCGCATGGCCTATGCATGGTTGCGCCGGTTTCATCATCAAGGCGCTGGCGTGATGGTTGCCACCACCGGGCTTGCGACCGAGCTGGCAGCGCGCGGTTTTGACAAAACGCTGCTCTGGTCACGCGGTGTCGATGCCACCTTGTTTCACCCGAGCCGGGCCACGCCCCTGCCCTATCAGAGGCCGATTTTCCTCTCGGTCGGGCGGCTGGCGGTGGAGAAGAACCTGCCCGCTTTTCTTGACCTCGCTTTGCCCGGCAGCAAGGTGATTGTCGGCGATGGCCCAGCCCGCGCTGCATTGGAGCAGCGCTATGCGGGCGCCCACACGCATTTCCTTGGCACGCGGCAAGGCACGTCCCTCGCCAGCCTATTTGCCTCCGCCGATGTGTTTGTGTTTCCCAGCCGGACCGACACATTCGGCTTGGTCGTGCTTGAAGCCCTCGCCGCCGGGACGCCGGTTGCGGCCTATCCGGTCGCCGGACCGCGCGATGTGATCGGCGGCGCTGAACCGGCAGTCGGTGTGCTTGATGAGGATTTAGGGGCCGCTTGCTTGGGCGCGTTGACCATTAATCGCGATCATTGCCGCGCCTATGCCGAACACCACTCATGGGAGTCGTGCGCGCGGTTATTTCGCAAAAATCTGGTCGCCATTGGTTCCGCCCGCGCCGCCTCATTTCATTGAGCAGCGGCACGGGTGGTATGCCGAAATCAGCCGGCGTGAACCGCCTTGGCCGCTTGCACGATGGCGGCGAAGCCCTCGGCGTCATCATACGCCATGGCGGCCAGCACCTTACGGTCAAGCTCGATATTCGCGAGCTTCAGCGCATTGATGAACTGGCTATAGGTCATGCCGTGCTCGCGCACCGCCGCATTGATGCGCTGAATCCAGAGCGAGCGGAACTCGCGCTTTTTTACCCGGCGATCACGATAGGCGTAGCGCAACGCCTTTTCCAGGCGCTCCAACGCGATCCGGTAGCTGGTCGAGGACCGGCCAACGAAGCCCTTGGATTGATCGAGAATTTTTTTGTGACGAGCATGGGCGGTAACGCCCCGTTTTACGCGTGCCATGTGCTGCGCTCCTTAATTGAGACCGTAGGGGGCCCATTGCTTGACGGTTTTGCCGTCCTGCTCGGGCAGAGCCATGGTGCCGCGATTGGTGCGCTTCATTTTTTGCGAGCGATTGATCAAACCATGGCGCTTATTGCCATGACCGGCCAGCACTTTGCCAGTTGCGGTGATTTTGAATCGCTTTTTGACCGACGATTTGGTCTTCATTTTCGGCATTTTCTGTCTCCTTATCTCCGTGCCCGCTCGGCGGGTGCGCGGTGTGCGGCCGGGCATGCCAACTGGCCCGGACTCGCGACGGGATCGCGCGGAAGCCCGGCTTTTACACAGACCAGCAGGCCGACGCAAGCGCGGTGCCACAAATCGGCCCCACGACCGAAAATGCTGCAATCGCACATTGAACGCGACCGTTTAATTGGTTAACGTCATCAAGACGGATCGGGTTGCAATCACGGGCAAACAAATTCGCACCGGGATCGCCGGTTGAATGATTATCGGTTGAGTTTCAATTGATTGGATGATGATGAAAAAATCGCCCCCCGCAGCCCCGACCCGCCGTGCGCCACGCCCGACAATGCGGCCCATTCTCGGTTTTCTCGACCGGATCGAAGATGCGGAAATTGCGGGATGGGCGTTTGACCCGATCGATCCAGCGACGCCCCTAACGATGCGCGTGATGATCGATGGTGCCATTGCCGACGTGCTGACCTGCGACGTCAACCGGCCAGACGTGTCCGCACTCAACCTGCCGAGCACCAAAGTGGGTTTCGAATATGCGATCCCGGCCAAGTATCAGGACGGGCTACGCCATGTGCTGTCGCTGGCCGGGATTGACGGCGTGCCGATCCATCTACCCGGGCGCGGCGGCATTATTTTACCTGAATTGCATTTTTGCCTGACCCGGCAAGTCCGGATCGATGGCGTGCTTGACGGCTTGGTGGATGGCTTGATCCAGGGCTGGGCGCTGCGCGTTGATCAACGCAGCAATGAAAAATCGGGCGGCGTGCGGTTGATGGTGACGGCCCAAGGTCAGCCGCTGACCGAGCTTGTCGCCGATCAATTTCGCGGCGACGTTGCCGAGGCCCTCGGCTGTGATCCGGCGTGCGGCTTTTCCTTCGTGCTCCCCCCGGCGCTGCGACTGGGCCGCCTGGTCAAGCTCGATTTTCACGCGATGCCTGAGCGTGTGCAGCTGCGCGGTGCGCCGATTGAGATTAGCGTGCCCACATCCCAAGAGCGCAGCCAGATCGCCGCGATGATTGAGCGAACCGATGAGATGTTTCGGTTTGCCTATAATTTGCGCCGCGACCTGAAGGCCGCCCTGCCCACGGATCGCTATTCTTTGGCCGATTATCCGAGCTGGGCTGAGCAAAACGCCCCCTTGATCCTCCCCCGCGCGACCCAGCGCTACGGCGGGTTAACCGCCGAACCGCGCGTTTCCGTGCTGTGCCCAGTTTACCGCCCGGTGCTCGCGGAATTTCTGGCGGCGGTCGATTCGGTGCGTGCGCAAACCTATCCGCATTGGGAATTAATCCTGGTTGATGATGCCAGCCGGGACGATACGCTGAGCGCGACCCTAGCGGAGCTGGCTAAGCTTGATCCGCGCATTCGGGTGCTCACCCAGGCGAAAAATGGCGGCATTGCCGCCGCGACCAACTTGGCACTTGGCGCGGCCCAGGGCGATTTCGTCGCGTTTTTCGATCATGACGATGTCATGATCCCGTGCGCACTCGAAGTGATGATGCGCGCTCAGGCGGCAACCGGGGCGCGGCTGCTTTATTCCGACGAAGATAAAATCGATGCGCGCGGGCGGGTGAGTGAGCCGAATTTCAAACCCGATTTCAATTATCGGTTCTTGCTCGACCTCAATTATGTTTGTCATTTGGTGATTGCGGAAACCGCCTTGGTGCGCGCAGCGGGCGGGCTTGATCCGCGCTTCGATGGTGCGCAGGATCATGATTTGCTGTTGCGCCTGACCGAGCATTTGCGGGCGGACGAGGTTCATCACGTCGCCGAAATTTTGTACCATTGGCGCATCACCGCCCAATCCACCGCAGGCGGTGCGAGCGCCAAGCCGCGCGCGGCCCTTGCCGGCGAGGTGGCAGTTGCCGAGCATTTGAAGCGCCGCCGCCTCGCGGCCAAAGTCGAACGGCGCGGGGCGCTCACATGCTACCAAACCCAGTTCACCAGTCAGGCCGATCCGGGCGTGTCGATCCTGATCCCGTATCGCAATCACATTGCGTTGACCCGCCAATGCGTCGAGGCGATCCGCAAACACACCAGCGGCGTGAAATATGAAATCATTTTGCTGGATAATTGGTCCGATGGCGTGGACGCTGAAAAATTTGCCGTCGACCACGGTAATCTGCCCGATACGCGGGTTTTGAAAATCGCAGAGCCATTCAATTATTCAGCGATCAATAATCGCGGCGTCGCCGCTGCGCGCTATCCCTATTTGCTGTTTTTGAACAATGACGTGTTTGTCAAAGACGAAACCTGGTTGCGCACGCTCTTGAACGAAGCCCTGGCCGATCCGGGTGCTGGGGCGATCGGCGCCAAATTGCTCTATCCGAATGGTACGGTGCAGCATGCCGGTGTGGTGCTGGGCGTGGGCGGTGTGGCCGACCACGCGTTTCGCGGCCTTGGCGCCGCCGAACCTGGCTACGTCGCCCATGCCATGACCGCCCGAGAGGTGGCTGCGGTCACAGCGGCCTGCATGTTAGTGCGGCGTGATGCTTTCGAACAGGTGGGCGGTTTCGATGCCGAGGAGCTGGGCGTTGCGTTCAACGATGTTGATTTATGCTTGAAGCTCCGCAAAGCCGGATATCGGATTTTATTCACCCCGGACGTGGTTTGTGAGCATCGCGAGAGTATGAGCCGGGGTGATGATCTCGGCGAAGAGAAATTGGCGCGCTTCATGTTGGAAAATGAGGTGATGCGCGTGCGCTGGGGTGATACATTGCCGTTCGATCCGTTCTATAATCGGCAATTTGCCCGGGAGGGCGGGGTTTATCGAGATTTGCGCATCATTGAGCCGACGCAGGAAACACCCTGGCAGCAACTGCCCAAGGCCACAGACATCATTGCCCCGGCCATGGCGGCGCGCGCTAGCGCGGCCCGCACTCACGAGCCTCATTCTGAAAGTGCTGTGCGCACGAAGAGCAAGCGTGGACCGCGCAATGGAAGCTGACCTTATTTTAGCCGCCATGCACCACCCATGACGGTCGGCGAGGCCGCACCGCACCGGCATCTCTGCACCGATTGCGGGATTTCGCGCACCGATGATCCTAAGCGTTGCGGGCAGGCCTGCCAATTCATCAAACCCGACTATGACCGGCTGGAAACCCAAGTTCATGGCCGCACCCGCGATCCGGCGCGGCCCGATGAGTTATTTTTCGGGCCGTTTCAGCGCATGGAGCGCGCCACGCTGCAGCCCCCGCGCGCTGGCGCCCAATGGAGCGGCATCACCACCAGAATCGCCGAGAAATTGCTGGAAACTGGCCAGGTTCAAGCCGTTTTGACCATGGTACCTGACCCGGATGATCCATGGCGGCCCGTGCCAGCCTTGATCACCCAAGCCAGCGACATGGCGCAAGCGCGCGGCATGCGCATGGGCTACGCGCCCTTGCTCGCCTTGTTAGAGCCCGCCCGCGCGCAAGGCTACCGGCGGCTCGCGGTGATCGGTATTCCTTGCCAAGTTTACGCCTTACGCGCTCTTGAGAAATCCCTTGGATTTGAGCGCCTCTATGTGGTTGGCACGCCCTGTTCGGATAATACCAGCACTGAGAATTTTCATCAGTTTCTGGCCTTGTTATCCGACGCGCCGGAGACCATCACCTATCTGGAATTTCGCGCTGATTATCATGTTGAGCTGCGGTTTCGCGATGGGCGGCGGAAAATCATTCCGTTTTTGCAATTGCCGATTTCCAAACTGCCACCCGATTTTTTCCCGCTCACCTGCCGCACCTGCGTCGATTACACCAATGTGCTGGCGGATATCACCATTGGGTATATGGCCGGCCAAGGCGAGCAATGGATGATCGTGCGTAATGCACGCGGTGCGGAACTGGCCGCACTGCTCGGCGATGAGGTCAAGATCACGCCATTGCAAAGTGCCGGCAAGCGGCACGGGGCGGTGAAGGGCTTCATGGTCAATACCGAACGGGCGGCGGGGGGATTGCCGCTCCGGCGGATGCCAGGTCCGTTACGCCTGATCATGGGCTGGTTGATGCCAAAGGTCGGGCCGCGCGGCTTGGAGTTTGCGCGCACGCGCGTTGAAATGAAGGCGATTGAGACGGTGCTGCATTTGCGCCGGGCAGAGCCGGCGCGGATGAAATCAATGATCCCGGCGCATGTTTGGCGGCTGGTCGCACCCTATGGGCTTAGCCCCAAACCCGGCGAGCGCACGCCCGGCGCCGATTAACCCCGCATCGGGCGGTTCATTGGGCGGCGGGCGACAATACCGCACAACCGGTTGGTGCCGAGCGCAGGCGTTCACAGGCACTCAACGCTGCCGTCTGCGGCAGATCGATATAGCGGGCGCGATAGAGCCGTCCGCGCGGGGTATTCACGCTGATCACCACCGGCTTGCCTTTGATCAACATCTGCACCGCTGACAATTCGGCAACCCCCAAGGCGGCCTTGGCCTGCGAGGGCGTGTTATAGGCACCCACCTGGATCGCCCAGCCGCTATGGTGAGGCGGAATCACCATGGTCGCCGGGCGCACCGGTCGGGGCAGCGGCGGCGCGGTGATCACCGGTTGCGGCGGAATATAAGGCAGCCGGGTTGCCGCCTCAGCGCTCGGGATCAAAGCGAAGCCGCCGCTATGCCGAACCGGGGGTGGGACTGAGGACGGCGGGACTGAGGACGGTGGGGCAAACGGGGTTTGCTGAGCCATTTGCGGCGGCGGCGTGAGTGACGCCACCTCAATCGGCGCCGGTGCGGCTACAGGTGCGGCGACGGGTGCGGGGGCTGGTGCGCCGGATTGGTTCGGCGTGGTTTGCTGTGCGGCGGCTAGCGCCTGTTGATTAAGCTGGTCAGTGGCCGATGAGCCATCCCCCGTTCGCATGCCCGGCGGCATCGTCGCGGGCAGGCGGTTCATCGCTAGCTGGACATTGGGCGTCCCAGCCGCGTTTGGCGCCGCCGGATAGATGCCGCTGATATGCGGAGCAATCATCGCCACATATTGCCGCGTGGCGTTGGGCAGTGGCTGACGGTAATCCAGATAATTATCCAGCCGCCCCGGTCCTGCATTATAGGCGGCGAGAAACCCCGGCGAGCCGTAAATTTGATACATTTCGTGGATATAGGCGGTGCCAGCCATGATATTGTTATACGGATTATACGGATCGCTGCCGAGCCCGTATTCAGCCGCCATTTCACGATAGGTCGCCGGTTCCAACTGCATCAATCCCATCGCACCGGTGGGCGAGGTGGTGAGATGACCGCCGAGATATTCATGCCCGCCGGATTCGACGCGCATGACCTGGCGGATCCATTGCTGCGGCACGTCAAACCGCTTTGACGCCTGCCGGATATACGGACCCCACGGATCACTCGGCGGGCCGGGCGGCGCATAACTGCCGGATGCGGCATTGGCATAGCGCGAGGCTTGGCCGGTCGCGGATAATTTCGATGAATGGCTGGCGCAGGCCGACAAGAGCGCCAAGGCGGAAAATAGAGCGGCACGCTGCAACAGCCGCACCGTACGGCGTTTGGAGAAATCGAGGACGGCAGACGCCGTGATTGCCATGGCGCAGGGTCTTCCAAACTAGGCGGATCTGACGATCCGCGTTGCAACAATTTTGCTCCGCCAGACGCTGCGGAGTTGACCAAAGTAAAACCAACGCTGCCGATGATGACCGCCAGCGCATCAAAGCCGAGATCCGGAGCAAAGTTCGTGCGAATTCTCAGCGGATCGATGTAAGCTGTTATCTTATAGGCGAAATTATGGCAAGCATTAGTTTAATTTGCTGGGGCGCGCCGAAATCCAGTATGCGGTGTCCGCTGATTGAGATGACCAATCCGTAAGATTGCGCTAAGGACAGCGAATGAACCCGCTTTCCCGATCATATTTCAGGGCCGCCGCATTGTTCACCGCCGTCGGATTGACCTCATGCGCACGAGCGGTAACGCCTGGGCCTTTGGCCGCCGACCCATCGGCCACTCTCTCGGCGTCTTCGATCGGACCCAGTAAAATCCTGGCGGTTCGGCCCGTGAGCCGCATAGGTGCCGGTGGCGTGTCAGGCGTTCTCGCGATCATTGGTGCGGCTGATGCACCGCGCGAGGCGGGGCAGGAAGTGATATTGCGCGATGCCAATGGCCGGGTTCTCTCAGTCCTACGCCCGGCCGACAGCTCAGCGCCCGGGAGCCAAGGCCCGCACGCGGCGAATGAAATTCCCGACAGCTAAAGACCGGTTTGGTTGAACCGCCAAGCCGGTTCCTGTATCGCCACTCTATGGACACGCAACTTGTTAATCCTGAGCCAATCGATCCGGGTGACGGCGCGCGCGCCGACGTGATGACGGGGCCTGGAGCCAGCGTCATGGTGCGTGATGACGGACAACCGAGCGATATGCCCGCGCTGATCCAGCCCAATTCTCGGCTGGTGATCGTCGCCGGGCTCGGCATGATCGGGCGGTTGCGCTTGGCGCTGACTGACCTTGCCGATACGTGGCGGTTGCGCCGTCTGGTCGCGACTTTGGCGTTTTTGGATATTCGGCTGCGCTATCGCGGCTCCTTGCTGGGGCCGTTTTGGCTGACCTTGTCCACCGGCTTGATGGTGGGCGCGTTGGGATTTGTTTATTCGCATCTGTTCCACACCAACTTGCACACCTATTTGCCATTTTTGTCGCTTTCGTTGGTTTTGTGGAATTTTATCAATGCCTTGGTGACGGATGGGTGCCTCGCATACACGTCCAATGAGGCGATGATCCGCGCTGCGCGAATGCCGTTATCGCTCCATGCCGCCCGCTCGGTGGCGCGCAACGTCTTGGTGCTGGGTCATAATATTCTGGTGATTGTGGTGGTGTTCACCATCATGAATGTATGGCCAGGGCGCGTGGCCCTGATGATGCTCCCCGCCTTCGCGCTCTGGATGGTTGATGGGCTTGCCATTTCGATCCTGCTGGGTGGGTTTTGTGCGCGGTTTCGCGATGTGCCGCCGATTGTCGCGAGCGTGATGCAAATTGCCTTCTTCGTCAGCCCGATCATCTGGAGTCCGGAAATTCTGGCGCATCGCGGCATTGGCATCGTGCTGCTCAACTGGAATCCGTTTTACGCGCTGCTCGAAATCGTCCGTGCCCCGCTGCTCAACCAAATGCCAACCCTCGCCACCTGGGGATCGGCCTTGGGCTATTCGGGCGCGCTGGTGCTGATCACGGCGGTGTTTTTCACCCGCGCGCGCAGCCGCATCGCGTTTTGGATTTAACCGATGACCCGGATCAGTGTTGAGCATCTCTCGATCGACTTCCCGCTTTATCACGGCGAGAGTCGCAGCCTAAAGAAAACCGTGTTCGCCGCCGCCGCCGGGCGCCGACTGGGCCAGGATGGGCGTAAACGGCTGGTGGTGCAGGCGGTGCGCGATGTCGATTTCGAGCTGCATAGCGGGGATCGGCTCGGGTTGATCGGCGCCAATGGCGCGGGCAAATCCACATTGCTGCGCACGCTTGCCGGAATTTATGAGCCCAGCGGCGGGCGCATCACAATCGAGGGCGCTCTATCGGCGCTGCTGGACGCCTCCCAGGGGATGAATCCCGACCTAACCGGGCGGGAAAATATCCGGCTGCGCGGCCTCTATAGCGGGCTGCGCCCCCAGCAGATCGAGCAGTTGGAACAAGACGTCGCGCAATTTGCCGAGCTTGATGATTTCATCAATCTGCCGGTGCGCATCTATTCCTCCGGCATGGTCGTGCGTCTCGGTTTCGCGCTTGCCACCGCGATCCGGCCACAGATTTTGCTGATGGATGAGTGGATTTTGGCCGGTGACGCCGCCTTCATGGGCCGGGCGCGGGCGCGTTTGGAGTCAATGGTGCAGGGTGCCGAAATCCTGGTGCTCTCAACCCATGCGCCTGATGTGGTGATGCAATGGTGCAATCGGGTGATCTGGCTCGAAGGGGGCCGCGTGCGCGCCGATGGCACACCCCACGAGATTTTGCAGCAATATTTGCCGAGCGAGCAATTCGCCCAGGCCGCCATGGCCCTCGCCGCGCGCACCAAACGCGAGGCGGACGGCATGGCTAATCAGCAAGCCGCGTGACCGGCTGAGTCCGTCCGCCGCCATTTGCAACAATCTGAAACATCAATATTTTTTATTATCAATGACTTATAGAGAAATAATCAGAAATATTCATTGACTTTCCGTTGCCATAATTCCCGACTAGTGTGCGCTGCAACGAGATATGGGGTTTTGCGGTAATGTGGCGTGAACGGGATCAGATGATGAGAAACCAAAGCCTGTCGACGATGCGTGGTTATCGCCGCGGGATTGCGCGGCCGATTGGTTGCGAAGGTATTGGTCTGCATTCGGGCACGCCGGTTGCGATGCGGTTTGTGCCGAGCGAAACCGGCTCTGGCATCCTGTTTCACCGCACCGACATCGGGGTAAGCATTCCAGCACGCTATGATTACGTGGTGGAAACTCAGCTCAGCACCACCATCGGGATCGGTGAACATCGGATCGGGCTGGTCGAGCATGTGATGGCCGCGTTGGCCGGGCTTGGCGTTGATGATGTGCGGGTTGAGGTCAACGGGCCGGAATTGCCGATCTTGGATGGATCAGCCGCCGAATTCGCGTTTTTGCTCACCTGTGCTGGCATCATCGAGAGTGATATGCCGCGTTCGACGCTCGATGTGCTCCGCCCGGTGCGGGTGATCGATGGCAATGTGATGGCGGAACTGCATCCGGTCAGCGCTGGCGAGCCAAGCTTCCCGATGGCCCTCACCATTGATTTTGCTGACGCGGCCATTGGCCGCCAGCATTTGGCGCTGACGCTGGACGCTGAAATGTTCCGCCACGACCTTGCGCCGGCGCGCACTTTTACCCTCGCCGCCGAAATCAAGGCGCTGCGGGCGGCAGGATTGGCGCAAGGCGGCAGCCTCGCCAATGCAATTGTTGTTGATGCCGGACAGGTGGTTAATCCGGAAGGGTTGCGCTGGCCGGATGAATTCGTGCGCCATAAAATGCTGGATGTGGTGGGTGATTTGGCCTTGGCGGGCGCGCCGATCCGGGGCCGTTTCATTGGCGAGCGAACCGGCCACCGGATGAATAATCGGTTGCTGCGCGCTTTGTTTGCCAATGCCAATAATTACCGGATCACCACGTCGGCGCCGGTTCTGGCGGCGGTGGCATAGGCCAAATTGATAAATACCCGCCGCAGCATCGCGGCGGGTTCACCACCTCTCATCAGGGCGCAAGATCGCGATCACATCGCATATGATTGCGAACAGCGCTTGACCTCATCCCGATTCACCTTGATCTAGAGATCATGTTTTCAGCATTCGAGCGCCTGATCAACCCCACGGCGCGTCCGCCACACGGCCCGTTGCCGCATGTCGGCGAAGATCGGGCTTTGCTCCGGTTTTACCTCAATTTTTTGCGGCAAATTCCCTGGTTGGTGGCCGGATTATTTCTCTCGGGGATTCTGGTCGCCCTGCTTGATCTGACCATTCCGCTGTTCATCGGGCGCGTCACCTCGCTGCTGTCGCACGAATCGCCACCAACATTGCTGGCCGATCATTGGCGCGGCTTTGCCGCCATGGCCGCGATTTTGCTCATCGGCCGCCCCGGCGCACGGTTGCTGCAGGATTTGATTACCAACCAATCGCTCGCCGCCGGGTTCAGTAATTTGATCCGCTGGCAAAATCATTTTCACCTGGTTCGACAAAGCTGGAGTTTTTTCCAAAATGATTTTGCCGGGCGCATCGCCAACCGGGTGATGCAAACCGGGCCGGCTTTGCGTGAAAGCATGGTCTCGGCCACCAATGCGGTGTGGTATATCGCAGTGTATGGCTCGGTCGCGACGATCGTGCTGGGACGTGCCGATTGGCGTTTGGCGGTGCCGATTTTACTTTGGTTTATCGCTTATGCCGCGCTGATGATCTATTCCGTGCCCCGCCTGCGCGACCGCTCAAAGGCGGTGTCTGAAGCACGCTCAGCCCTCACCGGGCGCATCGTTGATAGCTACACCAACATCCTCACCGTCAAACTTTTCGCCCGCGCCGCTGATGAAGATGCGTTCGTGCAAGACACGATTGAGCGCCACACCGAAAAATTCCGCAGCCAAATGCGCATGGTCACCGGCTGGATTTTCTCGCTCACCGCCCTGAACGCCGCGATGGTGACCGCCACCGGCGCTGTCGCCATTGCGCTCTGGGTGCATCGCGCCATTGGGCTGGGTGCCGTGGCAACCGCGCTGCCGATGGCTTGGAATATCGCCAATATGTCCGGCTGGATTTCCCACAATATCTCGATGATTTTTGAAAATGTCGGGGTGGTGCAGGATGGCATGCGCTCGATTGCGCAGCCGCGCCAGATGGGTGATGCGCCTGACGCAGTGCCTTTCAGATTCAAGGCCGGGCGTATCCGCTTCGACCAGGTGAGCTTTGATTATGACCGTGACCGGCCCGAAGGTGCGCGCGGCGGCGTGCTGCATGAGCTGAGCCTGGACATCCAGCCGGGCGAGCGCGTCGGGCTGGTTGGCCGCTCGGGCGCGGGCAAATCCACCCTGGTCAATCTGTTGCTCCGCTTTTTCGATCCCGCGACGGGCCGCATCACCATCGATGATCAGGACATCAAAGGCTTGACCCAGGAAAGCCTGCGCGCCGCCATTGGCATGGTTACGCAAGATACGTCGCTGCTGCATCGCTCGATCACCGAAAATATTCGCTATGGCCGTCCTGAAGCCTCGATGCAGGATGTGATCAACGCCGCGCGCGAAGCCCATGCGTTGGAGTTCATTGAAGGTTTGGAGGATTGGGACCAACGGCGTGGCTTTGACGCGCATGTCGGCGAACGCGGCGTCAAGCTGTCCGGCGGGCAGCGCCAACGCATCGCAATTGCGCGGGTGATTTTAAAGGACGCGCCGATTTTGGTGCTGGATGAAGCAACCTCGGCTCTGGATTCCGAGGTCGAGGCGGCCATTCAAGAGCAGCTCACCGGGCTGATGGAAGGGCGCACCGTCATCGCCATTGCGCACCGGCTCTCCACCCTCGCCCGGATGGACCGGGTGGTGGTGCTGGATGCCGGGCGCATCGTTGAACAGGGCACGCATGACGCCTTACTGGCGCGCGGCGGGCTTTATGCCAGCCTTTGGCAGCGCCAATCCGGTGCCATGCGGCTCGATGCCTGATCCAATACTTGATCCGCTGCTTGATCCGATATTGGGGGCGATGTTCAGTTTTTGGAAATCGAGCAGGTATTAATCCCAAACAGCCGATAGGCCGGGCAGAAACGGAACGCCGCCGTCGCCAACGGCACCACGCCAAGCCAGCCCCATGGGGTATGCGGGCCGACAAAGACCAGCGAGATCAGCAACAAACCGAACACAATGCGCAAACCGCGATCGATATTGCCAACATTCATGACGAAACTCCTTTCGAGTTGAGCGCAGCATAGACCGTTGGCGGTGCGCTGTCGGTGACTATGTCACACAATCCCTCGCGCCCGCCGTTCTAGCCCCGCGCGATCCAGAATAGTCACCTGACCCCGCGCCAACGCGACCAGACCGTGCCGCGCAAAATCCTCCAGCGCCCGGCTCACCACCTCGCGCGCCGAGCCAATCGCGATGGCAAGGGCGCGATGGGTGATGATGAGCTGCGCGGAGGATCCCGCCGCCTGCAAAATCGCCGCCGCCAAGCGAACCGGCAAAGGGATATCGGCCAACGCCTCGATCCGCTGCATCAGAGCCATCAGCCGCGCCGTGCAGCCTGCCAGCACAAAGCGGCGAAACGGCGCGGACTGCGCCATCACCCGATCAAACGCCGAGGCCGGCAACAGCAACGCCTCAACCGGCCTGACCACGCTGCCCTGCGCCGCGTAAGCTTCGGCACCCAACAGGCAGGAGGTGCTCATCACACAGGTCTCGCCTGGCTTGATTTCGTAAAGCAAAATATCGCGCCCCGCCCGGGTGGTCAGTTCCACCCGGACTGCACCGGCGAGCAGGATCGGGAAAAATTGACACGCATCGCCGGGCCGAAACAACACATGGCCGCGCTCCAGCGAAACCTTCACCGCCCCCGCCGCCCGCACCGGTTCGATCACATCAGTCAGCGCCATTTTTGCTCCTTCATCACCGCTCATAACAGGATCGGATGTGCCTGCGCATGGGTCCTATACCATGAAACCTGTTGCACCGGCGCAGCGACGGCCCATTTCGCACCCTATAACCCTGGGAGACCTCGCCGATGGCTCATGTGCCGCTTCTCTTGCAGCCGATAGAATTTCGCGGCGTCACCGCCAAAAACCGCCTCGTTGTTTCGCCGATGTGCCAATACAGCGCCGTTGATGGTCTGGGACAGGATTGGCACCTGCAAAATCTGGGTGCCAAAGCCTTTGGCGGTCCTGGCATTGTGTTCACCGAGGCGACCCATGTGTCGCCTGACGCGCGGATCACCAATGGGTGCCTGGGGTTATGGAATGATGCGCATGAGGCGTTTCTGACACGACTAGCGCACCTGATCGCGCAATCGGGCGCGGTGCCGGCGATGCAAATTGCCCATGCTGGGCGCAAGGCGAGCAGTTGGGAGCCATGGCGCGGCGATGGATTTAACGCGCCTGGTGTCGATGGCGGCTGGCTGCCGGCCGCACCCAGCGCCGTCGCGTTCAGCCCGGATCGCCCAGTGCCGCACGCGCTAACGGTGAGTGACATTGCCGCCATCGCGGCGGACTTCGCCGCGAGCACCGCCCGCGCGCGGCGTGCCGGCTTCAAAATTATCGAAATCCACGCCGCGCACGGCTATTTGCTGCATTCATTCCTCTCGCCCGTGAGCAATCAGCGCACCGATGGTTATGGCGGCTCGCTCCATCATCGCGCCCGGCTGTTGATGGAGATTACCGATGCCGTGCGCAGCGAATGGCCGGCGGATTTGCCGCTGTTTGTCCGGCTATCCTGCGTGGACTGGATCGAAGGCGGGTTAACCCTTGAGGATAGCGTGCAAATCGGTCAGTGGTTGCAGGCGCGCGGCGATGTCGATCTGATCGATTGCTCGTCCGGCGGTGCGTCGCCCGCACAAAAAATCACCTCGATCCATCCCGGCTATCAAGTGCCGTTCGCCGAAGCACTGCGCCACCGGGCCGGAATCGCGACCGGGGCGGTCGGCATGATCCGCACCGCCGATCATGCCGCCGAAATCATTGCCAATGGTCGCGCCGATCTGGTGTTTGTCGCCCGCGCCTTGCTGGCCGACCCCGCTTGGCCGCGTCGGGTTGCCGCTGAGCTCGGCCACCCCTTCATTGACCCGCCGCAATATTTACGGGCGACGCCTGCTTAGGCTCCGTGCCGCCTTTACACCGAAAAATACTTGGCGTGCGGATTGATCACCACAATTGCACTGGTCGATTGCTCGGGGTGGAGCTGAAACTCGTCAGACAGCGACACCCCGATGCGCTCGGCATCGAGCAAACGCAGCAATTGGCTTTGATCTTCTAATTTCGGGCAGGCCGGGTAGCCAAACGAATAGCGTGAGCCGCGATAACTCTGCGAGAGCATTTTCTCCATATCGCGGTCATCCTCGCCAGCAAAACCCAACTCGGCGCGGATGCGTTTATGGGTATATTCGGCCATCGCCTCCGCCATTTCTACCGAGAGCCCGTGCAGATAGAGATAATCCTGATAGCGATTATCGGCGAACCAATCACGCGCAATCTCCGAGGCTTTTTGCCCCACCGTCACGATTTGCAGCCCAATCACATCACGCTGATCATCCTCAATATCGCGGAAGAAATCCGCGATGCACTCACCATCCTCGCGCGGCTGACGCGGCAGCGAAAAGCGTGCAATTTCGGTTTGACCATCCTGCTCGAACAAAATCAGATCATTGCCCTGCGCTGCGGCTTTCCAGTACCCGTAAATCGCTTGCGGCTTCAAAATTGCCTCAGCGTCACAGAGGGCGAGCATGCGTTTCATGATCGGGCGTAATTCCTGACGCGCCCACCCCATGAAATCATCGAGCGACTTGCCCTGCTTGCGAAATCCCCATTGGAATTGGAACAAGCTGCGCTCATTGATATACGGAATGATCGCCTTCGGTGCCGCTTCAATCATCCGCGCCCCCCAGAATGGCGGCTGTGGTATCGGCTGATCGGCCGTGAGGCGCCGACGCCGCGCCTGCGCCGCCTGCACATCAACCGGCGCAAAACCGCGCTGATCCGCCTGACCAAGCGTTCGGCGTGAATTGCGCGGCTTGTCTTTGCGTTTGACTTGCAGCGCCGCCAAATAATCATCAAAGCCGTTGCCAGTCACCCGATCCATCAAATGCAGCCCATCGAACGCATCGCGCGCATAGGCTACGCGGCCACTGCTATACGCCGCCACGCAATCTTCCTCGACATAATTGCGCGTGAGGGCGGCCCCGCCGAGCAAGACCGGAATATCCAAACCCTGACGCGACATTTCCTCAAGATTTTCGCGCATCACCACTGTGGATTTCACCAATAGCCCGGACATGCCAATGGCATGGGCATGATGCTCACGCACCGCCGCCACCATATCAGCCAGCGGCACTTTGATACCTAAATTAACGACGCGATAGCCGTTATTGGTGAGAATAATATCGACCAGATTTTTGCCAATATCATGCACATCACCCTTCACCGTCGCGAGCACGATGGTGCCTTTCTCTTGCCCGGCGACGCGCTCCATTTTTGGCTCCAGATACGCCACCGCCGCCTTCATGGTTTCCGCCGATTGCAACACGAAGGGAAGCTGCATTTTGCCCGCGCCAAACAGCTCGCCCACCACCTTCATGCCATCAAGCAAAATATTATTGATGATATCGAGCGGCGGATGGCGGGTTAACGCCTCATCAAGCTCATCGGTTAGACCTTTCCGGTCGCCATCAATGATCCGATCTTTAAGCCGGCCTTCGACCGTCTCGGCGCGGGTTTTTTTGACCGCATCCGCTGCTTTACGATCCGCAAACATTTCAAGCAGACGCTGCAACGGATCATAACCTTCGCGACGCCGGTCAAAGATTAAATCCTCCATCACCTCGACTTCGGCGGCGGGGATCAAATGCAGGGGGCGAATTTTGCTCACATGCACAATCGCACCCGTCATGCCGGCACGCACCGCATGATCGAGAAACACCGAGTTCAACACCGCGCGCGCTGCCGGGTTGAGGCCAAACGAGATGTTCGACAGTCCTAGAATAATCTGAATGTCGGGAAATTTTTCCCGGATCAGCTTAATCCCCTCCAGCGTCCATTGGCCCAATTTGCGATCATCTTCGTTGCCGGTGGCAATGGTGAATGTCAGCGGATCAATCAGCAAATCACTCTGGGCGAGGCCATGCTGTGTGCAGGCAAAATCGACCAACCGCGAGGCGACGGCCAGTTTTTGCGCCGGTTCCTTCGCCATACCCACCTCATCAATCGTCAAGGCAATGACGGCGGCGCCGAATTTTTTCGCGAGCTTCAGGCGTTCATGCGCAACATGCTCGCCATCCTCAAAATTAATCGAGTTGATGATCGGCTTGCCGCCATGCAGCTTGAGCGCTGCCTCAATCACCGGGGTTTCCGTTGAGTCAATCACCAACGGCGCATTCACCGATGAGGTGAACCGGGTGATCACCGCATTCATCTCGTGCAATTCATCACGCCCGACAAAGGCGGTGCAAATATCAAGCGCGTTAGAGGCTTCCGCGACCTGCTCGCGGCCCATGGCAACGCAGCCATCCCAATCGCCTTGCTCTTGCAATTCGCGCCATTTTTTTGATCCGTTGGCATTGCAACGCTCACCAATCGAAAAATAACTATTTTCTTGTCGCAACGGTGTTGCGCCATACAGGCTCGCAACGCTGGGCACCCAAATCGATTTGCGCAACACCGGCGTAGGGCGAAGCCCACCCAAGCGCTTGAGCATCGCATCCAACGCCTCGATATGCGGGATTGAGGTGCCGCAGCAGCCACCCACCAGGTTAACCCCGTCTTCCACCACAAACCGTTCCATCCAGCTCGCGAGTTCCGGCCCGCCTAACGGATAATGGGTTTGGCCATCGACCAATTCAGGCAGCCCGGCATTGGGCTGCACGGAGATCAATCCGGGCCAGTTTTGCGCGAGATATCGCACATGCTCGGCCATTTCTTGCGGGCCGGTGGCGCAATTCAGGCCAATCAACGGCACATCGAGCGCGTGGATCACCGTGGTCGCCGCCGCAATATCAGGGCCGACCAGCAAGGTGCCGGTGGTTTCCACCGTCACTTGCACAAAAATCGGCGTGTCCTTGCCCAGTTCAGCGCGGGCGATTTTGGCGCCATTGACCGCCGCTTTGATCTGCAACGTGTCTTGGCAGGTTTCGATCAGAATCGCATCGACGCCGCCTTCAATCAGCCCCCGGCATTGCTCGGCAAGTGCTGCTTCGAGTGGATCATAGGGAATATTGCCCAAACTCGGCAGCTTGGTGCCCGGCCCCACCGAGCCGATCACGAAGCGATGGCGGCTATCGGCAAAGCTTTCTGCCGCCTCGCGCGCCAATTCCGCCGCGATGCGGTTAATCTCGCGGGCGCGGTCGCCCAATTGGAACTCCTCCAGCGTAATCGGCGAGCCGCCGAAGCTGTTGGTTTCCACCATATCCGCGCCCGCCGCGAAATAGCCCCGGTGAATGTCACGCACCAAATCGGGGCGTGAGAGATTCAACACTTCGGTGCAATTTTCCTTGTCCCAATAATCGCGCTCAACATCGAGCGTCAGGGCTTGCACGCGCGAGCCCATGCCGCCATCGCAGAGCAGCACACGGTGTTTCAGGGCCTCAAGCAGATGTGGTTTGGTCATGATAGAGAGCCATATAGGAAGAGTCTGGGGAATCCAACGTGGGCGCGGACAGGCATGGCGGAGTTGCGATGACGGCGGATCAACGCATTACCATTGAATTTGGTGAATTTGGTGAATTTGGCGGGAAGCTGCGCGCGGACGATGCCGTGCTGATTGCCGGGGATGCGCCAGCACCGGTGGTTGCGGCGGTCGAGCGGTTTTCGACCGGCCCGGCACGCGGGCACAAGCGCGGATGTTATTGCTGCGCGCCGCGCAACCAAGCCGCCTTGGCGTTAAACCGGCTGTTTCTGGCCCGGGCGCGCGGCACCGTACCGTGGTTCAAGCGATTGATTTTTATTGGTGATGAAGCGGCCCAAGCCGAGCTGCGGGCGGCCCTTGCCGATGATGTATTAAGCCGCGCCCGCTTTGTCTTAACCGACCGCGATGTGACATTTTGTTAGTTATATTGACATCCGAACATGATGCGCCTATTCTCCTCCTCATAGCAGAGGAGCAAAACCATGGCGGAACGTCGCAGTTGGACCGAGGCAGCCGACAACACCATCATCACCATGCGCGCCGCTGGCGCCACCTGGGCTGCCATTGGCGTGCAGCTCGGCTTGTCGCGCAACAGCATCATCGAACGAGGCCGCCGCATCAACGCCCATGGCGGCCCGGTGCGGTGCGCTCGGCCTCCGCGCGCGCCGTTGGATGAGCCAAACCGTGGGTCGCTACCCGCCGGGCATCCCATCGCCTGGCAGGTGCTGACCGAGGGCACTTTGCTCGATGGAACACTGTATGTGCCGCTCTCCGCCCGGCGGCTGGAGCGCCTGTCGTGACCGAACTCAGCATCCGGCAAGTCCGCGCCCGCCCGCCAGGGGCCGTGCTCGGCTCGGGCCTCACCACCACCCCGCGCATTACCGGCGGTGCTGACATTCTCAATGGCCCCGACCCGCTGCAGGATTTGATCGATCGGCTGGAACATGCCGGCGCAACCTTGCTGGCCCTGCCCGCGACCGGGCCCTCAACGCGCCTGCGCATGACGCGCTATGATTGCGTGCAAGATGCCGTCACCGCCTATGGCTGGCAGCCAACCCGGCTGCGCCCGCCCCACCCTTCCAACCACGCGATCGACCAGATGGATGAAAGCTGGTCCTGGCTCGCGCTGATCCCCGAGGGACAAGCGGTGATCCGCCGGATTGTCGGTGCGCGCGCCTTGGTCCACCCGATCACGCTGCGTCATCTCTATCCGTGGCGGCGTCTCGCCACCTTGCTCGGCGCTGACCATAAATCGGTCCAACGCTGGCATAAGGAGGGGTTGCGCTTAATCCTCGCCGGGCTCGCGCTCTCAGCGCGGGTTGGGGCCGAGCGCGCTGCCGCCGGGAAATAGATAATTACTGGCAAACATTGTGGCGTGATTGGCGATTGGCATCGGCGGGAAATGCGCGAGCAACGCCAAAGTGCGGCGCGGACCCCGCGTGAAATCAGGGCTGGTCAATGCCTGCACCGCCCCGGCCTGATCGCCACGATTGAGCGCTTGCGAGGCCCCGACCAAATCATCCACCACATCCTGCGAGGGCGCATCAGCCGGAATGCCAAGCCGGGCGCGCACCGCCAATCGTGCTTGCAGCATCTGTTGCTTGGCCAGACTATTCATGCCCAACCAGCGCCCGCCCGTCGCAAATTGCCCGGCCATCGCATCAAGCGACGCCACCGCCAACGCCATTCGCGCCGGATGACCCTGCATGGCCTGCGGATGCGCAAAGGCAAAGGTTGCATCATCAATGGCAGCAATCGCCGGGTCTTCCCCAACCACGCTGCGGGCAAAACTATTCACCGGCATATAACCGACCGAGGGCCCAGGCGCTTCCAGCGCACAGCCCGCCAGACCCAGCATCAGCGTAAGCGCGACCCCCCGGAGCGCCAGACGAGGCGTGAGAGCCGAAAAAATTTCTTGCAAAGACCAGCGCATGGTTAGTAGCATTGGGGTTCGTGCGTCATTGTCAATATGGCTGAACCAATTGTGATTTTGAACCTTTTCGCGAGACACACACGCCAGGGTCGCCATTGCCCAAGCACGAAAGTGATTGATTTTATTAAATTAGGAGCCTTTGGTGATTGAACAGGCGCCGAAACCAGACCGAATTATCGTTAGCGATTACCCTAGCGACCGGCTCCTGAAATTAATGGTCCTCGGTTACGGCTCTGAGGGGGTGATGAACATCACGACCGGCTTGGCCAAGGTTCATGCGCCTTTTTCGGTGGCAAGCCTGCCTGCATCCGCATGGCACCCGATTTTGATTGGATTTGTCTGGATTGGTTTGAGTGTCGCTACCCTATATGAGCGCGTTCTGCGCCCAACGCGCATTGAACTCTCGCCCGCAGGCGTCACCCTGGTCAAAACCTTTCGCCGCAAACAATTCTGGCCGTGGCGCATATTAGAGCCATTCCGCCGTGGGTCGCGGCCATTCAGCATCGAGGCACCACGCACCGATGATCCCTCAGCGATGGTTTATCTGCCCGAATTATCGATCAAAGGCGACGAAAAACTGGCCACGGTCCTGAACATTTATCGGGCGGCGTTGACCTGATCACGCAACGCCTGGCGCGCCTCGGCCGGGTCTGCGAGGCCACAAGCCGATGCGAGCGCGAGAATGACGATGCTGAACAGCGCAATGCCGACCATCAACCCAAGATCGGAAAAAAATCCGCTCCCCTTGGTCAAGCCCGGCGGGCCAAGCTGCGCGAAGCCCCATAGGCCGCCGAAATAGGGCGCTAACCACCAGACGCCACGCCACGCCACATGGCCAAGCCCACGCTGTTTCACGCCCTGCACCAGCAAATAAAGCAGCGTCGCGATCAGCACATACCCCATCACCATTGTCGCGGTGTGGGCCCCGGTCCATACGATGATGCAATTCGCCACAATGAAGGCGAGCCCCGCCAACGGCACGCCAAACGCCAGGGTGAACGGGCGCGGATAGTGTGCGAGCGGCGCGGTGCGGCGCAGCGTGATCAGGCTCACCGATGCCATGCCATAGGAGAGCAGCGCGGCTGCCGAGACAACTTTGATGATCGCCCGCCAGGATGGCAGCGGCAGCAAAAACAGCACCCCGACCGCAAAGGTGATCAACACGCCGATCACCGGAACCCCGTTGCGCGAGAGCCGCCCCAGCGGCAAGCGGGTCAGGCCCTCATGGCCGGTCGCGAATAATAATCGTGGTGTCGACGCAAAGCTGATGATCGCCGTGCCGGCGGGTGAAATGGCGGAGTCGAGATACAGCACCACCGCGAGCCAGCTCATGCCCGCGAGCGTGGCCAAACCGGCGAACGGGCCGGACAGGCCGGTGAAATTCAGCCCGGCCCAACCCTGCGCCAGATCATGCGGCGGAATCGCCCCGATCAGCGCAATTTGCAGCGCGGCATACAGCACAAACCCGATCAGCACCGAGCCAATGATCGCCACCGGCAAATCGCGCCGTGGCCGCTTCGATTCGCCCGCCAACTCAATCGCCTGACGAAAGCCGGTATAAGCATAAATAACCCCGGATCCCGCAACAGCGGCAAACACCCCCTCCGCGCCGCGCGGCGCAAATCCATGCGCGGTGAAATTGCCGGGGGAAAATTTTGCGCCGAGAAAGGCCAAGGCGGTCAAAGTCGGGACGGCAATTTTAAACAATGTCACCACGCCATTGACCCGCAGCACCAGCCGGATCGCCAGCATGTTGATCGCGGCGAACAGGGCGAGCAACAGCACCGCCGCCGCAAAACCGGTCCCGTTCAGCGTGCCGCCAGCCGCCACCAATCCCGGCACGAAATTATTGGCATAGGTGACAACCGCCGTTGCCTCGGCGGGCGCGGCGGAAAGATACCCCAGCAGCACCACCCAACTCATCACCGTGGCAAGCATCGGTCCGTGGCTCAGCTTGGGCAGGGCAATCACCGCCCCGGCCCGGGGAAAAGCGGTAACCAGCTCGGCATAGACAAATCCGAGCAACATCACCGCAGCCCCGCCGATCGCCCAAGCGATCAAGGAAGCCGGACCCGCCATTTGCGCGGCATGCAGCGGGCCGAACAGCCAGCCGGAGCCGATAATCCCGCCCATGCTGGCCAGCAGCAGCCCGCCCAGGCCCGCCTCGCGCCGGAGCGCGCCGCCCGGTGATGGCATGCTCAACGATCCATGGGTGCGGACAGGTCCAGCATCAAGCCGATATTCTGCACCGCCGCCCCGGCGGCGCCTTTGCCGAGATTATCCAACCGGGCGACCAACAAGGCTTGGCTTTCCGCCTCGTTCTCGAACACATAAATTTCCATCACATCGGTTCCAGCCAGCGTCTCGGCGGGCAGGCGCTGATCAGCCGGCGGGCGGCGGAGCCGCACATGCGGGGTCGCGTGATAATAATCATCGAACACCGTGCCGATTTCCCGCACCGTCGGGCGACCCGGCAGCGCCTCCAGATGCAACGGCACCATGACCAACATGCCTTGCCGGAAATGCCCGACCGAGGGCACAAAAATGGGCCGGGTGGTCAGCCCGGCATGGCGCACGATTTCCGGGATATGCTTATGATTGAGCGAAAGGGAATAAATCTCGAACGCAGGCCCGCCCACCTGTTCGTGATCCGCAATCATCGCTTTGCCGCCCCCCGAATAGCCCGACACGCCTTGGATGGTGAGCGGATGATCGGCTGGGATCAGCCCGGCATCCACCAACGGGCGCAGCAAGGCAATCGCCCCGGTCGCGTAGCATCCGGGGTTCGCAACACGCGACGCTGCGGCAATTTCGCGGCCATGACCGGCGGTCAGTTCGGCAAAACCATAGACCCAACCCGGCGCGGTGCGATGGGCGGTGCTGGCATCGAGCAATTTCGGTGCCGAAGCGCCCAACCCTTCGATCATGCTTGCCGCCTCACGCGCCGCTTCATCGGGTAGGCACAACACCACCAAATCCACCGCCGCCATCATCGCCAATCGCGCCGCCCGATCGCGCCGTGCGGCGGGGTCCAGGCTACGCACCGCGATACCGGGCAGGCCACGCAAGCGCTGGCCAATCTCCAGCCCAGTGGTTCCGGCTTCGCCATCGATGAACAATGTTTTGGTCATGTGCATAATCCTTCTTCGGCCATGCTGGCACCAAACGATGCGCTGTGCTAGGCGAGCGCGACATTCGCAACGGAGATCAACTATGTCGGATACGCAAACCGCACCCCTGACGCTCAACATCCAATATACGAAAGATTTGTCGTTCGAGGTGCCCAACGCGCCGGCGATTTATACTATTTTGCGCCAGCCCCCCTCGGTCAATATCAATCTTGATGTTCAAGTCCGCCGCCTGCACGAAGACCAGTTCGTGTTCGAGGTCACCCTCGCCACCCGCGCCGAAGCCACCATTCCAACCCCACCCGAGACCGCGAATGGCAGCGCCGAGCCGGCCAAGGACATGACCGTGTTCATTGCCGATCTGGCCTATTCGGGCATTTTCACCCTCGATGGCGTACCGGAAAACCAGATCGAGCCGATCTTGCTGGTCGAATGCCCGCGCCTGTTATTCCCGTTCGCCCGCAACATTCTGGCCGATGTCACGCGTGATGGCGGCTTCCCGCCGGTGATGCTCGGCCCGGTTGATTTCGTTGGCCTGTGGCAGTCGCGGCGCGATCAATTGGCCGCTACCCCGGTCGCTAACGCCTAATCGCAGGCGCGTTGCGGGTTCGGGGGGCAGCTCCCGGCCCGCGCAAGCAGGGTGAGGATCCAAAATGCGCTATGGTTCGACGCGAGGGGCCGCCGCATCGCGTCCCTTTGACGGGGTTCTGCTCGCCGGGCTAGCCGAGGATGGCGGGTTGTTTGTGCCGGAATCCTGGCCGGTTTTTTCGCCCGCAGAATGGCGTGCCATGCGCGGCCTGCCCTATGCCAGCCTCGCCGCACGGGTGATGGAGCCGTTTATATGCGGCGGCGCCGTCTCATTCGGCGACCTACAATCCATGTGCCGGGCCGCCTATCGCTCGTTCGACCATGCCGCCGTGGTGCCCTTGGTGCAGCTCGATCGCGACCTGTTCGCGCTGGAGCTGTTTCACGGCCCGACCCTCGCCTTCAAAGATTTGGCCCTGCAACTGGCCGGGCGATTATTCGACCATGTGCTGCAAGCGCGCGATGAGCGCGTGACCATTATCGGGGCAACCTCCGGCGATACCGGGTCCGCCGCAATCGAGGCGTGCCGCGATCGCGAGCGCGTCGATATCGCAATTCTGCACCCTGAGGGTCGCACATCTGTCGTGCAGCGCCGACAAATGACCACGGTGCTTGCCCCCAACGTGCTCAATATCGCCGTGCAAGGCACGTTCGATGATTGTCAGGACCTGGTCAAAGCGATGTTTGCCGATGCGCCATTTCGCGATGAGCTGCGCATGTCGGCGGTCAATTCGATCAATTGGGCGCGCATCGCCGGCCAAATCCCCTATTTCGCCGCCGCCGCCCTCGCGCTCGGCGCGCCGGATCGCCCGGTTGGCGTTGCGGTGCCAACCGGCAATTTTGGCAATGTGCTGGCCGCCTGGGCCGCCAAGCAAATGGGCCTGCCGATCGAGCGCTTGATCGTAGGGAGTAATTCGAACGATATTTTGGCCCGGTTCCTCGCCAGCAACGATATGCGGATGGCCGGGGTGGTCGAAACCGTCTCCCCCTCGATGGATATTCAGGTCAGCTCCAATTTCGAGCGGCTCTTATTCGAGTTTTTGCACCGTGACGCCACGGCCACCGCGCGGATCATGGCTGATTTCCGCGCCACCGGGCGGATGGCGGTTCCCGAGCCGGTTTGGCAGGCGGTGCGGCGCGAATTTGCCGGCTTTGCCCTCGATGACGCGGCGACTTTGGCGGAAATTGCCCGGATCAAGCAGGATTACGGCTATATCGCTGATCCGCACAGCGCCATCGGCATTGCCGCCGCGCGCGCCTGTGCGCCGGTTGGCCTGCCAGTGATTGCCGCCGCCACCGCGCATCCGGCGAAGTTTCCCGACGCGATGGAGCGCGCCATTGGTATCCGCCCAGGGCTGCCAAGCCGCCTCGCGCACCTATATGACACACCGGAGCAGTTTCACCGGGCCCCGGCGGCGCTGGCCGACATCGAAACCACGATCCGCCGCTTTGCCAACAGGAATAGCGTATGAACCCCAATATCGATATTACCCGCCTCGATTCCGGCCTGACCGTGATTACCGAGCGGATGGAGCGGGTCGAAACCGTGTCGTTCGGCGCCTATGTCGGCGTTGGAACCCGGTTTGAAACCGCGCCGGAAAACGGCGTTTCGCATTTCCTTGAGCATATGGCGTTCAAAGGCACCGCCCGGCGCTCCGCCGCCGCGATTGCCGAGGCCGTTGAGGATGTCGGCGGCCATATCAACGCCTATACCTCGCGCGACCAGACCGCCTATTACGTCAAATTGTTGGCCGATGATTTGCCGCTCGGCGTTGATCTGATCGGTGATATTTTGTGCCATTCGAGCTTCGATGAAGCCGAGTTCGAGCGCGAGCGCGGGGTGATTTTGCAGGAAATCGGCCAAGCGAACGATACGCCGGACGATATCGTGTTCGATCATTTCCAGCTCGCCGCCTATCCCGATCAGCCGATGGGCTGGCCGGTGCTGGGCACCGAGGCGATCATCAAATCGCTCAGCCCGGATACGCTGCGCGGCTATATGCGCGCCCATTATGCGCCGGGCAACATGGTCATCGCGGCGGCGGGCAAGCTGGAGCATCAGCGCGTGGTGGACATGGTCGCCGAGCATTTCGCAGATTTGACGGCGGCTGAACCCGCGACACCGGCCCCCGCTTTCTATCGCGGCGGCGATTACCGCGAAGCGCGGGATCTCGATCAGGCGCATCTGGTGCTCGGTTTTCCCTCGGTCGGCTATGCTGATCCGGATTTTCATGCGGCGATGCTGCTCTCCACCCTGCTCGGTGGCGGCATGTCCTCGCGCTTATTTCAGGAAATTCGCGAAAAGCGGGGCTTGGTCTACTCGATTTACAGCTTTACCATGGCGCATCGCGAGGCCGGGTTGTTCGGCATTTATGCCGGCACCGGCGAGGACGAGGTGGCGGAATTGCTGCCGGTTACGTTGGGTGAACTGAGCAAAGTGCGGCAATCAGTGACCAGTGCCGAGCTCAAGCGCGCCCGTGCGCAGGCCAAGGCGGGGATGCTGATGTCACTGGAGAGCACCGGGTCACGCTGCGAGCAACTCGCCCGGCAGTTTCACGTGTTTGGGCGGATCGTGCCGATCGAGGAAACGATTGCGAAAATCGATGCGGTCAGCGAGGCCGATATTACCCGCGTGGCCGAGCGGATTTTCGCGGGCGCGCCCACCCTCGCTGCCCTCGGCCCGATTGCCCAGGTGCCGGACATGGCCGCGATTTTGGATCGGCTGGCCGCATGAGCGCCCATCATCTGGACCATCTGGATCACTTGGCGCACCTGCTCGCCGCCGCCAAGCGGGTCGGGGCCGATCAAGCCGATGCCGTGGCTTCGAGCGGCGTGTCGCTCTCGGTTTCGCGTCGGATGGGCAAAATTGAGGATATTGAGCGCGCCGAGACCCATAATATCGGGCTGCGCGTGTTTGTTGGGCAGCGCAGTGCGATTGTCTCAACCGGGGCGATTGATCCTGCCGGGTTTGACCGGCTGGCCGGCCAGGCCGTCGCGATGGCGCGCGCCGTGCCCGAAGATCGGTTCGCCTCGATCCCGGAAGCACCGCCGCCCGCTGACGCTGCGGTGCTGGACCTTGATGACCGCACCGAGCCTTCGATTGATGAATTAATGGCGCGCGCCGCCGCCGCCGAAGACGCCGCCCTCGCGGTCACCGGCATCACCAATTCCGAGGGGGCTGGCGCGAGTTGGTCGCGCGCATCCATGGCGCTCGCCACCTCGCGTGGCTTTGCCAGCCTTTATCATCGGTCACGCCATGGGGTATCCGTGTCACCCATCGCGGGTGAAGGGCTGGCCATGCAGCGCGATTATGAATTTTCCAGCGCTGCCCATGCCAGTGATCTGGATGATCCGGCAAAGTTGGGGCGTGACGCCGCTGTGCGGGCGGTGAGCCGGTTGAACCCGGCGCGCCCGAAAACCGCGCAATTGCCGGTGTTGTATCACCCACGGGTGGCGGGCAGCTTGCTCGGTCATTTCGCTGGGGCGATCAATGGCAACGCCATCGCGCGCGGCACCAGTTTTCTCAAGGACCAGATGGGCAAAGCCGTGTTCGCCCCCGGCCTGTCGATCATCGATGATCCCTGGCGCGTACGCGGCGCACGATCACGCCCCTATGATGGTGAGGGCCAAACCACCACTCGCCGCGCCCTGATCGAAGGCGGGGTGCTAACTTCATGGCTGCTCGATACGCGCAGCGCCGCCCAGCTCGGATTGACCAGCACCGGCCATGCGGCTCGCGGCACGTCCGGCCCGCCAAGCCCGGCGGCGAGTAATTTGTACATCGAACCTGGCGCATTCTCGGCCGAGGCGCTGATGGCGGATGTCAAACTCGGGCTTTATGTGATCGAGCTGATCGGCATGGGCGTGAACGGGATTACCGGCGATTATTCGCGTGGGGCCGCTGGTTTCATGATCCGCGACGGTCGCATCGCAGAGCCGGTTGCCGAAATCACCATCGCTGGCCGGTTGCAGGATATGTTTTTACACCTCACCCCGGCGAATGATCTGAAATTCCGCCAAGGCACCGACGCTCCGACCCTGCGGGTGGACGGCATGACCATGGCCGGCGGCTAACCCACGACTGATCGAACCGCTACGAGACCGCCTCCAGCGCGGCTTCGGCGTCCAACCATTCGGTTTCAGCATCGCTCATCGCCCGGGCGATGGCGGCGAGGCGCTGGTTGAGCGCGTTGATCTCTTGCGGTTTGGCTTTGGCATAAAACGCCGCATCGGCCAGCTTCGCCTCGATTTGCCGATGCTCGGCGGTGAGCGCTTTGAGGGTTTTCTCGGCCTCGCGGATGGCTTTGCGCAAGGGTGCGGTGGCTTCACGCCCCTCAGCCCGCGCCCGCCGATCTGCCGCCTGATCGCCCCGCGCCTGCGCCTTGGTCTCCGCCCGCTTGGGCTCGGTTTTTTGCAAAATCAATTTCCGATAGGCCGCCAAATCATCATCATAAGCGCGCACCTGGCCGTCATTGACCAAAAGCAGCCGGTCCGCCACCAAATCGATCAAATGCGGATCATGGGTGATCAAAATCACCGCTCCCGGAAAATCGGCCAAGGCCCGCACCAGGGCCTCACGCGCATCAATATCCAAATGGTTGGTCGGCTCATCCAGGATCAAGACATGCGGTGCATCGCGCGTCGCCAAGGCCAAGAGCAACCTCGCTTTTTCACCGCCCGAGAGCGATCCAACCTTGGTGTCGATCCGGTTCGCATCCAGCCCGAACCGGGCCGCTTGCGCGCGCAATTGCGTCGGCGTTGCTTGCGGCAGCACCCGCGCCAAATGCAAAAGCGGTGTTGCACCCAAATCCAGGTCATCTTCCTGATGCTGGGCAAAAAATCCGATCCGCAGGCCACGGGTGCGAAAAACCGTGCCGCTCAGCGGATCGAGCCGACCCGCCAGGGCCTTGGCCAAGGTTGATTTGCCATTGCCATTCGCCCCCAGCAGTGCCACGCGATCCGTCATGTCGATGCGCAGTGACACCCCGCCCAGCACCGTGCGGTCGCCATAACCGAGGGCAACGCGATCCAATGAGAGCAGCGGCGGCGGAATATCATTTGGCTCAGGAAACGAAAACTTGGTCGGTGAATCTTCAACGATGGCATCGAGTGCAGGCATCCGCGCCAAGGCCTTCAGGCGCGATTGGGCTTGCCGCGCCTTGGTGGCCTTGGCCCGAAAGCGGTCAACGAAGGATTGCATATGCGCGCGCTGCGCGGCGATGCGCATTGCGGTGCGATTATGTTGTTCGGCACGCTCGGTGCGAATGCGAATGAATTCAGCAAACCCGCCGGGTGTCAGGCTGATCGTGCCGCGATCGAGATGCGCGATGGCATCCACCGCCCGGTCCAGCAAATCACGATCATGTGAAACCATCAGCACCGCGCCGGGAAACCGGGCGAGCCAGGTTTCCAGCCATAAGGTGGCTTCCAAATCCAGATGATTGGTTGGCTCATCGAGCAGCAATAAATCAGGGGCGGCGAACAAAGCCGCCGCCAGCGCGACGCGCATCCGCCAGCCACCGGAAAAGCTCGACATGGGCCGGTTTTGCGCCTCCGCATCAAAGCCCAACCCTGACAAAATCGCCCCGGCCCGGGCGGAAGCGCTATCGGCATCAATCGCGATGAGGCGCTCATGCACATCCGCCATCCGCTCCGGCGGCGCGGTTTCCGCCTCATGCAGCAGCCGGGTGCGCTCCACATCGGCGGCCAGCACCACCTCCAGCGGGGTTTCAGCACCGCCCGGCGCCTCCTGTGCCACACTGCCCAGCCGGGCGCGGTTGGCCAGGCGAATCATCCCGCCATCGGGCGTCAATTCGCCCAAAATCAGCTTCATCAGGGTGGATTTACCCGCGCCATTGCGCCCGACCAGCCCGATTTTCCGCCCGGCATCGACGGCAAGCGACGCCCGGTCCAGCAAAACGCGGCCAGCGAGGGTGAAGGACAGATCATCGATGCTCAGCAAACTCATATGCCGGTGCTATCGCAGCCGAGCGCGCTTGCCCAGCCCATCCGGATAGCTTCGGGGACTGGCAGCCCTGGTTGGTCGTGCTGGGGCTGGTCGTGCTGGGGCTTGTCGCACCGGCTTTCAGTCGCTAGAGCGTGCGTGCCTATCTTCAATCACGGTTCCGCCTTTATTTGGCGATCAGTTTCATGCGTTCAGCGCGGATCTGCCGGTCCGGGCGGCGCCCCCATTGATCGCAAGGCGGAGCAAAATCAACCTTCAGGACAAGCAAATCATGGCCATCGAACGCACCTTTTCGATCATCAAGCCGGACGCGACACGGCGCAATCTCACCGGCCGGGTCAACACCATGCTGGAAGCCGCCGGATTGCGGATTGTTGCGCAAAAGCGCCTGCATCTGACCAAGGCGCAGGCCGAAGCCTTTTACGGCGTGCATCGCGAGCGCCCGTTTTTTGCCGGCCTCGTGGCTTTCATGACCTCCGGCCCGGTGGTGGTGCAAGTGCTCGAAGGCGAGAACGCCGTTGCGAAAAACCGCGAAGTGATGGGCGCGACGGACCCGAAAAAAGCGGCCCCCGGCACGATCCGCGCCGAATTGGCCGAAGATATCGAGGCCAACACCGTACACGGGTCTGACGCGGCGGACACCGCGGCCCAAGAGATCGCATTTTTCTTCTCCGGGATCGAAATTACCGGCTGAACCAAAAATGGGTCGCTTTGCCTCAAGCGGCTACACCGTTACATGACAATAGAGCCTGATTGGTTTGCTCCAATCAGGCTCTGTTATTTTCAGCGTCCGCTATCGTTGATCGAACGGAGCCAGACGATCAGGGCGCGTGGCCGAGATTGACGGTGTTCGGATTGGTGACCGCGCCGCCAATGGCACCGGCGGCACCGCCGATGAGCGCGCCGGTGGCGGCGGAACCGCCGGTGGCCGCACCGATGATGGCACCGGCACCCGCACCGATTGCACCACCCGATAGTGCGCGCGAGCCCGGCGTATAGCCGCAGCCAGCGAGGCTCAGCGCCAAACCGGCCAATAAAACAGGGGCAACGAGTTTTTTGATCATTGTCGTGGTCTCCAAAAGCGCACCGGTACCATCACCGAGATGCTGAACAAATCGATTTACGCTCCCGCTAATTGGGGACGAGCTTCTGACCTTTCCATGACCATCATCTGACGTGTTGGTAATACGCCGGGCAGAGAGCCGAAATTAGCCGGTGCGCGGACTTGTGGGGAAACGGCGCAGACTGTAATCGAACGGCGCGCGGTCTCGTCGCACGCCGGTTCCCCGACGTTTACCCTTTTCCCGTCACTGTTGCGACTACGCAGGAAGGTTTGCATGTTTTCTCGGCTGTTCGGCCTGATGTCATCGGATATGGCGATCGATCTCGGCACCGCCAATACCTTGGTTTATGTGCGCGGGCGCGGCATTGTGCTGAATGAGCCATCGGTGGTGGCGTTGGTGGAAACCAAAGGCCGCAAGCATGTGCTCGCCGTGGGCGAAGAGGCCAAGCATATGCTGGGCCGCACCCCGGGCAATATTTCCGCGATTCGCCCGCTGCGCGACGGGGTGATCGCGGATTTCGAAGTGGCGGAGGAAATGATCAAGCATTTCATCCGCAAAGTGCATAATAAGCGCGCTTTCGGCATGCCGGCCTCGCCGCTGATCATTATTTGCGTCCCCTCCGGCTCCACCGCCGTTGAGCGCCGGGCGATCCAGGAAAGCGCTGAAAGTGCTGGCGCACGCAAAGTGCTGCTGATCGAGGAGCCGATGGCCGCCGCGATTGGCGCTGGCTTGCCGGTGACGGAACCCTCTGGCTCGATGGTGGTTGATATTGGCGGCGGCACCACGGAAGTCGCGGTGATTTCGCTGGGTGGCATTGTGTATTCCCGCTCGGTGCGCGTGGGCGGCGATAAAATGGATGAGGCGATCATTTCCTATATTCGCCGCAGCTATAATTTATTGATCGGCGAAGCTTCCGCCGAGCGGATCAAGCTTGAGATTGGCGCCGCCTGGGCCGATCCGCGCCAGACCGAACCCAAGCGGGAGGTCAAGGGCCGCGATCTGATTAATGGCGTGCCGCGCGAAGTGACGGTCAATCAAGCGCAAATCGCTGAAAGCCTCGCGGAGCCGGTTGGCCAGATCGTCGAGGCGGTGAAAGTCGCGCTGGAGAACACCCCACCGGAACTCGCCGCCGATATCGTCGATAAGGGCATTGTGCTCACCGGCGGCGGTGCCCTGCTGCACGGGCTGAATGACGTGCTGCGCGAAGCGACGGGGCTGCCCGTGGTGGTCGCTGAGGAGCCGCTGCAATGCGTCGCACTCGGCACTGGGCGGGCCTTGGAAGAACTGAAACGGCTGCGCACCGTTCTGTCCTCGATGTATTAGATCAATATTGGTTTAGTTTGAATCTGTCGATTCAACCTAAACCAATGAAATTGATCGGCAAACAAGGTTTAGAGCGTGATTGATGATAACCAATCACGCTCTAATTTCGGGGCCAAAGGCGCGCCCGTGCGTTGAACGATTTTTCGTGCCATGATGACGCCCGGAGGTGTTGATCATGGCAATTCGCAAAATTCTACTGCCATTGGCCGGCGTCGCATCGGCACGATCCGCGCTGGCGACTGGGCTGATGATCGCCAAACGGCGCAACGCGCATCTCTATGCGTTGCATGTGCGCACCGATACCCGCGACGTGGCACCACTGGCGGGCGAGGGTCTGTCCGGCGCGATGATCGAGGACATGATGATAGCCACCGAGCGCGAGGGTAAATCCGAAGCGCAGGCGCTCGAAGCCATGTTCAACGCGATGGCCACGGAGGCAGGGGTCACCGTGGGTGAGCCAGGCCCGGCATCTGTCCCCATCGCGACCGCCAAATTCGAGTCGATCATGGGCCGGGAAGAAGACATCACGGCCGATGAGGCGCGCCTCGCTGACCTGATCGTGGTGCCGCACCCCAAATCCGCCGATGATGTCGCCTCGGCCGATGCGCTGCATGCGGTGCTGTTCGACTCGGGCCGCCCGGCACTGATTGCGCCCACCGCTGAACCCGCGCGTATCGGCGCGCGCATCGCCATTGGCTGGAACGGCACGGCGGAAAGTGCGTCTGCCGTTGGCTCGGCGCTGCCCTGGTTGCGCGAAGCCGAGGCTGTGCGGATTTTTTTCTCGCCGGAATATCAGCGCCAAGGGCCCTCAGCTGCCCGGCTGGTTGAGTTTCTGGCCCTGCACGGGGTGACGGCGGACACGGCGCAATTTGCCACGGTTGATCGCAGCGTTGGCGCCGGCTTGCTGAGCGCGGCCAGCGATTTCGGCGCAGATTTGCTGGCGATGGGCGCTTATTCCCACTCGCGGCTGCGCCAATTGATCCTGGGTGGGGTGACCCGCCATGTGCTGGCGAACGCCCATTTGCCGGTGCTGATGAACCGGTGATGTTTGGCGTTGCCGATCCGGCGGTAACCGCTTCGGTTCGCGCCTATGTCAAATTGCTGCGCGCCACCCGGGCCGTGGTGGCGCGAACCGGCCCGCTTTTGGCCGAATTCGGCCTGACCCACACCCAACTTGGCGTGTTGGAGGCGATATTGCATCTCGGCCCGCTGACCCAGCGCGATCTGACCCGCAAATTACTGACCAGCCCCGGTAATCTGACGGATGTGATCGATAAGCTGGCGCAGCGCGATCTGGTAACCCGCGCGACCTGCCCGGAAGATCGTCGGCGGGTGCGCGTTGCCCTCACCGCGACCGGGCGAACCCTGATCGAGACCGTGTTTCCGCTCCATGCCGCCGATATTCACCGTGCCATGGCGGGCTTGACCCAAGCCGAGCAAACCCAACTGGGCCGGTTGCTGCGCCTTTTGGGCCAAGACCCCGATGCGCGGGACGAACAGACGGGAATGATTGAAATTGCGGCGCCGCCTCTTAAATAGTTCGATATCGAACAATATGCCTGTGGAGCAGAAAAATGATTGAGCGTCGGCCGTTCGCAACGCTGGGCCAGTTTCGGAATGGGTGGCTGGACGCGCACCACCATTTCAGTTTCGGTGGCTATCACGATCCGGCACGGATGGGATGGGGGGCTTTGCGCGTGTGGAATGATGACCAGGTCGCACCGGGCACCGGGTTTGATCCGCATCCGCATCGGGACATGGAAATCGTGACCTTCATCCGCCAGGGGGCGATCACCCATCGCGATAATCTGGGCAATGAGGGCGTCACCCGGGCGGGCGATGTGCAAGTGATGCATGCCGGCACTGGCATTATCCATGCAGAGATGAATCTTGAGGCCGAGCCGACCCGCCTGTTCCAGATTTGGATTCTGCCCGATCAACGCGGCGTCAAACCGGGTTGGGCGACGCGGGAATTGCCGCGCCAAGCCGGTGGCGGGTTAGCACTCCTCGCCGGTGGCCGACCGGGCGATGCGGCAGCCGGTGCCTTGCCGCTCTATGCCGATGCGGCGGTGTTTGCCGCGCGCATGGCGGCTGGCGAGCGCATTGAACAGCCGATTGCGCCAGGACGTGCGGGCTATTTGGTCGCAACCCAAGGCAATATCCGGGTTAATGGCGTATCGGCAGAACCGCGCGATGGGGTCGCGATTGTCGGTGAACGCGCACTTGTGATCGAGGCGGAGCAGGCTGATACCGAAATCGTGTTCGTTGATGTGCGTGAATGAAACCAGTTTCATCCGCGCACGCTGGCAGCGTTTAGATTACGCTCTATATCGAGCATGTATCGTTTCTCCGCGTCGCTGCGAGGCGTGACGGTGGGGACGGAGTTTATTGCGCGCAAAACCATGACCATTCTGCGGTCAAACCATAAGGATATGCTTCGATGACAACGCCAAATGCGCCCCGCCGCTCGATCCGCTTGCGGGCACTGACGCTCGCCCTGCTCGGCGGCACCGCTCTCGGTATTGCGGGCCTTGTGAGCGCCCATGCCGATGATACCAGCCTCAACGCCACGGCTTCGGTGCAAAAAGATTTCAAGCCGATCAACTCGTTCGCGCCGCTGGTCCGCGACGTCAAACCCGCCGTGGTCTCGGTCACCGTGCATCTGAAACTGCAGCAAGCCGCCGAACATCCAGGCCAAGGGCCGGGCGCGATGCCGTTTCCGTTCCCATTCCCGCAGCCCCAGCAGCCGCAGGCGGTCGAGGCCAAGGGGTCAGGGTTTTTCATCAGCTCATCGGGCTATTTGGTGACCAACAACCACGTGGTGCGCCACGCCAAATCGATTTTCGTGACGCTGTCCGACGGCGAAAAACTGCCGGCCACACTCGTGGGCCATGATAAACGCACCGACCTTGCGGTGCTGAAAGTGACCCGCGCCAAGCCATTCCCCTATTTGGAATTTGGCGATTCGGCCAAAGTAGTGCCGGGTCAATGGGTGGTCGCGATTGGCAACCCGTTTGGCCTCGCCGAAACCGCGACGGCAGGGATTGTCTCGGCGTTGGGGCGTGACATTGGCGATGGCGAATATGACAGCTTCATCCAGATAGACGCGCCGATCAATGAGGGGAATTCCGGCGGGCCGCTGCTCAATCAGCGCGGCCAAGTGATCGGGGTTAACACCGCCATTCTCTCGCCCACCGGCGGCTCGGTTGGCATCGGCTTTTCGATCCCCTCGGATATGGTGAAAACCATCACCTCCGAGCTGATCAAGCATGGCCATATCACCCGTGGCTTCATTGGGGTCTCGGTGCAGCCGATTACCCAGGAAATGGCGCAAGCCATGGGCGTCAAGACCAAAGACGGCGTGGCCCCGGGCGCGCTGATCGCGGCGGTCGAGCCGAATTCCCCGGCGGATCATGCCGGGATCAAGCCCGGTGACATCGTGACCGATGTCGATGGCCATAAGGTGGATTCGCCGCGCACGCTGGCCCTCGCGATTTCGACCATCAAGCCCGGTGACCGCGCGCACGTGACCTATTTGCGCAACGGCGCGGTCAAACACACCAGTGTTGCGGTCGAGAAAATGCCCGCCAATCTTAGCATGGCGACGATCGGCGGCGCCGCACCCAACGCGGATCATGCGAGCAAGCCCGAATTGGGCCTGACGATTGCCCCGCTCACCCAGGATGATCGCCGCCAGCTTGATCTGCCCTTGGCCACCAAAGGTGCGGTGATCACCAGCGTTAAGCCGGACTCCCCGGCTGACGAGGCGGGGTTGCGCTCAGGGGATTTGATCATCGGCGTCGGCTCGGTTGAAACACCGAACCCCAACGATGTGATCAACGCGATCCAGAAAGCCGAGCATGATCATGCCAAAGCGATTGCGCTGCGGGTGATGCGCGGCAATCAATCGCTTTTCGTTGCGGTGCCGTTGCCTGCGCCGAAAAAATAACCGGTTCAGCTTTCTCCGCGACGCCGTATGGGGGAGAAAAACACTCCCCCATACACGGTTGTTTCAATCGGTTTCCGTTAAAAAATTCTCTGGCCCTTGCAGGTTGGAGAATTTTTTGTTTGATCATCCTGCTTGATGCTGTTTGTAACCAGGGATTTTGCCGATGACGCGCCGCGACGATACCGACCTCGCGCAACTCGAATCTGAGAGTATTGAGATTATTCGCGAAGCCGTGGCTGGGTTTCGCAACCCGGTGATGCTGTATTCAATTGGCAAGGACAGCTCGGTGATGCTGCATCTTGCGATGAAGGCTTTTGCGCCGGCCAAGCCGCCTTTTCCGCTCCTGCATGTGGATACGGGTTGGAAATTTCGCGAAATGATTGCGTTTCGCGATGCAACCGCCCAGCGCCTCGGGGTTGACCTGATCGTGCGCCATAATGCAGCCGCCGCCGCGCGCGGCGTTACCCCGTTCAGCCAAACCGCCTCGACCTATACGCAAATCATGAAAACCGAAACCCTGAAAGCCGCACTTGATGAGCTTGGTTTTGATGCCGCGTTCGGCGGGGCTCGCCGCGATGAGGAAAAATCCCGGGCCAAGGAGCGGATTTTCTCGGTGCGCACCGCCCAGCATGGCTGGAACCCGAAAGCACAACGCCCGGAATTATGGAACCTGTTCAACACGCGGCTAACACCTGGCCAAACTATGCGGGTGTTCCCGCTCTCCAATTGGACCGAGTTTGATATTTGGGCTTATATTCTGCAAGAAAACATCCAAGTTGTGCCGCTCTATTTCGCCAAACCCCGCCCGGTGGTGCAACGTGGCGATCAGTGGTTGATGGTTGATGATCACCGCCTGCCGTTAGAGGCGGGCGAGCAGCCGCAACGGCGCTCGGTGCGGTTTCGCACCCTTGGTTGTTATCCGCTCACCGCCGCGATTGAGTCTGAGGCGGACACGCTGGAAGCGATCATCACGGAAATGCGCGAGTCACGCAGCTCCGAACGGCAAGGCCGCCTGATCGATCACGATGACGCCGCCGCCATGGAAAAAAAGAAACGCGAGGGATATTTCTGATGCATACCCTGGTGACCACACGCTCCTTGCTCCGCTTGCTCACCTGCGGTTCGGTTGATGATGGCAAATCGACATTGATTGGTCGGTTGTTGTTTGACACGGATAATATTCCCGATGATCAACGCGCGGCGTTAGAGCGTGATTCCCGAAAGTTCGGCACGGATGGTGCCAATATCGATTACGCCTTATTGGTCGATGGGCTGGAAGCCGAGCGGGAACAGGGCATCACCATTGATGTTGCCTACCGTTTCATGGCCACCCCGCGCCGCAAATTCATTATCGCCGATACGCCGGGTCATGAGCAATATACCCGCAATATGGCAACCGGCGCATCAAACGCAGCACTCGCGATTTTGCTGGTCGATGCGACGCAAGGCTTGCTCACCCAAACCCGCCGCCATGCTTTCATTGCCGATTTGCTTGGAATTCGCGATATTGTGTTAGCGGTGAATAAAATCGACCTCTGCGGATATGATCAAGCGGTTTTCACAAAAATTGTCGATGATTTCAGCAAAATTTCTAGTAATTTTCGCTTTGATTCCATCACCGCGATTCCGCTTTCAGCCCGCCATGGCGATAACGTGGTGCGGCGGAGTGCGGCCATGGATTGGTATCATGGCCCCACCTTGCTCGATCATTTGGAAACCATCGAACCACGCAAGCCGGATGCCGGACCGTTCCGCCTGCCGGTGCAATGGGTCAATCGTCCCGATGCACAGTTTCGTGGATTTGCCGGCACCATCGCCGGTGGGCAGGTGCATCGGGGTGACACGCTCATCGTTGCTGGATCGGGCCAATCGAGCGCGGTGACGCGGATCATCACCGCACAAGGCGATGCGGAACAGGCGCGAGCTGGCGAGGCGGTAACGCTGACTTTTGAGGCGGAGATTGATATTTCGCGCGGTGACCTGCTGGCCGACCCAGCAGCGCGCCCCGATGTGGCCGATCAATTCGCCGCCGATCTGATCTGGATGGATGAGGCCCCCCTGCTACCAGGGCGACCTTATTTGTTCCGCATTGGCACTGCTTTGGTCTCGGGCGTGGTTTCAAAAATCAAGCATCAAGTCGATGTTGCGCATTTCGAGCCGCTGGCCGCTAACCGGCTTGCGCTGAACGCCGTGGGTGCGGTGAATATTTCGCTCACCGCCCCGGTCGCCTTTGACCCGTATGAGCAAAACCGGCGCACCGGCAGCTTGATCATGATTGATCGGGAAACCAACGCGACCGTTGCCGCCGGCATGATCCGGTTTCCGCTGCGCCGGGCGAGCAATATTCATTTGCAAACACTGACCGTGGGCCAGGCCGACCGGGTGGCGCGCAACCGGCACCGCCCGGCCATCCTGTGGTTCACCGGGCTGTCTGGCTCTGGTAAATCGACCATTGCCAATCTGCTCGAAGCGAAGTTGCATGCCGATGGTGTGCACACTTATTTGCTCGATGGTGATAATATTCGCCACGGGCTGAACCGCGATCTGGGCTTTACCGATGCGGATCGGGTGGAGAATATCCGCCGCGTCGGCGAGGTCGCCAAGCTATTCGCCGATGCCGGCTTGGTGGTGTTGGTCAGCTTTATTTCGCCGTTCCGCGCGGAGCGGCGCATGGTGCGCGAACTGGTGGCGCCGGGCCTGTTTCACGAAATATTCGTGGATACCCCGATTGAAATTTGCCGGGCGCGTGATCCGAAAGGGCTTTATCGCAAGGCTGATGCCGGTGAAATTCGCAACTTCACCGGCATCGATAGCCCCTATGAGCCGCCCGAAGCGCCGGAATTCCTGCTGCGCACCGCCTCATCGACGCCGGAAGCCCTGGCCGATGGGCTATTCCGCGCGGTGCTTCCGATCATCGCCGGGTAGTGGCGCGATCAGGATTGCGGGATCATCGGTTTATGCGGGTGAACCGGATGGTAGGGATGATGGGTATAGGAATGATAGACGGGCCGGGTGCTGGGCGGCGGTGCCACATCGCCGATGCGCACCCCTGAGGCGATATGCACCTGATTGCCGAGCGAGGCGTGAGAAATCTGGCTGCCCTCGCCCACGGTAACATGCTGACCGATCACCACGCCCCGACCGATAAACGCATTCCGCCCGATTGTAGTGCCTGAACCAATCCGCACGCCAGAGCCAACCATGGTGGTTCCCGGTTGTGCGTTATCGATTTGTGTCGCCTGGGGCATTTCAGGCGGCACCAACGGCGGTAACGCCGTGATAGCCGGTGCTGGGGGCGAGGCCGGTGATTGGGGTGCCGGCATGGCGCAGCCACTCAACGCCGCCACAATAACCGCCAGACCGAGTCCGTTTCGTTTCATTCTCTGCTCCAAAGCACAGGCTAGATTTTTTTGTTAATCACGATTATTTCATAATCGTACGATACTCGGTAACATAAGACAAGAGCGTAAAGGTTATTCGATTAAATGATAAACGATCAAAAAACATTCTTTCGCTCAAAAATTTTACGCCATCACCGATTTGCACGGTATTTTTGTGTCGTTAGGTTGAAAAACATTCCCTCCGCTTGCAACTTGGCACTGTGCCGCGCTGGGGTCATCACGCTATTGGCCGCGCTGCTCGGCGTTGCCGGTGTGGCGCATGCCGGTGCCAAGCTATCGGCGGCGCAGCGTTATGTGATCGCTGGCAATGCGGCATTCCAAGCCCATGATTATCGCACGGCCTTGCATGATTGGTCACTGGCCGCCCGGACATGGCACGGTTATCCGGGTAACAAAATCGCACAAACCAATCTCGGTTTGCTCTATCTGGACGGCGATGGGGTGGCAAAGCAGCCCGCCATCGCCGCACGCTGGTATCGCCGCGCGGCCCTGCAGGGCGATGCACAGGCGGAAAATAATCTTGGCACGTTGTATGAGCAGGGGCTCGGTATTGGGCAGAGTGATCAGGCCGCCGTTCATTGGTATCGGCTGGCAGCGCGTCAGGGTTTTGCGCCGGCGGAGTATAATCTGGCAGTGATGGCGCAATCGGGCCGTGGCATGGACCAAAACTTACCGATGGCGGCGCGCTGGTATCGTGCGGCGGCGCTGCAAGGCAACGCCCAAGCCGCCGATGATCTTGGCGTATTGTATCAAACGGGGCGGGGCGTGCCGCGGCAGCTCGCTTTCGCGGCCCAATGGTTTCAACGCTCTGCTCAAGCGGGCGATGCGAAGGCGCAATATAGCTATGGCTATCTGCTGGAAACTGGCCAGGGCGTGCCACGCAACAGCGCGCAGGCCGTGCAGTGGTTTCGGCGTGCCGCCAAGCAGAATATTGCTCCGGCGCAATTCGCCTTGGGCGTGATGGCGGAGCAAGGGGTCCAGATGCAACGCACGCCACCAGAGGCTGCCCAATGGTATGCCAAGGCGGCGGCGGGCGGATATTGGCCGGCGGCTTATAATCTGGGGCGCATGTATCAACTCGGCGAAGGCATCCCGCGCGATCCGAGCCTAGCCGCGCGCTGGTTCACCTTCGCCCGCCAACTCGGTGCGCCGGCTCGGCTTGTCAGCTCAGGCGCTTAGCTCGCGAGATCGTTGGGTTGCGGCTTCAATCGCCGCATTCACGGCGCGGGGCCAGGCTTGCGGGTCCATCAGCACCGCCAAAGCCTGCTCGGTGGTGCCGCCTTTGCTGGTCACCGCCTTGCGGAGCGATGCGGCGGGCTGATCACTTGCCGCGAGCAACGCCCCCGCACCGATCACGGTTTGGCGGGCGAGAATTGCTGCTAAATCCGCCGAAATCCCCTGCGCGATCGCCGCTTGCTCCAGCAATTCGACCAGCAAAAACACATAAGCCGGGCCGCTGCCGGAAACGGCGGTGACGGGATCAAGCAGCGCCTCATCCTCGACGAACGAGACAAGCCCGACACAGCCGAGTAGGGCTTCAGCTAGGGCGCGCTGGTCGGGGCGCACATTCGCCCCGGCGCAAACGACGGTTACGCCCTGGCGCACGGCTGCCGGTGTATTGGGCATGGCGCGCAGCACGGCGGCTCCGGTGCCGCATTGCACGGTGAGCCAGGCGATTGTTTTGCCCGCCATGATCGAAATCACCACCGCATCACCCATCCGGCCCGCGAGCGGTGCCAGCGCTTCGGCGGCGATTTGCGGCTTCACCGCGAGAATAATGGCGGCAGGAGCAAATTCTGCCGGGATGGCGGCGCAGGTATCAACAACCGTGACCTCGTGGTCGGCCAAAGCGCGGGACGCGGGATCAGGGTCAATCACCACCACGCGCTCAACACCACGCGCCCGCCACCCGGCGAGCAGCGCCGAGCCCATTTTGCCGCCGCCAATCAACAGCAAAGCAGGCAGCTTGGTCATGCTTCGCCGACGCACTCCAACATCGCCGCCGCCAACGCCTCATCCGGCGATTTTCCGCCCCATAGCACGAATTGAAACGCCGGAAAAAATCGCTCGCACTCGCTCACGGCGATATCGACCATGTCCTCGACACTCTCAGCCGAGGCGGTGGACGCACCACGCAGCAACACTGAATGGCGAAACACCGGCATGCCATCATCCTGGTCCATGCCGAAATGGCCGATCCACAGCTTTTCATTCGCGCGGGCCAGCAATTCGAATAATGCATGACGGCGCCGCTCCGGTGCCTTCAAATCGAAGGTGCAGGAGAAATGCATCACCGAAATTTCGTGGGACCATGAAAAATACAAGCCGTAATCGCACCAGCGACCAGGGGCTTCGGCGGCGATTTCGCAATCGCTGCGCCGGTCAAAAGCCCATTCGTTGCCGGCAATCACTTGCTCGACAATATCCAACGGATTCGCGGTGCGATCGGAAAACTCAGAGGCGAGGGCGGACATCGCGGATCTCCTCTTCTGTCGTGCCGCCCAGTTGGGGCGGGCGGCAGCGCGGCGCCAGTGCCGCGAATCGGAGTCTAGCGGCATTTCCCGCGCCGCTGCAACGCAAGACCGAAAAAATCGGCTTACGACGCCGCGACGGTTTTACGTGCAATCGCCCGATTAACCCGGCGCTTCAGTGATTGCGCCTCATCGGTCAGTTTCCGGCTCGGCGTGGTGAGCAGGAACGCATCTAAGCCGCCTTTATGCTCAATGGTCGAGAGACCACGCGGGGTTACCCGCAGCCGAACAGAGACGCCCAGCGCCTCGGACTGCAAGGATGATTCCTGCAGATTGGGCAAAAACCGCCGACGCGTTTTATTGTTCGCGTGGCTCACATTGTTGCCGGAAAGAACGCTCTTGCCGGTGATCTCGCAGCGCCGTGTCATAGCAAAACCCTTGAAATGGTCTGGTCCAACCATGAAGCTGGACAACAGGTAGTGAGCGCCGCACCGAAATGCGCACGTCTGGCGCTGCTAATGGCGAAAAAATGCCCGCCGGTCAAGCGTGCGGCAGCGTCACTCGCCATTGAATAATAAATCGTCCGCGAATCCCGCCTGGTTTGCACCAACCCGTCCTGACGCAGCCGGGCCAGTTGCTGGGAGAGATGAGCTTGGCGGATGCCCAACTCCCGCTCCAACGTGCCGACCGAATGTTCGCCTCGGGCCAGATGACATAAAATCATCAGCCGATGCGGATTGGCGATCCCGCGCAGGAACTCCACCGCTTCCGAGGCGCTGTTTTTCATAACATCAAGCTCAATTCCCGATGCTGCCGCACCGGGCCGCATGATTGCGGTTGCAGACGATCCTGCATCGGCCATGGCTACCTCCGCCCAATAATTTTCACGACGACCGCGCTCAAGCTCTCGATTTGACATTGCCCGCCTCGCTCCTGCTTTGCGGCCACCATGCGCTTGGCCGTCTGCCAATCATGATTGACGCTCCAAGGCAGCAGTAAACGCCACATCCTGCTTGGCGGCAAACGGATCGCGCGGATTTTGCCCCTGCACGATATCCTCAAGCCGCTGCTGCACCGCGCCCATAATCCGCTGATGGGTAAGGCAATAGAACTGGTTCGCCTCGATCGCGGCGAAGGTTTTTGCCGCAACCTCGGCGGCGGTGATCCGCCCCGATGTCACCGCTTTGCGGCTTTGGGCCTCGGCGGCAATCTGGCTCGCCGTGGGCGGTGCGGTATTGCGCAGCGCCTCAGGCCGATTGCGCCCGGCATCCTTGATCCCGGTATCGACAAAGGCCGGGCACAGCACCGTGACCCCTAATTTCGAGCCGGCAATTCGCAAATCCTGAAACAAGGTTTCGGACAAGGTGACAACGCCGTGTTTGGAGACATTATAAACGCCCATGGTCTGCGCGGAGAGTAGCCCCGCCACCGATGCGGTATTGACGATATGGCCCTCATCGCCGCTGGCAATCATCCGGGGCACGAAGCAGCGCACCCCATGGATTACCCCCCATAAATTGACCCCCAACACCCATTCCCAATCGGCGACCGTGTTTTCCCAAATCAACCCGCCAGAACCGACCCCGGCATTGTTAAACACCAGATGCGCCGCGCCAAACCGCGCGAACACCGCATCGGCGAACCGCTCCATGGCCGCGCCATCGCTTACATCGAGCCGCTCGGTGAGAATCTCGGCCCCTTGGGCGCGCAGCTCGTCCGCCACCGCGCTCAACGCATTGGCTTCGATGTCGGCAAGGGCAAGCTTCATGCCGCGCGCCGCTCCGATGCGGGCAAATTCACGGCCAAAGCCGCTGCCCGCGCCGGTGATCACGGCAACCCGATTTTTGAATTCTTTCATGGTGTGATCACAATCTTTCCGGTGACTTGCCGAGCGGCCATGGCTTGCAGCGCCTGCGCCGTATCGGCAAGCTTGTAGCTGCGTGAAATGAGCGGCCTGATTTTTTGGCTCAGCAGCATGGCGAATAAATCCTGCATCATTGCCGCCTGATGATGCGGCTCGCGTCGGGCAAACTCGCCCCAAAACACCCCAACCAGCGAAGCGCCTTTGAGCAACGGCAAATTCAGCGGCAAAGCCGGAATTTCCCCATCGGCGAACCCCACCACCAAATAGCGGCCACGCCAAGCGATCGACCGGAAGGCCGGTTCGGCCAATTTGCCGCCAACCGGATCATAAATAATATCTGGGCCCTTGCCGTCGGTATGCGCCTTGATCGCGCCGCGCAGATCCTCGTTGGTGTAGTTAATCACGGCATCGGCGCCGCGTTCGCGGCAAATCGCCAATTTTGCCTCGGACGATGCCGCCGCGATCACCCGCGCACCCTTGGCCTTGGCAATTTCCACCGCCGCCAAACCAACGCCGCCGGCAGCCCCGAGCACCAGCACGGTCTCCCCTGGTTTGAGCGCGCCGCGATCCACCACCGCGTGGTGGGAGGTGCCGAAGGCCAATGCGAACCCGGCCGCGACATCGAAACCGACCCCGTCAGGGATCTTCATGCACAGCCGCGCATCAAGCGCGATCTTCTCGGCGAACCCGCCGGTGGAACACAGGGCGAGAACCCGATCCCCGGGAACCAAAGCGGTGACGCCCTCGCCCACCGCCTCGATCTCGCCCGCAATTTCCGCCCCCGGGGTAAATGGCAGCGCTGGCTGAACCTGATATTTTTTCTGGATGATCAGCACATCCGGAAAATTAACCCCCGCCGCGCGGATGCGGATTACCACCTCACCCGGTTTGGCCACCGGGTCAGGCAGATCACGCAGCAGCAAAGTCTCCGGGCCGCCCCAAGCTTCGCAGCGTATGGCGCGCATCAGAGCGGCAGCCCAGGGGCGGTCAGCCCATCGGCAATCATCACCCCCGCATAACCGCCCGTGCGCGCCGGATCGGTATTGCGGTGACGACGCTGCTCCATCCGCGCCAATTGATCGCGATGCACCTCATCGGGACCATCGGCGAGGCGCAGCGTGCGCTGATGCGCATACGAGGTCGATAACCAAGTATCCGCAACACCGCCGCCGCCAAAGGCCTGGATCGCCCAATCGACAACTTTACACGCCACGTTCGGCGCGACCACCTTGATCATGGCAATCTCGGCCCGGGCTTCCTTGTTGCCAACCGTATCCATCATGTGAGCGGCCTTCAGCGTCAGCAGCCGCGCCTGATCGATCATGATCCGCGACTCGGCGATCCGCTCGCGCCACACGCTCTGCTCGGCCACCGGCTTGCCGAACGCCGTGCGCGATTCCAGCCGCCGGATCATCCGCTCCAACGCCCGTTCGGCGACACCGATTGAGCGCATGCAATGATGGATCCGTCCCGGCCCAAGGCGGCCTTGGGCAATCTCGAACCCACGGCCTTCGCCAAGCAAAATATGATCCGCCGGCACCCGGACATTCTCGAAAATCATTTCGGCATGGCCATGCGGCGCATCATCATCGCCGAACACCGGCAAGGCCCGCTTCATCGTCACGCCCGGATGGGGGAACGGCACCAAAATCATCGATTGTTGCTTGTGCCGGTCTGGATTAGTGGGATCGGACTTGCCCATCACGATCAAAATCCGGCAGCGCGGATCGGGCGCGCCGGAAGCCCACCATTTATGGCCGTTAATGACGTATTCATCGCCATCGCGGACAATTTGCGTCTCGATATTGGTGGCGTCCGACGACGCGACATTTGGCTCGGTCATCGCGAAGGCGGAGCGAATTTCGCCAGCCAAGAGCGGCTTCAGCCAGCGCTCTTTATGCTTTTCCGCCGCATAGCGCGTCAGAACTTCCATATTGCCAGTGTCCGGCGCGGAACAATTAAACATTTCGGGGCCAAACGGGCTGCGCCCCATGATTTCAGCCAGCGGCGCATATTCCACATTGGTCAGGCCAGCGCCGTGCTCCGATTGCGGCAAAAACAGGTTCCACAAGCCAGCCGCCTTGGCTTTTTGCTTGATCTCGGCGATCTTTTCCAAGGGTTGCCACCGATCGGCTTGGTGGTGCGCGGCTTGAAACAGCGCCTGCTCATTGGGATAGACATGCTCGGCCATAAAATCTGCCACCCGCGCCCGCAGGGCCTCGGTTTTGGCCGAATAACGAAACTCCATTCTTGCTTCTCCCCAAGTCATTCGAGCGGACGAGGTGCGCACTGCGAGGCGAACCCCTCAATCATTAGGCTGTAGCCGTTTTAATCCCCGCCTGCGCCCAAGTCACGCCCCCACGTAATCGGTGCCATGTGTCGCATTAGGTTGACAGGACTGTGCGACTTGTGAGGCGTCGATGCAAGAGGGCTGCTGCCCAGGGGCTGTTGCGCGGAGGGGGTGTTGCGCGGAGGGGCTGTTGCGTGGAGGGGCTGTTGCGTGGAGGGGCTGTTGCGTGGAGGGTGTGGAACGCTGGATCGGCTGCTTGACACTGCAGCAGCGATCTCGAATGCTCTGCGCGGTTCAGGAGGAACGGCATGGAAGCGTCAATGCGGCCAATTTTGGTTGAGGTTTTGCCCCAACACCGGCTCGATGAGCCGCGTTTGTTCGCGTATTTGGCGGCCCATTGCCCCGGATTCGCTCAGCCCGCCCGACTGCGCCAATTCCAAGGCGGGCAATCAAACCCAACTTTCCTGATCGAAACAGCTGCGCAAAAATTCGTCCTGCGCAAAAAGCCGCCCGGCAATTTGCTGCCCTCCGCCCATCAGATTGACCGCGAATATCAGATCCAAAGCGCCTTGGCGGGAACCGATGTGCCGGTGGCACCAATGCTGCATTTTTGCACCGATGCCAGCGTTATCGGCACCGAATTTTATATCATGGCCCATATCGAGGGCCGAGTGTTTCATGATGTGATGATGCCGGGCCTTACCCCGGCTGAGCGCGGCGCCGTTCAGCGTGAATTGATTGAAACCATCGCCGCCTTGCACAGCCTTGATTACAATGCCCGGGGCCTTGGCCAGTATGGTCGGCCCGATCACTATGTGGCGCGGCAGATGGCGCGCTGGAGCAAGCAATATCAAGCCTCGCAAACCGAGACCCTACCCGCGATGGATGCCCTGACCGACTGGCTTGCGAGCCATATTCCCGAGCGCGATGAAAGTGCCATCGTGCACGGCGATTTCCGCTTGGGCAATATGATGATCGCGCCCGATGCACCGCGCATTCTCGCCGTGCTCGATTGGGAGCTTTCGACACTCGGCCATCCGCTGGCCGATTTGGCCTATTGCTGCATGTCCTATCACCTGCCGCCCGGGTCCGGCCCGGCGATGGCGGGTTATCAAGGCGTGGATGTCGCCGCACTCGGGCTGATGAGCGAACAACAGGCGCTGGAGCTTTACTGCGCCCGCACCGGGCGCAGCGACATTCCCGATTGGAAATTTTTCATGGGCTTCTCGCTGTTTCGCTCAGCCGCGATTGTCGAGGGGGTGTATGCGCGGGCGCTGGCTGGCAATGCGGCGGATGAACGCGCCAGCCGGATGCATGACGTATGCATTCAGGTTGCACAAACGGGTTGGGATTTGGTGCGCGGCGCATGACCCCGTCAATCTTGACCCTGTCTTGCGCAAACCGGCCTGGAATCGTCGGTGCCGTCGGCACATCTTTATATGATCGCGGGCTGGATATTCGCCAAGCCCAGCAATTTGACGACCCGGCCAGTGGCATATTTTTCATGCGCGTGGTGTTCGCACCGATTGCCGCCACCGATGCTGCGATGGTGCGCCATGATTTCGCCGCCCTCGCCGCACGGTTCGCGATGGATTGGGTGATCACCCCGATCAGCCACCGCCCGCGCAGCATGATTTTGGTGTCGCGCTTCGATCATTGCCTTGTGGATTTGATCTATCGCCAGCGGATTGGCGAATTACCGATGGAGATTGCCGGGGTGATCGCCAATCATCCGCGCGAAAACTATGCCCATGTCGATTTCGATGGCATTCCGTTCCATTATTTGCCGATCACCCGTGACAGTAAACCGCAACAGGAAGCCGAAATCAGCCGCCTGCTCGCCGCCAGTGGCACCGAGCTGGTGATCCTGGCGCGGTATATGCAAGTGCTGTCTGATGATCTCGCCGAGCAGTTAGCGGGGCGCTGCATCAATATCCATCATTCATTCCTGCCCGGCTTCAAGGGTGCCAAGCCCTATCACCAAGCTTACGCGCGTGGCGTGAAACTGATCGGCGCAACCGCCCATTATGTGACCGGCGCGCTTGATGAGGGGCCGATTATTGAGCAGGATGTAGAGCGCATCGCCCATGGCGACACGCCCGATAGTCTGGTGCGTAAAGGCCGCGACATTGAGCGCCGAGTTCTGGCCAGCGCCGTTTTATACCATCTGGAACGCCGAGTGTTCATCAGCGGCAGTAAAACTGTGGTGTTCAAGGACTGATTTGCCCGATGGCCTGACCGGTTACATTTGGAGACGGTGCGACATCCGATAATTACGATCACGGCGCTATGTTTCTGCTCCAACCAAGGAGATTATTCATGGCGAAACGCTGGCGAGGCATTTGCGCGACGGTTCTGATCATCGGGGTTGGCATCAGCCTGTCCGGCTGCGTGGTGGTGCCGGCGCGTCCGGGCTTTTGTTATTATCATCCGTATCGCTGCCGGTGACGCGGCTTGATCATCGTTGGCGGGCGATTATGGCCACCTGTTTCTTTGCCCTGTTCGGCGAGAACCAGCCTGCAGCGCTGGTGATGCCGCCGACGATGCTGCGCTTTATGCCGGGGCAAGCTCGGCGCACCGGCTCGCGCGGCGTTTGCTGAGCCTGCCCCTCGCATTTCGCAACCCAGCCACCGCGAATTTTGGGGCGATTCGGCTGCACAGGCGAAATTTCTTGTTTGACTTGGCACTTGCGGTTCGCACATTAGATGCTCTGCGAAAGAAAGTGACCAAAAATGATCCCTGCTTTGATGCCGAATTACAATCGGATGGACATTGCGTTCGACCATGGCGAAGGCGCCTGGCTGTTTACGCGTGATGGCCAACGATTCCTCGATTTCGGTGCAGGCATCGCCACCTCGTCACTCGGCCACGGCCATCCGGGCCTTACCCGCGCCATTGCCGAACAAGCCGCGCGGGTGATGCATGTCTCGAACCTTTATCGCGTGCCGCAGGCCGAGCAGCTCGCCGAACGGCTGACCGCCGCGAGTTTCGCCGATAGCGTGTTTTTTTGTAATTCCGGTGCCGAGGCCAATGAGGCTTTGGTCAAGGCGTTTCGCAAAACCATGGCGGATGAGGGCAAGCCCGAACGCTACCGGATTATCTGCGCGGATGGCGCGTTTCACGGTCGCACCTTGGCGATGATCAGCGCCACCGGCAATGCCAAATATCTGGCCGGCTTTGGCCCGGCGGTCGAGGGGTTCGACCATGTGCCGTTCAATAATTTGAACGCGCTGCGCGCCGCGATCACGCCGGAAACGGCGGGTATTTTGGTCGAGCCGATCCAGGGTGAAGGCGGCATTCGCCCGGCTCAGATTGAGTATTTGCGCGGCCTGCGCGCCGCCGCCGATGAGTTTTCGCTGCTGCTTGGCTTTGATGAAGTGCAATGTGGCATGGGCCGCACCGGCAAATTATTCGCCCATGAATGGGCCGAGGTGACACCCGATGCGGTGAGCACCGCCAAAGGCATTGGTGGCGGGTTTCCGCTCGGCGCCTTGCTGGCCAATGAACGTGTTGCCCAACATCTGGTGCCCGGCACCCATGGCACGACCTATGGCGGCAGCCCCCTCGCCTGTGCGGCGGGCAATGCGGTGATGGATGTGGTGCTGGCACCCGGATTTCTCGATCGGCTGGGTGCAACCGCAGCACGGCTGCGCGCTCAGCTTGAACGGCTCGTCGCCGCCGAGCCGACTGTATTTTCTGCCGTGCGCGGGCAGGGATTGATGCTCGGGCTGGTCTGCGCCGTGCCCAATACCGAGGTGCAAAGCGCCTGCCTCGCCGAAGGGTTGCTCGTGGTCGCCGCCGGCGAGAACGTGATCCGTTTGGTGCCGCCGCTGATTATTGGCGATGCCGAATGCGATGAGGCCGTGGCCCGCCTGCATGCCGCGGCCAAACGCTGCCGCCCGGCAATGTCTCCCGCCGCCACCCGGATGACCGCGAAGGTCCCCGCAAAGTGAGCGCCGCTATTGAATCGGGCATGAAAGCCGCGCCGTTGCGCCATTTTCTCGATCTTTCCTTGATCGAAACGCCGGTACTACGGCAAATTTTAGACCATGCCGTGCGGTTCAAACGCGCCGGGCGTGGTGCCTCGCGCCCGCTCGCTGGGCGGGCTTTGGCGCTAATTTTCGAAAAACCCTCGACGCGAACCCGCGTCAGTTTCGAAATGGCGATGCGCGGCCTCGGCGGCGATGTGGTGATGCTGTCGTCCAATGAGATGCAAATTGGTCGCGGTGAAACCGTGGCGGACACGGCCCGCGTGTTATCACGCTATGTCGATGCGATCATGCTGCGGACCGACCGGGAATCCAAACTGCGCGAGCTGGCCGCTTTTGCCACCGTGCCGGTGATTAACGGCCTCACCGAACGGTCGCATCCCTGTCAGGTGATGGCGGATGTGATGACGTTTGAGGAACATCACGGCCCGATTGCGGGGCAAGTGATTGCGTGGGTTGGCGATGGCAATAATATGGCGAAAAGCTGGATCGAGGCCGCAGCGCGTTTCGGATTTTCGCTACGCCTCGCCTGCCCGGCGTCGCTCCGCCCCGATGCGGAGGCCGTGAGCTGGGCGCGCAGCTTGGGCGCCGAAATTTTACTGACGGAAAATCCGCAGGAGGCGGTGGCTGGCGCACGCTGCGTGGTAACCGATACCTGGGTGAGCATGGGCGATACCGATATTGCCGCCCGTCACGCGCTGTTGGCGCCCTATCAGGTGAATGAGAAGCTGATGGCGCACGCCGCGTCCGATGCGATTTTCATGCATTGCCTGCCCGCTCATCGCGATGAGGAAGTGTCCGAGGCGGTTATTGACGGTCCGCAATCGGTTGTATTCGATGAGGCGGAAAATCGCTTATTTGCGCAGCAGGGTATTTTAAACTGGGCGTTGGGCGGTTAGCTCCAGACGGTGAAGGCGCCGATAATCAGCATCACCACCACCACAGCGATCACGGTGATGGTCAAAAACCGGGTGAAGCGGTTCCAGCCGGTTTGGCTCACCTGGTTAAGATCCGTTTCAGCCGAAGCCGCCGTCTCATGGGTTTCAATATTTGCCATCGTATTCGCCTGCGACATCCTTTGAGACTTTCCTTGGGAACGGGTTAGCCGAGCCAAAAAACAGTGTTATGCCTTGGAATAGGGCCACACGAGATTGTGACTATCTATTGATTATGGTGGATTAGCCGGAAATGCAAGGGTTTACCAGTCCGCTCTCAGCCCGTGCCGGGACCGACATGCCGGTGATCAGCGCCGCTAAGGCCGCCGGATAGATCCGATGTTCCTGCGCCAAAACGCGGGCAGCGAGGGTTAATTCATCATCAGCGGGCAGCACCGGCACCGCCGCCTGCGCCAAAATTGGCCCTGCATCCATGCCATCGGTGACCAGATGCACCGTGCAACCGTGGATTTTGACGCCCGCCGCCAAAGCGCGCTGGTGCGTATCGAGGCCGGGGAATACCGGCAGCAACGAGGGATGAATATTGATCATCCGCCCCGACCAACGCTGCACCAGCCAAGGCGTGAGCAGGCGCATATAGCCCGCAAGGCACAAAAATTCACACCCCGCCGCCCGCAAGGCCGCATCGATTGCGGCTTCGTGCGCGGCGCGGTCGGCACCAAAATCGCGGCTCGCAATCACCTGAGTGGCCACCCCGCGCTGTGCTGCAACCGGCAAACCCGCCGCATCCGCTCGGTTGGCAATCACCAGCGCAATCTCACCCGGATAATCCGGCCTGGCCGCTTGATCGATCAGGGCGGTCATATTCGAACCCCGCCCCGAAATCAGAACGCCAACGCGCCGCTTCATCCAAAGAGGCTCTGGCTATGGACCACCTGCACCGTGGCCGGACCCGCCGCCGCGACCAGCGCGCCCAGCTTGACCGGCTGCACGCCCGATTCTGCGAGTAAATCGCACGCCGCCGCCTCATCGCCCGGCCGCACCACCAGCACCATGCCGATCCCACAATTAAACACCCGCAGCATCTCTTCCGCCGCGACCCCGCCGATTTTCACCAGCCAGGAAAATACCGGCGGCATCGGCCATGCGTGATCGATCACCGCGACGCAGCCCTCCGGCAGCACGCGCGGCAAATTGCCCGGCAGACCACCGCCCGTGATATGCGCCGCCGCCCGCAACAATCCCGCACGCGCCAAAGCGAGCAACGGGCGCACATATAGCGCCGTCGGCTGCATCAGCGCCTGGCCCAGCGTTAAGCCCGGCGCAAAGGGTGCCGGATCAGACCAGCGGAGCGACGCACGCTCCAAAATGCGGCGCACCAGGGAGAACCCGTTCGAATGTAACCCGGTGCTGGGCAAACCGAGCAAAACATCACCCGGCGCAACGCCAGCCGGTAGCAGCCCGTCACGCGGCGCAGCACCCACGGCAAAGCCCGCGAGGTCATAGTCACCGCGATGATACATGCCCGGCATCTCCGCCGTCTCGCCGCCGATCAACGCGCAACCCACCTGCCGGCAGCCCTCGGCGATACCAGCGATGACCGACCGCGCCACCGCGACATCGAGCGCGCCGGTGGCAAAATAATCGAGGAAAAACAGCGGCTCCGCGCCCTGCACTACCAAATCATTGACGCACATGGCGACCAGATCGATGCCTACCGTCTCATGAATGCCGGTATCGATTGCGAGGCGCAATTTGGTTCCCACGCCATCGGTGGTGGCCACCAACACCGGATCGGTAAAGCCGGCCGCACGCACATCGAACAGCGCGCCAAAACCACCCAGACTCCCCATCACGCCTGGCCGCGACGTCGCTTTTGCCAGAGGCTTGATCGCTTCGATCAGCGCGTCCCCGGCCTCGATATCAACGCCCGACTCCCGATAGGTCGCACCATTGCCGCCGTCGCTGCTGGTCATCCCTGTCTCCGATGCGCTATGTCCATTCGATCATGACCGGCTTCCGCTCCCGATTTTGCGCCGCTGCAGGTGCTGGGCCCCAAGCCCGGTTGCCTGAAGCAGCCTGCCCATCCCGAGGCGGACTGTCACGCGACGTCTATCACCACAGACCCGTGCGGGGCGCAACCACCCAACACACGAGGAATTTCTCCGCATGAGTGAGTCCCCCCCCGGTTCGACCGACGCTGATGGCGGATTATTGAAATCAATCCGCTGGCCGCGCCTGCTCGCCATCCTCGGCGGGGTTCTGGTTGTCTGGATTTTTCTGCGCCTGTTTTCGGGGATTTTACTGCCCTTCGTTTCAGCGGCAGGCATTGCTTATTTTCTGGACCCAGCCGTGTCAGCCCTACACCGCGTTGGCGTGCCGCGCTCGCTGGGCGCCTCGATTGCCTTGCTCAGCCTGATTGCGTTTTTGTTTTTGAGCAGCTTTCTGCTGTATCCGCTCGCCGCAGCACAGATCCATCTGCTCGCCGACCAGTTGCCGACGATGATCACCCGCCTGCAAAATTTCGCGACCCATCAACTCAGCACCATCCAGTCGCATCTCGGCCCCAGCTTCGTATCCGACAAGCTCAAGCAATTGGTTGGCACCGAAGCGGGCACGATCGTGGGGTTCATCGGCACGGCGCTGACCCATGTGCTGGGCACCGGCTTTGCCTTGTTCAATATTTTGACGCTGCTGATCATCACGCCGATCGTGGCGTTCTACTTGCTGCGTGATTGGCCCACCGTGATTGCGCGCATCGATTCCTGGCTGCCGCGCTCTCAGGAAGCCACCATCCGTGGTTTGGCCCAAGAGATCAGCCGGATCCTCAATGCGTGGTTGCGTGGCCAAGCGATATGCTGCCTGTTTCTCGCCACCTTCTATGCCATCGCGTTGACCAGCGCGGGGCTTAATCTCGGCCTCGTTATCGGTCTCACCGCCGGATTACTGTCTTTCATCCCTTATGTCGGCACGATTGTTGGCGCCGTATCGTCGGTGGTGCTGGCTCTGGGCCAGTTTAACGGGATTGATCCGGTGCTGATTATCGCCGGGATTTTTGTGATCGGGCAATTGCTCAATGATTATGTGGTCGCCCCGCGTTTTCTGGGTGATCGACTCGGGCTTGGCGCGGCATGGGTGATTTTTGCACTCTTCGCGGGCGCGGAAACCTTCGGCTTTCTCGGCGTTATGCTCGCCGTGCCGGTGACCGCGACACTCGGTGTGCTGACGCGGTTTTGGCTGAAGCTCTATTTGCAAAGCCCGCTCTATCTCGACCCGCCCAAGCTGCGTGAATGACCGCGAGCGCGCCATTCGCCGAGGCCCGTCAACTCGCCCTGCCGCTCGATGAGCCGGTTGGGTTTTCGCCCGACGATTTCGTTCCCGCCCCCTCCAACGCCCAAGCCCGCACGGCCTTAGCCCACGAGGCGGCATGGATTAATCATCGGCTGCTCCTGTGGGGCGATAGCGGTTGTGGCAAATCGCACCTGGCTTCGGTTTGGGCGCAAATATCGGGCGCACAAACGCTGCACGCTGCGAGCCTGCGCGCGCCGATTGACCCTGACGACAGCACGACAAAGCTGGTGATCGAGGACATCGATACCGCAATAAACCCCATCGCGTTGCTCGCCAGCCTGAATATCGCCTATGCGGCGCGGCGCTCGGTGCTGCTCACCGCCCGCATTCCGCCGGCGCGCTTGCAGATCGATCCGGCAGACCTCGCCAGCCGGTTGCGCGCAAGCCTGACGATTGAAATCACCCAAGCGGATGACCGGCTTCTCGAAGATCTGCTCGACCGGCTAGCCGCCAACCGGCAACTGCGCTTGAGCGAAACGCTGCGCCACTATTTGCTCACCCGCCTGCCGCGCCAACCCGGCCTGCTGCGCGAGGCGGTAACCCGTCTTGATCGCGCCTCACTCGCCCGTGGCGTTGCCCCCTCACGTCGTCTTGCCGAACATGTCCTGAGCGATCTGCTTGAGCCGCCGGTGCCAACCGCCGCCCCTCAGGGCGCGACCCCGCCCAATTCGCCGAATTTTCACGACACCCCGCCACTTCTCACGCTATAAGAGCGCCTCTAGCCCCCGAGGATTTGAGCTATGGACCACCCGATCAGCGCCAGCACCGTCCCAGCCTCGATCCGCGAAGACCCGCGGCGCTTCATCAATCGCGAACTCTCCTGGCTCGATTTCAACGCCCGCGTGCTCGCCGCCGCCGAGGAGCAACGCTATCCGCTGCTCGAAAGATTGCGCTTTGTTTCGATCAGCGCGTCCAACCTCGATGAATTTTATTCGGTGCGCATCGCGGGGCTGATCGGCCAAGTGCGCGCTGGCATATTGCTTCGCTCCAGCGATAATCTCACACCGAGCCAGCAACTCGCCGCCGTCAATGCCCGCACCCGCGATCTGCTCCAAGCCCAGCAAACCGTGCTGAGCGATTTGCGCAATGCCCTCAGCGCCACTGGCATCCATATCGCGACCGCCGCCGCGCTGACGCCCGAGGACCGGCGCTTTCTCGATCAATATTTCATGGAACAGGTCTTCCCGGTGCTCACGCCACTCGCGGTGGACCCTGCGCATCCATTTCCCTTCGTGCCCAATATGGGGCTGGTGCTCGCGCTCAAACTAATCCGCGAAGAGGATGGCGGTGCGATGCGTGGCCTAATCCCGCTGCCCGCGCAAACCAGCCGCTTCATCCGCCTGCCGGACCATCATCAGCCCGGTCCGGGGGATCAAGCCAGCGCCGGGCCGGTGGTTCGGTTCATCCCGCTGGAAAACTTGGTTTTGCTGTTTTTGGGCCATCTATTCCCTGGCTTTCGCCTATCAGGCTCCGGCTTGTTCCGGGTGATCCGCGATACCGATGTCGAGTTCGAGGAAGAAGCCGAAGACCTTGTGCAATCCTATCAATCAGCCCTCAAGCGCCGTCGGCGCGGCGTCGCGATCCAGCTCACGCTGGCCGCCGATATGCCCGATGATTTGCGCGCCCTGGTGATCGAGGAAGTCGAAGCGCCGGAGGACCAAATTATCATCGAGCCGGGCCTGCTCGGCCTCGTCGATCTCAAAGAGATTATCATCAAGGACCGGCCCGATCTGTTGTTTAAATCCTACACGCCGCGCTTTCCCGAACGCATCCGTGATTTCGGTGGCGATTGCTTCGCAGCCATTCGCAACAAGGACATTATCGTCCATCACCCGTTTGAAAGCTTCGATGTCGTGGTGCAGTTTCTCCGGCAGGCGGCCTCGGACCCCAATGTCGTTGCGATTAAGCAAACACTCTATCGCACCAGCCGCGATTCACCGATTGTCGGCGCCTTGATCGAAGCCGCTGAGGCCGGCAAGTCAGTCACCGCGATGGTCGAGTTACGCGCCCGGTTCGATGAGGAAGCCAATATCCGTCTCGCCCGCGCGCTCGAAGCGGCGGGGGTGCAGGTTGTTTATGGTTTTATCGGTCTCAAAACCCATGCCAAATTATCGTTGGTGGTGCGGCGCGAAGGAACGATTATGCGCTCGTACGCGCATTTCGGCACCGGCAATTACCATCCAATTACCGCGCGCATTTACACGGACCTTTCGTTTTTCACCACCGATCCTGAGCTAACCCGCGATTCCGCCCGGCTGTTCAACTATATGACCGGCTATGCCCGGCCAGAACGGATGGAGCAGTTGGTATTCAGCCCGCTCACCACCCGCCGCACCATCGGCACGTTGATCAACGCCGAAATCACCGCTGCCGAGCGCGGCGCGCCATCAGGTATCTGGCTGAAAATGAATTCATTGGTTGATGAACGCTTGATCGATCATCTCTACGCCGCCTCCGCCGCTGGCGTGCCAATCCATTGCGTGGTGCGCGGCATTTGCTGCCTGCGCCCTGGTGTGCCAGGGCTCTCGGAAACCATCAAGGTGAAATCACTGATTGGCCGGTTTCTGGAACATGCCCGGATCGCGGTTTTCGCCAATGGCGCCGCGATGCCGCACCGCCAAAACAAAGTGTTCATCTCCAGCGCCGACTGGATGGCCCGCAACCTTGATTGGCGGATCGAAAGCTTCGTGCCGATCCATAATCCAACGGTGCACGCCCAAGTGCTCGATCAGATCATGGCAATTAATCTGCGCGATAACGTCAATTCCTGGGAACTCGACAAGGATGGGCATTGGCACAAAATACTGCCCGGAACCGAACCCATCTCCGCGCACCATTATTTCATGACCAACCCATCGCTCTCCGGTCGGGGTTCAGCCTTGCACGGTCAGCCGAGCGATCCACTGCGCGAAGCAAACCGCTCACGCAAAACTTTTCTCACGCGCGATTGATTTTCTCTCGCGCGTCCTGCCCCGGCACCAGCGCCGGTTCGCAATTGTCAGAACGGCTTGCGGGCTAACACCTGCCGCACGGCATCCAGATGCGCGTGGCATTGTAGATCATCTTGCCAAAGAGCAACGATATATTGGGCGACGCTGGCCTGATTAACAATTGTTGGCACCGGAGGTGCGGGCGCACAATTCAATAACGAAACGGGCACATCAGGCTGCACAAGCTGCACCTTGGTCACTATTTGCGGCTTCGCAGCACAGCCACCCAACAGCACCACCAGGCCTAGCAGCACCAAGAGACCCAGCAAGCGCAGCGCCCCTGACCCACTCATGGGACCACCTTCTGACCCTGCGCGCGGGCGATGGCGCGCAATGTCGAGATTAACACCGGCGCCACGGGCCCGTTCGCGCTTGGCTGTGACGCATCGATTTTCCGGCGCATCGCGTCAGCCGCCTGCCGATCAATCGCATCGCGCGATTGAGACGCGACCAAGCTCGCTTGCCAAAGCGCATTCTGCGCACGGATTTGGGCGAGTGCTGCCAGATCAGCCTGATTATCAGCGGCAAGCTGGGCGATCGTACCCCTCGATTGCAGCACGGCTTGCCGCGCTGAAGCAACCGCATCGCGCAAATACCAAATGTAAAAAACCACACCCAGTACCGCTGCCAATGCCAGGAGTGCCAAAACAAGTCGCGTTGCCATGGGTGCGAGGAAGGCTGGCATTTCAATCTCCAAATTTTGATTTAAGGCCCATGCCGAGCGTCGCGGCACCGATGGCTGAGCCGAGGCCCATGCCATAACCTTCCGCGTCAAAATGTTGGTGGCGCACCACCACGGCAAAAATCTCTAGGCCGATGAAGCTCAGTAAACCCAAAATGGTCAGTAAGGCCATTTCATCGATGCGCCCTTGCGCATCGGTCAGCAAACCCCGCAAGACCGCGCGCATCATTGCCCCGCTGCAAAAAAAGCCAAGGCGACCAAGCGCCGCCCCCAGCCGCCGGCAAAGCGCGGCCAATCGGCCAGCGCCACCATGAAATCGAGCCGTAGGATCAACATCGTCTCCGCCGCTGCTCGGGGGTCGACATTCCCCATCGCGGCGAGCGTCTCCGGGCCGATCACCCCGTCCGCCGTCAAATCAAGAGCCTGCTGCAACCACATGATCGCCCGCCGCAGCCCGTTATTGACCGATGCGTCAAACACCACCGGCGCCATGGGACCGGCGAGGTAATCGCCATTGATTTTTGCCCAGTAATCACGCTGATAAATCGCTTCCGCCGCCTCGCGGGTTAAATGCGCAATGTCGAGCGTTGGATATGACGCCGCACTAATGCCAAAATTGGTCCCGCGTAATTGCCCTTGACCAATCGCCCCTCCTGTCCAATTGCCTGGATCGTCGGGATCAGCGCCGTAGCCGCCCTCCATCCCCAAGGTAAAATCAACGCAGGCCGCAAAATCGCCCATGACGCCCTCACAAATGGTTCAAAACATGCGTGGCAATACTGCCGATAGCGGCTGACAACAGACCAATCAGCATCACCGTCATCCGATGGCTGCCGGAGCGCTCGCCGCGAAACTGGGCCAATTCCGCATGGACGCGCGCCAATTCACTCACGAGCTCGTCAGATTTCGTCACAAAACGATCCTGTGCCGATGCCACCTGTAGCTCAAAGCGATTGCGCCACGTCTCTAACGCCACATGCCGTGCTTCGATCGCTGCAATATCACGCCGGGCTTCTGCAATCTCTGCCTGCAAAGATGTCAAATCCCCCCGTAAATCGCCAATCCCCTCGCGCAGCATGGCAATCACATCGCTGGGCGACGGACTCACGCGGCACTGGCCGATAAGGGCACGCCATAGGCCGTCGCCTGTAGCGGCATATTCGTCAGAAAATCGGGAGCCAAATCAGACGCAATATCCCAGCCCACTGGCGGCGTGCGCTGTGCCAAATTATCGGTAACAGCGTTGCCTCGGCCCATTTGAGCGCTCCCATACGGATAATATAACAAACAATTGGCCGGGGGATTGATCGGTGCTGATGCCAGTGTGACCGCCACATGCGTGGCGTCAATGCGGCTCGCCGCCACCGCCTCAATGATCGGACCCGGCGCTGCCGGTGATCCACCATCCATCACCGCGAAACCAACACCGTTATTGGCCAGCAACGGCACGATCAAATCATTCCCCGCATCGTGCGCAATTGTGAGGATGATCAGTGTCGGCGCGGATTGGTAGGCATGGGTAATGCGTGGCCCATTGGATGTTGGTAATCCTGCGCTGGGCACAGCCGTCGCAGGGATTGAATCGGATAATCCCATTGCAATGGCGGCCCGGCCAGCCACATGCGCGCCAATCCGCCCATAGCGCAGCAAATCGGGCAGATCACGATGCTCCGGATCACCCCCGGAAAACACCCCCGTCAATGGATTCCACGTCGCGTTCAGCGGGTTCGAATCCGCCGTCTGTGCCACAAACACCGCAACCGCATTAGCGCTCACGGCCGCGATATCGGCCACGGCCTCGCGCACCATTTGCACACCAATATCGGTCTCATACGGAATAGCGCTCCACATGAGCAGGGGCAGTGCAGCGGCTGAGCGGCCCAACATCGCACGCGTTAGTTCTGCAAGGCGCAATACGCTCCCTAGATACAAAGCCTTATTCGAATACGGCATCGTGCTATCCTGCTCGGACCACGGCCAGAGCAGAAATTCGATATCGCCCATATCGGGCGATGGCACCAGCGCCTGAGCACCTGTTAGATAATCCTGCAAGGCAATTCCGTCGGGCCCCAACGCCCAGGCGGACGGGTTTGATCCATCCCCCGGATTGGTCAGAAATGTTCCGCTGCCCAACCCGGGCGGAAACAAGGGCGGTGATGAGTTCGAAATGGGATGGCCGGCAATCATCGAATACCGGGAGGGATTAACATTATTGCCCGACTGCAAATAGGTTGCCGCGTAAGAAGCGGCGCCCAAATACCAACATACACCCTGCGCTAACGCCAATGCACCGCCCGCATAGGTGAACCACTCCGCATTGGATTGGCCCATCACCAGCAAATTCACCCCGCGCCGAGGTCCCAAAACCCAGCGCGCTTGGCAACCGAGCAGTGTGGCGATATCCGCCTGATCCAAAGCGTGTGCCCAGGTCGCGGCCTCATGAAACCAGCATTGTGCTGAACCCTGCACAGTTCCATCATGCAGGAATAATAAGGGGCCGGGTGATGATGCAGGCAACGGATTGACGGCGCCGCTCACGGCTAGAACATTATCGATATAAACATCAACCCCCACGCCCGGCGTATGACGGATGATAATGGCATGTGAATGACGGCGCGTTAGCGTGGCTGTGATGGGGAGGGCTGACGGACTACCGGCAAACAAGGTCAAACCGCTACCATCCGGCCCTCCCGCCTGCATAATCGTGACGCCCGAAGCGCTCGCGTGCAGCAGTGGGATTGGGGCATCATTCACCGCAATCGTTCCCTGCCGCCAATTTGGCCGAGTCCAAACCATATAGAGCGTCCAGCCAGCCCCGCTCCCAAGATCGATCGTCGGCAGAACTAAGCCCCAATCAGGATCGAGCGTCGGGCCATAGAGCACCACCGCCGGATCGGGACTACCCACTGCGCCCAAAAATCCATTGACCCTCGGCACCGCGAGAGTCGCATTAGGCTTGGTGTCGGTGCTGATCGAATACGGCGTCAACGATGGACCGCCCAGAACTTTATTGGTCAGCGCCGAGACGACATTATTCCATTGATCGACCGTATTACCGACAGTGTCCTGCATCGATCCGAGCACACCGGCATCCCACCAACCGGTAAGCCCGGCCACAGCCGCCGGCGTGGGTCCGGAATAGGACGCACCGGCTGCGGCGCTGGTCATCGGCCCGACAAACAATGGTGATGGCAAAATCCCACTCACGGCGAGTGGCGCGCCCAGCGCTGCGAAAATAAGCCCCATGATCAGCTCGCCGCGATGGTAAAGCTTGAGACCGCCGGTGCCCCACCTGTTGTGGTCTCCACCCAGATATAATACGTCCCCGCGACCGTTGGCCCCGGGAGATAGACCGCCCATACGGCATTGTTGTCGATGATTGTCGCCACAGACCACCCGCCGGTCGGTGCCGTGGTGCCGCTGGTCGATAGTGCTACCTGCGTGCCAATTACCTGCGCTGGCGAAACACTCCCATTCAGCGCGATCGGGCCAGATCCGATGGTGTAGGCCAAAGAACTCGGCTGATTGATCGTATAGGACACGGCAACATTGCTGGTCACGGTAATTGCGGTTGAGACTGCCTGAGCCGTTACGTCGGTTGTCTGTTGCGCCCACACATAGTAGGTGCCGGGCGCGCTGGGGGTGATTGCGGCTGTCCAATTCCCTGCGGTTACCGTCGCGGGAACCAGGCTCGCGGGTGCGGTGGTCGCGCTGCTTGAGAGACCGACCGAGACACCATCACCCGCCGGAAACACCGTGCCGGTCACCGTAAACGCCGTGCCCACCATGGCGGTGCCCGGTACCGCACCCAGCGTCACGCTCGGTGCCGCCACATTGAATGACGCACTGACGCCAACCACACCCTGATCCGCATGATCGCGCACCGAAATCCGATAGACACCCCCCGCCAAGCCTGGGATTGAGAAGCTGTAGCTATGAACTGCAAACGTCGGCGCCGGTGCAGCAACCCAATTGACACCATCAACAGAATAATCAAGGGCTATCGGCGCATCATTGAACACGCCCCCCGTAACGGTGAAACCAACCCCCGCAAGCTGCGCCGGGATCGGGGCAACCGTTAGGATTGGCGTCATCGATACCGCACCATCCCACCAAACCAAGGAGCCGCCGGAATAGGTAATTCCATCTAACACCGCCGACCCGCCTGGCGGCAAAATCGTCACACCATTACCTGCCGTGATACCGGTGCCCATCGTGATCGCTCCGGCTGATAGGTTAATAACCCGGCACGAAAATCCACTGCCCATATTCACAAAATTAGCAGTCAGTGTCACGGGATTGCTCGCTACCAACACTCGGCGATTATGGGTCGTTGAGTCCAAAACGGTATCGCTGGTGATCTCCACGATTTGCGTTAACAATGTCGGCAATTTATTGGTGATATACGCCCAAATGGCGGAAAAACTCTGGCTCGCCAGCGCACTACCACCTTGCGCAACCAACAACAGATCCGAATCACCTGCCGGGCCAGCCGAGGGAAGCTGCTCGATTGTTTGGCCCGCGATCAATTGTTTGTAAGTGATCCAGCTATTCGAGCCGTTTTGCCAAATCGCTACATAATCGCTCTCGCCAATCATGCTCGCGGCATTGGCGGCTCCCGGTGCCGCAAGCCCAGCGCCTTGCGGTCCTGTGGCGCCAACCGGGCCTGCAGGACCGGCGGGACCCGGCGGCCCGGCTGGCCCCGCCGGGCCGGCAATCGCCGAAGGGATGACGCTGATTGTACCTGCAGAATCCAGCGCAATCCCCGAGCCCGGCGTGAATAAGCCAATGATCGCAGAAGCAGGAACCCGGGTTGGCTCGCCCACCGCGTTTACAATCAACTCATCGCCCGCCGCCAATGTCGGCTGCTGCGCGAACGATAAATGATCGAGGCCATTGGCGGCTAAACTGGTGCCGCTCATGGCAATGCCGACCCCAAGCGCGAGTGGCTCCGGCGCACCAGCTCCCGCACTGGAACGGCCAAGCACATCGCCCGTTGGCAGCACCAAGCTTTGTTGCAGACCTGCCGTCACTTGCGATACGGACGCCGAAAATAAGACGCCATTTTGGGAAACTGGCAGTAAATCACTCGGCCCAACAGCGGTTACCGTTGGTAACTGCGGAATCGTCGTCATGCGCGTCTCCTTAACCGATTGCAGCCCACCCGATATTCGCCGTGCCACTCTGTTTGATCCAGAATGTCGAGCCGACACCGCCATCAAGGTTGCGAAAGCTCGAACCGGGTGGTGCCGAAATCGCCGCTTCAGGCGAGCCGCGCCCAATCAAGCTGACGCAACCAACCGGTTCGGTATCGGAAATGATCCGCACAGCGCCGCCGCCGCGCGGATGCAACGCGAGATCACCAATCTGACTCTGAAACACCACGCTGCCATCGCCATTCGGCGCAACGTAATCGGACTGGGTAAATCGCGTCGCCTGCCAGCCACCACCAACGCCGAGCCAATCAATCGCACAATTCGCTGGCACCGTGATTGGCGCGCCAGTCCAATTCTGCTGCGCTGGCGCGCTACCCGCGGCCTCAAATGTCAGCGGCACGCTGGCCTGAATGGCGAGTGACTTGCCCTGCAAAACGGGCAAACCAACTTGCGCCGCCAACACCGCGCCACTGCCATTCCCAACAATGGTTGCAACCGTGCCAGGACCGTAGCCACTCCCATTGTTCGTGATGGTGATGCCGATGATCACGCCATTCGCAATAAAGGCGTTTGCCGCAGCACCCGTTCCCGCACCAACAATTGACACGGTTGCAGAACTATACCCCGAGCCACCATTGATCACCTTGATATAAGTAATTTGTCCCGCCGAACGGGTCGCCCACGCGGTGACCATGCGCTGGATCGGTAGAGCACTTTGCGAAATACTGACTTGATCGACCAAGTCTGGCACAATCAACGTATTAGTCCCACTCGAGGCATCAGGGTTAACCGGCCATGACGGCGTCAAATTGAGCTTGTTGCCGCTTAAAATCAACCCATCCGTGTAAGGGATCAAACTATTCAGCGGATCGCCGCCACCGGTCGCCACCACAATATTATCAGCAACGAAAACGGCTTGCGGCGCATCGCGCAGCACAATCCCCTGCCCACCGGCACCATAATAAATCCAATTTCCAATCAAGGATAAATTATTGCAGGCAATACCGAAATTATCGCCCCATCCGTCGGATTCGACATTGAGGGCAATAATCGCTGCAGCGCAATCCTGAATAAAATTGCCCCTGACAGTGCAATTCTGACTCCCACCTATTCCCAAGCCAAATTCAGCGCCATTAATGTAATTTCCGGTCAACTCAACAAAAATCGATCCACCGGCATCAATGCCAAATGATCCGGCTCCGACAATCATGTTACCGGCAATCCGACAATAGCCGGTATTAGCCAACATCCCCCCTCCGGCCGGCCCATTATTCGAGAGGACATTCCCAGTAACTAGAATATTTCGGCCTGAGACCGAGAGCCCATAAGATGTGTTTTGATAGAGATTATTATTGGCAACCAGAGCCGACAGCACATCCGGATTGCCGTTGCCATATGTTCCTGGCACCGTATTTGTTTGATTGAAATTGCCGAGCACGATACCGATTTGATTGTTCCAGCACGTGTTTTGAACAATGACGACTTCCCTAATCTTGAGTGTAAAGGTGGGGTCTTGACTGTCCACATAAATCCCGTTGCGGGCATTGTCATGCCCTCTGCAGGATGAAATCTGCACAGCATCGGTGGCAGCGATCCAGCAACCATCGACGGCATTATTGGAGAATTCGCAGTCATGGATATGATGGCTTGTCAGTGTTGGGTCACTCGGTAAGATCGCTAGGCCCCAACCATGGTTCGGTCCCTGGGCGTTACGAAACCAACAGCGTGTTATATTGGCGCCGATGCATGTTGATTGCACCGCAACGGCAAAACTGTCGGTTGTGATCGTCTGATTGGCATCGAAAATTATACCATCAGCCCAAAATCGCGTGGCAGAAACGCTGATCCAAGCCGGCGTCGCTGATGATCCCACTGCATCCTGCGCACCGCGCAAAATGGTGGTAACGCCCGCTACGCCAATGAGTGTTGCGTTCGTCCCGGTGATATCGCACTCCCCATCAATTCGATAGGTTTTTGGGCCGAAACGCACGGGATTACCCGTGGCCAAAGCGGCAATCAGGGCAGCGGCATCGTTGGTCACACCATCGCCGAGCGCACCGAAATCTTCAATCGAAACCGCGTTCGCCGCTAAAGCCGCCACGTTTCGCGCCGCCGAAGCACCCGCTGCTGTCGCGACCATGGCCCCGGCCGGAACGCCAGTGACCGAGCCAACGGCCTGCATCAGCGCACTATAGGGAATCCCAACATTGCCTCCCGCTTGGGCCATCGCAAGAATATCCGTTGGCGCTGGCGTCGAGCCTAACGGTAACGCTGCAATCTCGAACGGTGCTGCATTAGCCGATAGGGTCGTGCCCGCCAGCGTTAAATTAGACCCGATGGTAATCGGCACCGGCGCGGTAACACCCGGCCCTACGCCGCCCAGCACCGTGCCCGCCGGTAGGGTCAACGCGGTCTGAATGCCCGCTAAAATTTGGGCGCGGGTTGCCGCTAGCGTTTGGCCATTCTGATATATTGGCAGCTCGTCACTATCGGATACCGAACTTGCCGGTGATAATTGCGCAATTGTCGGCATGCCAACCTCTCAGGACGTCGTTAGGGGAAGGCCCGAAGGGGCAGTTATCGGCGCGCCATTGGGCGTTGTCAGCGCGTTCAAGGGCGCAGGCACGGACGCCAAGGGAACCACGGGCAACGCAATACTGCGGGCCAAAACCCGGCCACAGGCCGTTGCGATATTGATGGTCACCGTATAGGTCGTATTGGGCTGGCCACCGGTAAGCCACAGAACAGCCCTGGTCCCATCTGCGGACGCCGAAACCAACGACAGATCGCCCGGATTACTCGGATTGATCGAGACACCCAGCGACGCAATCGAATCGCCCGGATTCCCGGTCAACGCCGGAGCAATTTCAAAAGCATAATCGAGGGTATCGCCCGGGTCCTTCTCGGGCCACATCAATGGCTGCGGCGGCAACAAAAGCAATCCGCGCGGCGTTGGAATAAACCCTTCAATCTCGATCAGCCGGGCCGATGATACCTGCCAGACCCGCGTTGCCGCCGCCAATGTCCCGCTCATGAATATCCTCTCTGAATAACCGATATGTCTCAGGCCAGTGCCACCGGCTCAATATTCGACAATAACCAATCCCGGCGCGCCCGCGCCGCCCGGACTGCCAGCGGGATTGGCCCCAGGTGACGCACCGCCACCACCGCCGCCGCCGCCAAACCCGCTGGCCGCAAACCCCGCCAACGGCCCACTGGCACCACGACCATGCCCCGGTCCACCGCCATCACCACCACGACTGGCCACCGCCATGCCATCGGAGCCCATTGCGCCGGCTTGATTGATCTGGCCGCCAAGCCCAATGCCCCCGGGTCCACCGGCAGTTGCGAATAACGATGCCGTGCCACCCTCCCCGCCAGCGCCACCACTCGCGGAGATAAATGAACCAAAGCCAGAGGTGCCACCTGCGCCGCCGGTGCCCGGCGATGCGCTGGGGGCACCGCCAAGCCCCACAGTCACCGGTATGCTCTGCCCCGCTGCCAGACCGCCAATAACGCTCACGGCAACACCACCGGCCCCGCCACCCGCACCCGGCAATGTGGCGTGATATCCCCCCCCACCTCCGCCACCAATCACAGTCACTTTAACGTTCGTAACGCCTTGGGGCACAATGAAGCCACCAGAAGTTTCAAACACGCTCATCTGCGAAAAACCAGGCCGTAGCGAGGGTAGTTTGAAAGGCAGAAACGGTGCTTGCGGTAGCATGGTGATATCAGACGAATTGATGGCGGTCTGACCGTAGTTAACATTGATAACATACAGACCTACCCAACCATTATCCACGGGCGGTGCGGTCTGTGTGCCAGCCGGCGCCGCAGCCCCTGGCTTTAGTTGAAGCTGCACCCGTTGGAGCCGCTGCGTATTTTGCGCACCGCCCGAGTTATTCGGCCCGGTGTAAGGCAAGGCCGGATTCGCCGCATTGACATAAGGTAGCACCACCGGATCAGCATCAGCCTCAGAGAAAGCGGCCTCGATCAAATAACTGACCGACTGTCCTGAGCTGACCGGCGCTGATAGGGTAAAGCTGAGCGGATCAAGGTTTATCCCAGTTTTGACGATCTGTTCCGCAATATCCGCGGCAAGGCTGCCGTACGCGGTGACATCAACCGGTGCCAGCGCCGTGATCGAACCCGGCCCAATCGTCACCGTCAAAGACGCAGGCACGGTGGGAGAACATGCCAGTCCATCGACGATCGTTGAGGTTCCGAGAACGGCCTCACTCAGCGCGGCGATCCCAATCATGACGTTACGATTAAGCTGCAAAATATCGGTATCCAGCGGGATCGCCCCCGGATAAACAATCATTCGATCCATAAATTGATGCCCCTCTGTGGTTCAGTCTTCAAGGCGCGTCCACGCCACCGCATTGACGGGAAGCGCATCGGCGATTGCCGCATAGATCTCGCTGTCCGTCAGGAGGCCTGGATTATCGCCGGGATCAACCCAAGCCATCGGCCCTGCGTTATAGCCACCAGGCCCATGGTTATAGCCACCAGCATGGCTGGCTGGCACCGCGTCCGGCCGATAGGCTGTGACGAAAAGCTGATAAGGCAGCGCCAATGATCCATAGCCGCCACACACGCCATAGCCCAACGTGTTCGTCGAATAGCCGCCGCAATCAGTTGGGTTAAATGGCTCGAAAATCTGCGGCGATCGTCCGGTTACCCGCTCAATGGCCTGCACCAGCGCTGCCCGCGTTGCACGCGGGGCTAACACCGTTGCCCGTAGCCGCGCACTAAACGCCGGATCACTTTCGCCGGCACGTCGGCTCACCGCCGTGCCGCAGTAATCCAACGCCGCCAAATCCAAAAAGACCCCAGATGCCGTCGCGATACGGGTTTGCGCGCGAACCGTATCAATCAATCCGATCAGCCCAGCCCATAACGCACCCATGCCAAGCGTGAGCGCGTCCAACACCGGGGTGTCATCATTAAACCACCCGGTCGGCAGCAAGCCCTGCAACCGCGCACTGATCCAAACCGCACTCAGCGGCGCGGGTTCCGCAGGCGGCACCACCGGTTGAGAGCCACTCATAATGCGCTGATGCTGAAATTGGCGGCACGCACAGCGCCAAATGATCCCGGTATCAGATCATTACCGCCACCATTTAATTGCACACCGGTGACGTTGGTCACCTGGGACGACGCATCGTAAGCAATTTGAGCCAGCCGCGTATAAGCGAGCGCGACGCCCACCGGTAAATTATTGATATACGCGCTAATCGCCGTCTGCACCGCCCCAACCACATTTTGCTGAACAGCGTCTGTTGCCAGCGTCAAATTCATCGTCACCGATGCATGCGTAACCTGTGGCGGCTGCACCGAAAAGCGCGTCCCCACCGGTCGCACCGCATCCACCGCCAATTGCACTGTGCTCAATAAACTCGTCGGCGGCGCACCGCTGCCATCATCAACGGTGACCACAAATTCGCCAGGGCTGTTCGCCCCGGTCGGATCAACATTCTCGGCGATCGTCGCCGATAGCCCTTGCTGCACTCCCGCAATCGTCTCCTGAACCGCACCTAAAGTGGCGCGGGATAGGCTCGCCAAATAATTTCCGAACCGCGCCCGAAATGCGGCATCACTCTCCGCGTCAACGCCACCTGAAAACGCCACATTATTGGTTGCCGTATCGATCCCCGGAACCGCCGTGCCAATCAATCCGATGCTCTGCGCCACAATATTGCCGGCGGATCCAGGGTCCAAGGCGGTCACCGGAAGATCGATGCTGGCGGCGGGCGCCGCTAATGTATAGCCATTTAACGTTGCGTTGAACGCTGAGTTGCCCGGCGCTGCAGTGACTGCGAAGCTTTGTGATCCGTCACCCGTAATCACAATGGTTCCTACCGGGATAAATGCATTGAGCACAGGTGCAAATCGCGCGAACGTAACGACGCCACTCGCAGGCGCTGCGGGCAACCGCGCAAAGCCGAAATCAGCACCGAAACTATCACAATCGGCACCAACACTAGTCGCTAGCCTCGTTGCCTGCAGCACCTGCACAATGAGCCATTGCATCCAAGACGCAATAGCCGCATTAGCTTCGAGCAACGCCCGCAGCACGGACCCAACGGAGAGATCGATGAATTGACTAACGGCACCTTGGATCGACGCGGCCATCGTCTCGACCATGGCCGAGAAACTTTGCAAAGAAAGTTGCATAAAAACTCCATTCGGTCATGCCATCAAACAGGCAAACTCAAAACCTGGCTTGTTCCGCTCGTGGCATCGGCATAAAGGATCGATAGCGAAACACCGCTGGTTGGATTGTCCGCCGATTGAATGACCGGCGCTGGCGATTGCGCAACGCGCGCTTCAAGCTGCAACTGCGCGCGCGTGTTGGCCGCAATGCGGTTGGCCAGCCCCGCTACACCAACAAAGGCGCCCAATCCGCCACCATACGTTAATTGCCAGATATAGTCGCCAGGGTTGGTCAGCAATCGCCGCAACACACGCTGCTCGGTCAATGCGGTTCCCGACGCAAGGGCTAAGTCACCCCCAACGCCAAACGCCAAATCACCACCATAGATCAACGCTAAGTGTCTGACCGAAAATTAAGGTGAGTGATTTCAGTTGGTTATGATTCTCTATTGGTTGCGAAGACAATGGAGGATCATGTGGCCTGGACTGAAATCACTCGGCGACATCATGACAGGAGCGCGTTGCGGTATGCAAGTGACAGCACTGACGAGGAGTGGGCGATCATTGGGCCGTTTTTGGCGCGCGCGAGCAGGGTTGGGCGACCATCGATCCACAGCATGCGCACCATCTGGGATGGCATCCAGTATCAGGCGACTGCGGGCTGCCAATGGCGAATGTTACCCAAGGATTTTCCGCCTTTCACCACGGTTCAGTA
>NZ_BAABMR010000008.1:0-32500 GCF_054767495.1 Acidiphilium sp. MT5
CCGGCCTCTCCTTCTCGTCGACCCCGTGGATCGTGAAAACATGCTTGGACGTGTCAATCGAAATGCGCTTGTATTCCATTGGGCGGCCCTTTCATTGGGTTGGTAGTCCGACCCCATCTTGGCACATCCGATGCCGTAGGGCCGTCCACCCCAACATTTGAGGGCGAGATTAAAGCGGGCGTAGTCGGGGGCGCCGAGGGTTTGGCGGAGCATGCGCGCAATGGTGGTGAAGCGGTCGGCGAGACTCTGTGCGAGGGGGTTAGTGGCCTGCTCCATTTCGCTAACATGGCATAACAGGGGGTGGGTGCGAAAGGAAAAAAGAGCGGGGGCGTTGGGCGTGGTGCGTCGCTCGTCACGAGAGTGATATTAATCACATATTTGGGGGCTGGAAGTTGATAGTGATTTGTCCTGTCGAGGGCGCTCGGTGATTGATGGGTTCGGACTTTGGCTACATCGCCCAAGACATTGGGTTTCGCCGCAGAGTTTGGGTTCGCCCAACCCTGTTTATTTCAACCTCTAGCAGGAGCGAGATCATGTTTAAGGTCTTCTTACATTGGTTTTTCTGGTAATATAGACCGGTAAACCATCGAGCGGACGGGAATCAGTTGCTGGTTTCCGTCCGTTTTCATTTGAATATTGGTATGTCCTTAGGCGATATCCGAGGCATTATTGACCATGAACCGACAATTTTTATCCCTACTCTGCGGGGAGACCGTGGCCGCGACGGGCGGGCGCATCGCGCTGACCCTCATGCCTTTGATCGCGGTTTCTTTGCTTCACGCATCGACCGCCGAGGTCGGGCTGTTATTTGCGACGGGGCTGGCGGCACCTGCCCTATTTGGGATTTTCGGTGGTGGGGTGATTGATCGGCTGGCGAAGCGGAGCGTCATGGTCGTTGCGTATGCGGTGACGGCGTTGGCGCTGGCGTTGGTGCCGATGGCGGGGGCGAGCGATCGGTTGTCACTGGGTCTGCTGATTGCGGTCAATAGCGTTGGGGCCGGTCTGGTGGCCGCTGCTGAAATTGCGCAGACAAGCGCCTTGCCGCAACTGGTGGCAATAGACGCGCTGGCCGCCGCCAATGGCCGGGTCTCTGCGTGCATGGCCCTTGCCGGGATTGCCGCACCCGGCTTGGTGGCTTTGGTGCTGACCGCGCTGAATTTGAGCGCCGCGATGGCGATTGACGCGCTGATTTTTGCTGTGGCGGCGACGCTGCTCATGCGGCTGCCGCGCTTGGCGGCACCGGCGCAAGAGCGATCAAGCGTGCAAAGCATGATGGCGCGACCGACCGAAGGGCTCAGGATGCTGAGCGCCGATGCATTATTGGCTTCGGCACTCCGCGTGATGATTGCGGCGCGCGGCCTTGCCGCACTTTGCCTCAGTCTGGAGGCGGTGTTCATTGTGCGCCATCTTGGCGTCCCGGCAAGCTGGTTTGCCTTGGCCTTCGCCATTGGCGGCGTCGGTGGGATTATCGGCTCGATTGCGGCGGGCGTTCTGGTGTCGCGATTCAGCCTGCAAAGCATGCTTGGCGGGGCGTTGCTGGTGATGGGCGGTGCGCGCGGCGCGATGAGTTTGCTGGGGGGCGGGCCGGGCTCAGTCGCGCTCGGATTTGCTGCCTGCTTGCTGGTTCTGGGGCTTGCCGGGGGCGTCATGAATGTGGGGTTCATGACGGCGCTGCAAACAAGAATGCCGACAGCATCGATTGGGCGGGTGTTCGGCACAATCTCGACCATCAATGCGGCGGCCATGTCACTCGGCGCATTTGCTGGCGGGCTGTTAGGCACGTCCCTTGGCGTTCGGGCGACTTTGATGCTCGCTGGGTGCGGATTTTTAATTCTGGGCGTATTCTGCTGGATCACCATGAAAGCGCGGGTTCGTCCAAGCGTGACGTCATCGTAGGGTTTGGGTGCAAGCGGCCATCATCGGGCATGTGTGGGGCGGCGATGGGGCGGTGCTGCATGTTGTTGGTGGGGTTTGACCGGCCCAGCGCCGTGGCGGTTCATGGTGCCAGACGATTTGAGCGGGAATTGCTCAGGATTTATAGGTCAAGTGGTCAGCCATCACGATTGGCCGGTGTTGCGCGCGGCTGCATTGATGAGGGTTGCGGCGTCACGTGCGGTGCGGCCAATCGTTTGTTGTCGCGGCTGGGTGCGGGTGGATCAGACCATCATCAATAGGCCGGAGAGGGCGAGCAAGGCGCCGAGGCAGCGGCGGAAACTCTGATCGGAGACCGCGCTGAACACTTTCAGACCGAACCATGATCCGAGCAATGACGGCGGCACGAAGATGATGGCGTTGGCGACCATGGCGCTGATTGTGCCGCCGGTGTGACTGGTATGGGTGCGCATAAGGGCGATTGTGCCGAGGGCCATGAATTGCATCGCCAAGATGAAGGGTTGGAACACGCCGCGCTGGCGGGCTTTGTCCCAGCCTTTCAGACTGCACCAGACCGTGATTGCAGCCCCTGGGAAGGCCGCGAGGCCGCCGGTGATGCCGCCCAAGAAGCCGACGAAGAGTTCAGCCGGCCACCCGCCCCACTTGACCACAAAGGGGCGTTTGAGCAGCACATAGGCACCATAGACCACGAGCAGCAGCCCGATCACCGCGTGAAAGCTGACGATGCCAAGATGCAGCAGCAGATAGACGCCGATGGGCAGACCCAGCGCGCCGCCGGCGAGATAAACCGGAAGACGTTTCCAATCCATGTGGCGCCACAAAGAGACAATGGCGAAGCTTTGAGTCGCGATGCTGCAAACCATCAGAATTTGCACGAGCTTGACCGGATCATGCATCAGCGGTGCCATGACGGCTTGGCTGATCGGTGCGAAGGCAAAGCCGACGAGGCTTGAGATTCCTGACGAGACGGTGATGGCTAGCGCTGGCGCGACCGCGCTGTGCAGATGCAGCATGGTCAGCACCTGTGCGTAGGCGGCGAGCAGCGTGACCCCGATTGCGGCCTGGCCGATCTTACGGGGTTGGGGCCATAATGACCTTGAGCGGTCATGGCCTGCGGTCAATGATGGATGACCTGCGGTCAATGGCGGATGATAGGCGGCGGTGGCCGCACAGAGGGTGCCAGAAGCGGCATTGGGGGTTGATAATTGAGTGGCATCGCTGGTCATGGGAATGAACTCCGCGCTGAGAGAATCGACAAAATCGGCAAGGCGGCTGGTGGGTCCGCAATTGGTGACGATCCAGCCCGGTGGCGCCTTACCCGTTGGCAGTGCGCAGATCTGTGATAGGGCAATGATATGGCGATTTATGTGATAACTATCACATCAATCGCCGTGGTGCGTCGAAAATGATATCAGGATGGAGCTGGTTGCTCTTGGTTGGGCGCAATGCGGAAATACACGGCATAAAAATGCATTGTGGCACCGCGACGCGATCACGGGGGTTCAGCGGATCGCAATTCGTTTTAGCCCCCTCGTTTCATCACTGACCTCGCATTTTCGTTTGCCTCCCCAATAAATCGTCCGGTATGGTGGCGCGAACATTATTCGATTCCGCCGCGCCGACTGGGAGCCTGATGGATCATTTAATTGATATTAATGCGCGGGCGGACACGCTTTACGTGTTCTTGTTCACCGATATTGAAGGTTCCACTCAGCGCTGGGTGCGTTATCCGGAGGCGATGGGGGCGGCGATAGCGCGGCATGATGCGTTGCTGCGCGATGGGGTGGCGGCGGCGGGCGGTGCGGTGTTCAAGACTACGGGCGATGGTGGCTGCGCGGTGTTTGCGCGCGTGCAGGCGGCGTTGACGGCGGCGGCCTTGTTGCAGACGCGCTTGGGAGAAGAAGATTTTGCGGCGGTGGGCGGGTTAAAGTTCCGGATTGGCGTGCATTGCGGGCCGGCGGAATTTCGGGATGATGATTATTTTGGCCTGACCTTGGGGCGCACCGCACGGATTATGGCGGCGGGGCATGGCGGGCAAATTCTGGTCTCGGCTGCCGTGGCGATGGCGGTGACAGCGGGGGCGGGCGGCGTGCCGGAGCCTTATGCGCTGCAGAGCCTCGGGATGCACCGGCTCAAGGATTTGGGCCAGGCTGAAGAAATTTTCCAGCTTACTGGGCCGGGATTGGCGACAGGGTTTCCGCCGCTGCGGACGCTGAATGCCAGGCCGCATAATCTGCCCGAGCAGACGAGCACGCTGATTGGCCGGGAGGGGGCGCTTGCGGATCTGCGCGGCTTGCTGGCGCGCCACAGGCTGGTGACCGTGCTTGGCCCTGGCGGGATTGGCAAAACCCGGCTCGCGCTACAGAGCGCTGCCGAGGCGCTGGAGAACTATGCGGATGGGGTGTGGCTGGTGGAACTGGCCGGCGTGAGCCAGGGCGAGCAGGTGGCGGCGAGTGCGGCGGCGGCGCTGAATATTGCGCTCAGCGGCAGTGGGAATGCGGCGGAGCAATTTGCCTCGGCGCTGCGCGGGGCCTCGATGCTGATTATTCTGGATAATTGCGAGCATTTGATTGAGGCGGCGGCGGCGCTGGCGGATGCGGTTTTGCGGCGCAATCCGGGGGTGACGATCCTGGCCACCAGCCGCAGCCCGCTGGGGCTGCCGGGCGAGCAAAGTTTTGCTCTGCCCACCCTCGCGGTGCCGGAACCTGACGCGATTGCGGGGATGACGGTTGCGGATGCTGCGACCTATGCTGGCATCGAATTATTCGTGGCGCGGGCGAATTTGGTGCAGCCGGGCTTTGCGCTGGCGGCGGATAATGCGGCGGATATTGCTGCGATTTGCCAGCGGCTGGACGGGATTGCCTTGGCGATTGAGTTGGCGGCATCGCGTATTCGGATGATGCGGCCAAAGGATTTGCTGGCGCGGCTGAATGATCGGCTCCGGCTGCTGACGGGTGGGGCGCGCACCCATTTGCCGCGACAGCAGACGTTGCGGGCGCTGATTGATTGGAGTTTTGCGCTGCTGAGCGAGAAGGAGCGGATTGCGTTCCGGCGGCTGGGGGTGTTTGCGGGCAGTTTTGATCTTTCCGCCGCAGAGGCGGTGCTGGCGGGGCGCGACATTGAGGCGCTGGAAGTGCTGGATTTGGTGGCGAGCCTGCTGGATAAATCGCTGGTGACGCGGCTGCCCGCCGCGGGCGCGGAGCCGCGTTACCGGCTGTTGGACAGCACGCGGGCTTATGCGCTGGAGGCATTGGCGCAGGCGGGCGAGGCCCAGGCGCTCCGCCGCGCCCATGCCGCGCATATGGTTACATTATTCGGTGCGGCGCAGAATCGCTATTGGAACACGGACACGCTGATCTGGCGGGCATCTATTGAGCCAGAGATTGAGAATTTGCTGGTGGCGCTGGAGTGGGCGTTTAGCGATGCGGGGGATGACGCGCTGGCGATTGCCCTCGCGGCCCGCATCGGATCACTGCGCCGACAATCTTTGATCGGGATGCCCATGGCTCGTGCTTTTGCCCGAGAAGCGATCACCAAGCTGACGCCGGACACGCCGACCAAGGATGCCGCCCGGCTCTGGCTATCCCTGTCGTTTGATCCATCTGCGGGTGCGCGAGCGCAAGCGAGCGCCGCTGAAACAGCATGGACCTTGTTTGACACGCTGCAGGACAGGCCGATGGTGGGGTGGGCGGCGGCCTCGAACGCAATATTCCTGATCCGCGCGGGGGATGAAGCTGGGGCGCTGCGCTCTGCCGAGGCGGCACGGGCAATGTTGCCCGCCATGAAGCCAAACCTGATCAAAGCGTCTACGTTAAGTGACCTTGCAACCTATCAATATATCGCCGGTTCCGACGCAGCAGCGATGGACGCGGCCCGGAGGGATTTCGCGGCTTCTCTGGAGATATTCGAAAAATTCAACAACCATAGCGGGGTGCTGATTGTCTCAGGCAACGTTGCTGATCTCCAGGCTAAACTTGGGGATTATCCTGGTGCGATTGCGAGCGTAAGGCGTAACGTGACTTTGGGCCGCGCCCGACGCGACTGGTACAATCTCACCTATGATGTCGTGAACCTAACCAGCTACGCGCTCCTCGCGGGGGATGACGCAGCGGCTTCAAACGCGGTGCCAGAGGCCGTGTTATTGGTCATTGAATTGGAGGATCACGCGATCGGCGCTGGTCTCACCGGCAGCTTGGCGCTGCTCGCGGCGCGGGCGGGCGCGCTGGAGGCTGCGTCACGACTCGCAGGATATACCAAGCAATTTTATGAATTGAACCAACAGCCAATGGAACCCATTGAGCAGCGCGTATGGGATGCGCTGATGGCACAGTTCGAAGCGGCGGCCGACAAGCTGCCTGCGGAAGCCCGCCTTGCGCTGATGGCGCAAGGGGCCGCCTTATCGCTCCGCGAGGCGCTGGATCTCAAATTCGGGCTGTAGTCGGCGCGACAATTACATAAACAGGAACACAGCGCCGGTGATCAGCGTAATAACGGTTGCGGCCAAGCTGCCGACATATTTGATCCGGAGCGCCATATCGAAATCCCGCTCGACAATGGTTTGCGGGCGCGAAAAGGCGATTTTTGCGTCGGTGCGAACATGTTTGACGGAATGGGCGGTGCTGGTGACGGCGGGGGTGAGGGCGATGGTGGTCATGGCGGTTGCTCCTGGCGGGGTGTGGGTTGGGGTGTGAAGCGTTGAGATGAGTGATAGCGCGGGGACGGGCGCGAAGATGTGATATTTAGCACATCGAATGCACGATCTGGTGAATTTTGGCGCCACGGCGTGGTTGGCTCAGATCATGCGTTGAACTATGGTGATGGGCATGGTTATGCTGGCGATGGGGTTCGCCCATCCTCATGTCATGGCTCAAAAATTCAAATCGGGGGATCGTCCTATGACATCAGCGTCGCATCGGTTCGCTATCGTCATTTGTGCGTTATCGTTAGGGTTGATTGGCACCGCCGCGCTTTCGCCTGCGCAGGCGGCGAGCATGAAGCCGGCGACATCGCTGGCCCAGGTGGCCGCGCAGGGCGAGCAGTTGTTTAATCATGATAAATTCGGCGGTGTGCGCACCTGTTCATCCTGCCACGTCAATGGCGGCACCACGATGGGACACCTGCCGAATGGCGCTAAGATTCCGAGCTTGATGGGTGTTGCTGCGCAATTTCCACGTTATAATCCGGCCAATCACCACGTGGTGACGCTGGAGCAGCAATTGGCGCATTGTATTACCGGGGGGCTGCAGGGCAAGGCGCCGTCGGCCCATAGTCCACAAATGACGGCTCTGGTCACCTACCTCACCAAATTGTCGAAAGGTGCGGTTATGGGGCAGCAATTCAAATAACAGCCGGCTCAAGGCGGTTGGGCGGTTGCAAAAAGCTGATTCCCGACAATGTGACATCCATGCTTGATGTCAGTCAGAATATTTGCAGCAATGATCTGGATGTTCAAACCGTGGCCGGGATTGCCAAGGATGTGAGCGGGCTGATCGGCGATCTGCGCTCGGATCATGCTGGCGAAACTGGGGCTGTGGCCATCTATTGTGGGATTTTGGCGATCAGCCGCGATCCAGGGGTCCGGCAATTTGCCAAGCGGCATCTCGCGACGGAGCGTGATCACCTCGCCCGGTTGGATGCGTTGCTCGGCCCGCATCAGCGCAGCGTGTTGCTGCCATTGTGGCGGGTTGCTGGGTGGCTGACCGGGGCGCTTCCGGCTGCGTTTGGTGCCGACGCGATCTATGCGACCATTGATGCCGTCGAAACATTTGTTGATCATCATTACGAGGAACAGATCCGAAAATTGCCGGAGGAGGGGGCGGGCGGGGTTTTGCGGGCGCTGCTCATCGCGTGCCAGGCTGACGAAATTCATCATCGGGACGAGGCGCGGATCGCCAATGCCAAAATCGCCGGGCGTGCGACGCGGTGCTGGCAATGGTTGGTGGCGAAGGGTAGCGCGGCAGCCGTCGCGGCGGCGAGGCGCATCTGACGACGGGCGGGATTGGCGGGGGAAGCGCCGCTGTTAGTAATTCAATGAAGATGGTTGCGGGGACATGCAACCACCGAGAGTTGGCCTTGAGAACATATTGCTAACTCCAACGACCGATGCCACCCGCCGTCGTGCAACATGATTATTCGCGCCTGCTTGATCGGGGTTCATCCCGCGTGAGCGGGGAACACGTGTAGTGCCAATCCTACCGATGCCCCCTCGACGGTTCATCCCCGCATGGACGGGGAACACTGGGGTGTGCAGCGTTGAGATGACGGATCGCGCGGGGGCGGGCGCAAAGATGGGATATTTAGCCCATTAAACGCATGATCAGGCACGGTCCCTGGCGCAGGCGAGGCAGATCGGGATGGTCGGATCGAGGGCGAGGCGTCGTGGTTCGATTGGTTCATCGCATTTGACGCAGATGCCGTAGGTGCCGGCGGCGAGGCGGGTGAGTGCCTGTTCGATTCGGGCTAATTCGATCGCGCGGCGTCGTTCGGCGGCAAGCGCCATCGATTGTGCTTGAATCGCATCGATCCGCGATAGGCGGCCAACGGAGGTCTGGTCGAGTTGGACCGGGGCGCGGCTCTCCGCCGCACGCGCACTGGCGGTGCGCAGGGATGCACGCATATCCTCGATACGGCGGCGGATGAGCGCTGCTTCGGCTTCGTTCATCGGACCATCAGGACGGGAATGCGGCAGGCGCGGAGCATGGCGGTGGTGGTGCTGCCGATGACCAGGTTGCGGATGCGCGAGTGACCATAGGCGCCGATAACCAGCAGGCCGAAACCGTCTTGCTCAGTGATGCGGGCGATTATGGTTTCGGGGTCGCCGGTTTCAATGCGGGTGGTGACGATGGCGCCACAGCGTTCGATTTGGGCTTTGGCGTCATTGAGTTGGGAGCGGCGCGCCTGATCGGGGGTTCCAACGGTCAGGATTTGGACATGCAGGCCGCGTAGTAATGGTGAGTGTGCCAGGAAATCCATGGCTTTGCGGATACTGGCGCCGCCATCATGCGCGATCAGGATGCGTTCGATAGGGCGAAACGCGCGGGCGGCGGCGAGGATGGGGCAGATACTGGCACGGGCGACGCGTTCGAGATTGGCGCCGAGATGTAGTTTGGCGAAATCCGCCGCCTCACCGCGTTTGCCAAGCACGACGATGCTGTCCCTTGTCTCGCGTGCGGTGAGAGTTTCAACCAGCGAGCCGTTGAGCTGGGTGGTGGTGACCGTGGCATTGGCGACACGCAGACGAGCGGCACACTCCCGCAGGATCGCGCGCCCCTTGGCGAGGCCAACACGGGCCTGGGCTTCCTCGACCTCGGTGAGTTGCTCCATCAGCGCCTCGTTCGATTTGAACCCGATCGCGCCGCTAAAATTCGCGACCGAGGCGTGCTCTCGGTGATGATCGAGCACGTGGAGCAATTCGATGTCGGCGCTGAGGCGCTGTGCTAACCAAAGGGCGTGGTCGCAGACGCTTTGAGTGTAGATCGAGCCATCGAGACAACCGATGATGTGGTTCATGGACGTTTCCCCTGTTTCAACCATGTTCGAGCAGTTCCAGCGCATCCGGTTTGTCATGGATAGCCAGACGATCGACGATGGTTGCGCTGGCTTCGTTGAGCCCGACAATTTCAACGTTGGTGCCGTGGCGGCGCAGTTTCAAAACAACCTTGTCGAGCGATTCGACCGCCGAGATGTCCCAGAAATGGGCGTGCGTCAGATCGATCCGTACCCGTTCCACCGCTTCGGTGAGATCAAATGCATTGTTGAAGGTAACGGTGGAGGCGAAGAAGACTTGGCCGGTAACCCGGTAGATGCGCAGGGCGCCGTCCTCCTGCAGTTCGCTGTCGATCCGGACCAGTTGCGCCACCTTGAACGCAAAGAAGATAGCGCTGAGCAGCACGCCAACGCCAACTCCGGCAGCAAGATTATTGGTAGCAACGACGATGCCCACGGTTGCGAGCATCACCACGCTGGAGCTTTTGGGGTAGGTGCGCAGATTGCGCAGCGACCGCCAGTTGAACGTGCCGATCGAGACCATAATCATCACCGCGACCAGTGCTGCCATCGGAATGGCGCGAAGCCACGGGCCAAGCACCACGATCAGGATCAACAAGAACACGCCGGCGAACAGGGTGGAGAGGCGGCCACGGCCACCCGATTTGATGTTGATCACCGACTGGCCGATCATGGCACATCCGGCCATGCCGCCAAGAAAGCCGGCGACAATGTTGGCAAGGCCAAGCCCCATGTTTTCTCGGTTGCGGTTACTGGGCGTGTCGGTCAGGTCATCGACGATGCTGGTGGTCATCATCGATTCAAGGATGCCAACAAGTGCCATCGAGATTGAGAACGGCAATATGATCATCAACGTGTGGAGGGTAAAGGGCACATGCGGGATTAACAGGTGGGGCAGGCCGTCCGGCAATTGGCCCATATCGCCGACGGTGCGGACTGGAATGTGAAAAAACACTGTTGCAAGCGTGAGTACGGTGATCGCGATCAACGGTGATGGAACGATCTTGGTAAAGCGCGGCAGGCCATAGACGATGAGCAGACCGACTGCGACCATGGCATAGGTTTGCCAGGTGACGTTGGTAAGTTGTGGCATCTGGGCCATGAAGATCAGGATCCCGAGCGCGTTTTCAAACCCGGTGATCACCGAACGAGAAACGAAGCGCATGAGTTTCGCAAGACGCATTGCGCCGAAGCCGATCTGCAGCAATCCGGTCAGGATGGTTGCGGCGAGCAGATATTGCAGCCCGTAATTACGCACCAGCAGCACCATTAGGAGGGCGACTGAGCCGGTGGCAGCCGAGATCATGGCAGGCCGGCCACCGGCGAAGGCAATGACGATGGCGATGCAGAACGACGCGTCAAGACCAACCACCGGCGATACGCCAGCGATGATGGAGAACGCGATGGCTTCCGGGATCAGAGCAAGGGCGACGACCATGCCAGCGAGCAGATCACCACGGATATTCCCGAACCATTCGGTGCGGAGGTTGGAGAGAGGCATAAAACTCCTGAACGCGAGATAATGGACCCGCGATGAAAAGGGGTAGAATTTCAGGTCATGCCGGGTTGGGGCGGGCGCACTGGACGATGCAGCCTTGGTATCCTGATCCACAAATCCACAGCACGACGGTACCGGCACCTATGCTGATGCCGAGAACGAAGCAGAGTTGCTGTGGATCGATCTACATTGGACCGGCGATATTCCGAGGGGGGCACATTTGAGATGGACAAACGTGTGTTGCGGCGCAACGGTGAGGGTGTAACGGAAGGCGGATTGCGATGCAATGTGTAATGCAGCAGTCTGTCAGGGCTGGAAAGGCTGAGAGGGCAGAGGACGGGGATGAAGCGTCGTGAGACATCATGAGATTTGCCCATGTTTCAGTCGCAGATTACATCGAAAAGGCGTCATCTTACACGTTGGTGATCCCCAGATCGCCTGCGAGCCTGTGGGTTATGCTCGCGAGATCGCAATGGCGATTCGATCACGATACCAGATTAAGCTTCCTTGGTTAGAGCAATATTGGTTTTGGTTGAATCGATAGATCCAACCAAAAGCCAATGAAATTGATCGGCAAACAAGGCTTGGCGCGTGATTGATGACAGCCAATCACGCTCTAGTCCGCTGCATTCGTCCTTGTCGGCGTATGATCTGAACGTAGTGGCGTGACGCCCTTGGGACGCGTCGGCGGGCTCCTAAAACAGCCGCCTGCGGCGCGGAGGGCGAGGGGAGGGATCACGATCCATTGGAGAGTGGGAGCAACGCCGACGCCGAGGATCGGCAAGCGGGGCATCAGCGGCGCGTAATGCCACGTGCCGAGCTTAAGATGCACGGCCTCACTGGCGATGGTGTATACCAGACCGAAGGCGATGGTTCCCCAGGTGACGCGGGGCGAGAGGGCGGGGGCCGCGTGGCTGCGGCCAAAGAGGCAGAACGCGCCGACGAGCGAAACAATCGCGATCATCACATCGCCGCCGGTGCCATCGACGATGATGATGGCAAGGCGGATGGCGTGGGCGTGATACCAAATATGGTAGAGCGGCAGTTGCAGGATTTCCCAGGCGAGGTTGCCAGCGGCGATAACCAAGATGTAGCGCCGGAGTGTGGTCGCATCGAGGCCGCTCATGACGCGGCGGTGTCCAAGATGGCACTGGCAGGTTTCATGAAGAACGGCCTCCTTGATGAGGCATCCCGATGCCCCCAGCCCCGTAGATCACGACCTGTGGAGGAGTTTTGTCAACGGCGGCGTAATGCCAGATCCGTGAGGCCGGGTATGGGTCGGGATAATTTCGCACGCCATTCTGCTCCGGGATTGCGGGTCTGCCGAACACAACGTTGTGCGCCCCTCTTGGCGACATGGGTATCGAGACTTATTCCTGGCTTCACTATCAGGAGGATCCGACCATGGTAAAGCGCCGTGCTTTAATACGTAATACTGTTCTGGCCACAACTGCCGGTTTGGGTTTGGCTGTCGTCAGTGGCGCGTCAGCCAAAGCGGATTCCAAAATACCCAAGCGTCGAGCCGACTATCAAGATAGCCCAAATCACGGACATCAATGCGCCGCTTGCTGCATGTTTGCACCAGGCAGGCCCGATCATTGCACGATGATCGAAGGTGTCATAAGCCCACAGGGTTGGTGCAAATATTGGCAGGCAGGGCCGGCCGACACGTGTAGCTGATTGGAGCGATCATGCGTGTTTTGGTCGGATCGATTTGCCTTATTTTGCTGGGTTATACCGTAACCAATGATGCCGCCGCAGCATCCTGGCCTCCTGATGGGCGGGCCATCGCAGAACACGGGATTCCACCAAACGTGCCGGCCTGCATATCCTGCCACCGAAGCTCTTTCGCCGGCGATGCTGCGAAGAGCGCACCGTCGCTGCTCGGCAAACCGGCTTCCGGTCTCATGGACGATCTTGCCACCGAGGTGGACAGCCATAAGCACGGGGGCAAAATGGCCAATATTGCCAAGCATCTGAATATGGCCGAGCGGGCAGCCGTCACAGCGTATATTGCCAGTCTGTCCCCTGCGGCACCAACGCCATGATAAATTTTCAAGACGATTTTAGCCGTCGGCAGTTTGGCAGGTTGCTTGGTGCTGGCATGACGGTTGCTGTCCTGCCTGTCAACGCACATGCCGAAGATGCGCACTTGCCGCGCCATGTGGCCGATGCCGGTGATAGTCCCGGTATTATCGACGTGGACGGGCATTTTCCTGACCTGGCGTTCAAGATGGAGCGCGTCTCTGACGGCAAGATCGTCACCGCGAACGCTTATCGTGGCGATGCTGTGATTGTCTATTTCGGGTTTACCCGATGCACGGACACCTGCCCGCTGACCACCCTCAACGCGGCCCGATTATTTGATTTATTGGGCAAGGAAAAAGCGCGAACGAGATTTCTGTTCGTCACCGTCGATCTTGATTATGACACGCCAAAGCGCCTCAAGGACTACCTCGCTAAATTTGGGCCACCGCCCTATATCGACGGTCTTTACGGCACACCAGCAGAGCTCGGTGCTTTCGCCAAGCGTTATGGTGTGTATTTCAGGGCGCCAACCGGATCAACCTCACCAGATCCGGTGTCCGCGATCCGGCATAGCGGTGCAGTGTATCTGTTCGGCCCCCATGGCCAGGCGCAAGCAATTATCAATGATCTCGGTGGTGCTCATCCGCATCTCCATGCTCTCGCCGGGAGAATTAAGGAGATGCTCTAAGCTGGTCTGCAGCTTTTACGCTATGTTCCAAAGCTGGGCGCGGTATCGTCACCTCGAACCCAACAATTGGCGGTCTGAGAACCATGTTTGAAAAGACCCCACGTTCGCCTTGACACTACGGGCGTTCGTCGTAATTTCTTCTCGTATATTTCTGCAATGCTGCGCCAAGAGGACACAAAATTGTTACTGACGCTCGCGACACGACCTGCATATTTCGGTTGTCCTAGGCCGTAGATCAATCAGCCGAACCGTTTCGCTGCGGCCGCAACGCCGCGCTGAGGCCCTGTGATTGTTTTAACGCACGCGTTCGTCAGGATCACCACGATGTCCCAAGCCGCATTGAATAGCAAAGCCAAACGCCGCCAAAATCCGATGAGCAAGCTCGAACGGCGCGCGAGCCGCAGCTTGGCCTCGATTTATGGGTTGAGAATGCTCGGCTTGTTTCTGATCCTGCCCGTGTTTTCGATTTACGCCAAAACCCTGCCTGACGGGCATAACCGCTTCCTCGTCGGTTTGGCGTTGGGGATTTACGGCTTCACTCAAGCCTGCTTGCAAATCCCTCTGGGTATCGCGAGTGATCGGTATGGTCGTAAGCCAGTGATGATTGCGGGGCTAGCAATTTTTGCGCTTGGCTCGTTCGTTGCCGGTTTTTCACATACATTGCCGATGATTATCGTGGGCAGAGCCATTCAGGGGGCGGGAGCAATCTCGGCGGCGATTTCGGCGATGATCGCGGATTCCACCCGTCCTGAGAATCGCACGCGTGCGATGGCCTTCGTTGGCATGATGATTGGCGCGAGTTTCATCATTGCGCTCGTGGCTGGACCGGCGCTTTACCGTTTGATCTCGGTGCCTGGAATGTTCCTGCTCACCGGCATGTTGGCCATTGGTGCGATCTTTGTGGTGCTATTCGTGGTCCCCGATGTGAAGATGGGCGCATCTGAGCTTGTTCACGCGGACACAGAGAGTGCGCGTGCCGCGCAAAGTGTGAGCCTGTTCACGCCCGCATTGCTCCGGCTGGATTTTTCGATCTTTGCATTGAATTTTATGCAGGTTGCGTTGTTTTTGGCTCTTCCGCTTGCGCTGGTTAATGACGCTGGCATTCCGATTGAGGAAAACTGGATTGTCTATCTGCCCGTTGCCATCCTTTCTTTCATTGTGGCAATTCCAGGTATTATTTGGGCCGAGACGCGCGGCTATATGAAACATGGCTTTATCGGTGCCGTCGCGTTGATGGGCATTGCCATGATGGGCTTTGCAGCCGGATATCATGACATCATCGCCTTGGTGGCTGCACTCTTCGTGTTTTTCGTTGGCTTCAACCTGCTCGAGGCGCTGTTACCCTCCCTGGTCTCGCGCACGGCGCCGCCATCGCGCAAAGGTCGCGCGCTTGGCGTTTACAATACCGCTCAGTCAATCGGGCTCTTCGCCGGCGGCGCGGTGGGTGGGATCGCGGCCGACCTCGGCGGTAGCGTCGCGGTTTTTCTCACATGCGCCGCACTCGGGCTTATCTGGTTGATCGTATCCGCTTTTGTTCAACCGCCAGCCAAGCACTCGATTGGATGAAGCACTCGGTCGGATCAGGTTTATGGTTGGGGGATGTCGCGCCCAAGGCCACCGCTAAGCGCGGTTGTGAATGTTGAGCCTATAGGTTCGGCCGACGAGTTTCGCTGCCGCGTTCGTGAACCCATCAGGGCGGCGAAACAGATAACGCGAGGCTTTTGCATGCAGGGCCTCACGAGCGACAGCAGCAGAACCTTGACAATTTCCCCTGTCTGAAGCTTTGATTCGAGGCGCGCCGCGCTTGCCTCTCTGTCGCGCGTGCCTACGCGCTGGCGGAAAAGATCAAAATGCCACCTTCAAAAACGACACCTATGGTCAGCAAATGAACGCGCCAACTGCTGTTCGGCCAGTCAGCCACCAACGCAATGGGAGCGATAGCGTGAGCACGAAACTCCGCCTCTTCGATCTCGCTGGCGCCGACGAGGATCTGCGGTTCAGCCCGTATTGCTGGCGCACGCGACTTGCGCTGGCGCATAAGGGCCTCCCGGTCGAAACTGTTGCCTGGCGATTCACTGAAAAGGACGCCATCGCCCGATCCGGCCAAGGCAAAGTGCCGGTTCTCGTAGCAGGTGACAAATGGCTCTTCGAGAGTTGGGAAATCGCCAAGTATCTCGAAGATACGTATCCGGACCGTCCTTCGCTGTTCGGCTGTCTACAAGCTCGAGCGTCTGCGCACTTCGTCAACCAATGGGCAAGCGAAGTTTTGCATCCGTCGGTCGCGCGCGTGATCGTGCCCGAGATTCCTGCTGCCCTGCACGAGAAGGACAAGGAATACTTCCGCGCCTCGCGTGAGGCGGCGTTCGGGAGGACGTTCGAGGCGATTGCTGCCGAACGCGGCGAAGCGCTTGATGCATTGAATCGCACGCTGGCCCCGTTGCGTAGCACGCTCGCCAACCAGCTTTTCCTGGCCGGGACCGCGCCAGCTTACGCTGACTACGCCGTCTTCGGCGCCTTCCAGTGGGCGCGCGTTATCAGCTCCGTTGTGCTTACGACCGCCGAGGATCTGGTTTCTGCCTGGGTCGACCGCATGCTCGACACCCACGGCGGGCTTGCGCGCTCGGCGAAGCGGTTGGCCAGCACCTAGCCAAGTACTTGAACATCTTTGTGGGACCTCGGGTCGATGCTTCCTCTGGCCCGCCTTCGAATCGCGCGTGAATTTTTAGAACATTTTTGCTTGAAGGAGACAATTCGCAGTGCAAGCGGTGAAACAAAATCTGATCTTTGTTCTAGCCGCGATTCTCACCGGGCTGATTTCGATTGCGTTTGGAATCGGAGTCGTGCGCGCCAGTGCCCTCTTTACCCATCTCACCACCCACCGGCTGTGGCTGACACTACTGCTGTGCCCTGTCGGGTTGGCTGGCATTGTGTTCCTGACCCGCACGGTGTTCCCCGGCGCGCAAGGATCGGGCATCCCACAAGCAATCGCCGCCATGTCGATGGAGAACCCGACCGACGTCGACACTGTGCTATCGGTCCGCATTGCCGTGGGTAAATTTCTACTGACCCTTGCCGGTTTCGCTGCGGGAGCCTCGATTGGCAAGGAAGGCCCGACTGTACAGATCGGCTGTGCTGTGATGAATATCTGTGGCCGGTTCGGATTGGAACGTAGCCATGCGCTGCAACGCTTACTGATTCTGGCCGGCGGGACGGCAGGTATTACGTGCGCGTTCAACGCGCCGGTCGCCGGCATTTTGTTTGCCATCGAGGAGATGGCCGGTAGCTTTGACGATCGTCTGGCGCGATCAATCATCCTCGCGGCCTTTGCCAGCGGCATCACGCTTCTACTTCTCCTTGGTTACCAGCCGTACTTTGGCTTCTCTCGAGCCACATTGCCGCTGGGGCTGATCTGGCTACTCGTCCCACTCTGCGCAGTGATCAGCGGAGTCGCGGGTGGTGCATTTGCACAGGTGCTGGTTACGCCGACACGATTTATGCCAGGACCGGTCAACCGACTTGCAAAGGATCACCCTGTTGGTTTCGCGTTGCTGTGTGGCTTTATCTTGGCCGGACTTGGCCTGATTTCACACGGACAGATCTTCGATGCGAGCTATGGCGAGGCGCATGAAGCCTTGACCAAGGGCGTGCTGCCGCCATTCGATTTCGCGCCGCTCAAGTTCCTTGCGACACTCGTTTCCTATCTTTCGGGCGTTCCCGGAGGCATTTTTGCTCCATCACTGGCCGTGGGCGTAGGAATTGGGACAATATTCAGCCATATCGTGCCGGGCGTCCCGGTGACGGCCTTCGCGATGGTGGGGATGGCAGGCTATTTCTCGGGCGTGGTTCAATCGCCACTCACCGCAACCGCGATCGTGATAGAGATGACCAGCAACTCAGCAATGACGGTCCCGGTTGGCATCGCTGCGATCCTTGGCACGATGGCTTCGCGATTGGTCTGCAAGGAACCTGTCTATCACGCTATGGCACATCAGTTCCTTCGCGTTGTCGAACATTAGCCGGTCGCTTAACCTAATGCGGCACTGCCAACAAGAATTGGCGCCGCAGAACCGGTGTTTCGAGCCAACTGGACCCAGCGGATCGCGCTCGCAATACTCGCGCCGAAACGTTTGGCCGCCTGTCGCCGCAACATACCGCTGTCGACTGCCGCCACCACTCGTTCGCGGAGAGCCAAAGATAGAATTCTCGGCATGCGTGGCAACCTCTTTCGCCAGCACAAAGCTTGAATCAACTTTTATCCGATTCGGGAAACCTCGCCGATTCCTTCCGCTCGAAAAACGCACTAATGACGTCTCGGGCGATCAATCAAGGACAGGAGCGTGATATGGATAACGAACCGCGATTTGAGCTTTTTGCGTTCTGGCGCACATCGGCCACGTATCGGGTGCGGGTCGCGCTGAACCTGAAGGGCTTGCCGGTGACGGAGCGGTTTGTCGATATCGATGCCGGGGAGCACCGAGGTGCGGCGTTCCTGGCGATTAATCCGCTCGGGGCGCTCCCAGCGATGATCGATCGGGGCGAGGGTCAGAGCCGAGTGCCATTGACCCAATCGCTGGCGATTTTGGAGTTTCTGGAGGAGAGCTATCCGTCGCCGGCGCTGTTGCCGGTGGACCCACATGGGCGGGCGCGGGTGCGTTCGATTGCGGCGATGCTGGCGGCCGACACGCATCCGTTGATTACGCCGCGGGTGAAGAAATATCTGACCGGGACCGGCGGTTTCGACGATGCGGCGTGGCGGGCCTGGCAGGTGCATTGGTTCACTGTTGGGCTGCAGGCGGTCGAGGCGCGGCTGGCGCGCGAGGTGGAGACCGGGGTATTCTGCCATGGGGACGCGGTGAGTATTGCCGATATCTGCCTTGCGAGCATCCTCGTGGTGATGCGTATATTCAAGATCGAGGTTGCGGCGATCCCGACAATCGAGCGGATCATGCACGCGTGCGAGCAGCAGACGGCGTTCGTGCAGGCCAACCCGTTCATCCAGCAAGGCGCCCCGGGGTAAGGGCGATTGTTTCCTCGACGGGTTAACCACGATTGACGAGCGCGTCGATCTCCTTACGAGAAATTGCGTCCATTCGATTGCCAACACCCAATATTGCGAACCTAAAAATAGTCAGAAATCAACAAGAAATCAGATCCGCGCACAGGTTTCCTTATGTAGCGAATGGACGGCGCTCTATTTTTTAGCCGAGATCAACGTTTCGACAATCGATCGTATGTCAGGATCGGCGTAATCCCGCCCGCCGACCGCTTTATAGGCAATATGTCCGGTTTTATCGATCAAGAACGTGGTTGGAATGCCCGCGACATGAAAGGCGTTTGCGACTTTGCTCTTTTGATCGAGGAGGATCGGAAAGGTTGGCGATGGCGTCAATTGACCCAGATACGCGAACACAGCGCTTTGCGTCTCACCTTGATCCAACGCCAGGATTTGCAGGTCTTTGCTCTTGATCGATCGGTGCAGACGTTCAATCGACGGCATTTCGGCACGACATGGCGGACACCAAGTCGCCCAGAAATTGATCAGGACCACCGTGCCTCGAAATTGTTTCAGCGAGTAGGTTGGACCCGCCACGCTGGGTAATGTGAAATCAGGTGCTGGCGGGCGCGGCGCCAAAGCCGTCATCGGCGCACGGATACCGGCTTTGGCCGACCCGGTGAACACAAGCCCCGCAGCCGCAGCGCCCAGCGTCACCAGGGCGCTACGGCGCGTGCGATGCCTTGGTTCATTTGCGGTCAGCGCATTGAACGTGGCGGAGGGTGGCAGTGTGAGTGTGTCCATGATCAGTCCAGTGATAAATTAGGTTGAAGCGTGTGCCGGGTTTGAGTTTGATCGTGGTGAAACCTTCGCCCCAATCACCCGGCTGAAACGTCTGCTGTGCAGGAAAGATCGAAAATCCGTAATCAACACCCTGCGCGCGCCAAATGCGCTGCCAACCGCGTTTGCTGCGCAGCCTGTGCCGAATGTGATTGCGGGTCACCGCCCGCCAAGTGGCGACGTTGTAGGCAATTGCTGATCCAGCATTATTGCGCGCGTCGGTGCCGAACACGCAATAGTTGGCGATCCGATCAACGTTTGCGGGCGAGGCGCCCATACCCTCATAGATGGCACGCACATTGTCGGGTGTCAGTTGTTGCAGCGAAAGACTGAAACCATCCTGAGTATTCGTCCAGGTCAGCAGACCCGATTTTGGGTCTCTATGGGATATGGTTGCGGCATTCGCGCTCGCGGCCACGCCGATACCGGCCAACAAGACAGCCCAAATCACGCGGCGTTGAATGAAGCCCCAACTCATATCAGACTTTTTGGTGGTTCGGTCGAACAATTCGAACATCCTTCGCAATCCAAAGCCCTGACATCACAACCAACGCTGCGGTCAGCCACATCACCGGGCGCACCGCATCGGCGAGTTGCGCAACACCGCCGAGCAGAACCGCGCCGATCGCGTAACCGGTATCGCGCCAGTAGCGATAGGTGCCCAAGGCTTTACCCCGCATCAAGGGTGCGGTCAGGTCCGACATTGCCGCGATCAGGTTCGGGTAGAGCAATGCCATACCAACCCCCATCAGGGCGGCGGCAGCCAGCCAAATGGCGGGTGTCGAGCCGGATGCGGTCATCGCAATGCCACCAGCGAGCAGCATAAAACCCGTCACAATCGGTGCCTTGCGTCCAATGCGATCGGCGAGATGGCCGGTCCAGAGTTGGGATAGACCCCAGACCATGGCATAAAGTCCGGTGATCAGCCCAATCATGCTAAGCTTAAGCCCTGCCCTTTGGAATAATATCGGGAACAGAACCCAGACCAGCGTATCGGCGATCTTGTTGACCACGCCGCCCTGGCACAGCGCGCGTGTTGCCTGGTCCTGGAACGAGACCCGCATAAAGACCGCACCCCAGCCTGGAGCGGGCAAGGGTTCTGCCGGTTGCGCGCTCTGCGCATGCTCCGCCCGAACCCAGGGCAACGTGTCGCGAAGCATGGTAGATAAGGCCAACGCCGCCACAATGGTCGCTAAACCAAAGCAGAGCAGGGCAATTCGTGGCCCGTAAGCCAGGGAGAGATCAGCGGCAACAAACCCTGCCAACCCGACAGCGATATAGCCAACGGCCTCATTGATCCCCACCGCGAGACCGCGCTGATGGCTCGCCGCCAAATCGATCTGACTGGTCACGGTCATGGTCCAGGTAAGACCCTGGTTGATACCCAGAAAGATATTGGCCGCGATAATCCACCACCAGTTCGGCGCGGCGTAAATCAGCAGCGGGATCGGCACACCGGCAAGCCAGCCCGCAATGAGAATGGGTTTGCGACCGTAATGGTCAGACAAGGTTCCCGCGACAAGATTGAGCACCCCCTTCACCAAACCGAACGAGAGCACGAAGCTGGCAAGGAACAAGAACGCACCGGGCTTTACGCCGAAATCCGCACTCAGCGTCGGCAAGACAGCGCGCTCCATGCCGATAATCAGACCAACGAAGAACACCTGGCACGCCTGCAATCCGAACTGACCTTTGTTCAGCCGGATGCCGCGCCGTAATTCTGATAGGCTGGCGGTGATGGGCGTTCTCCCTCTACTCACGATGTTCAACGTGGGTGATCTTGACACGGCGTCGATCGTGTTCAATCACTCTATTCGTTGAATGATTGAGTGAACTCACCGTGATGTCAAGCCCCAGTCCGAAACACCGCATTTTTGCCAGCCTTGCCGACATCGCCCAGGCGATTGGCCATGCAAGCCGGCTGGATATTCTCGAGCATCTGGCGCAGGGGGAACTCAGCGTTGAGGACTTGGCGATGCGAACCGGCCTGTCGATTGCGAACACCTCGCGACATTTGCAAATCCTGCGCAAGGCGCGTCTTGCAGAGCCGCGCCGCGCGGGAAAGCGCATGATCTATCATCTGGTCGGTGAGACGGATGTGATCGTTCTACTGAGCGCATTGGGCCGGATTGGTGAGCGTAATAGCGCGGAAATCCAGCTTGTCATGGCCAACTATTTCGGCAAACGGGATATGCTGGAGCCACTAACGCGCGCCGAGTTACTGGCACGGATCAAAGCGGATAACGTATTGCTCCTCGATGTCCGCCCCGACGACGAATATGCAAAGGGGCATATCCCCACCGCCATCAATATCCCACTTAGCGAGCTCGAGGCGCGGATGGCGGGCTTACCGCGCGATCGATTAATCGTCGCCTATTGCCGGGGACCATATTGCGTGTTCTCCGTTGAAGCCGTCGCTCTCCTGCGGGCGCAGGGTTTCGAAGTTCGGCGCCTGGAAGATGGCCTACCCGAATGGCGGACGGCAGGGTTAATGATTGAACCGTGACGCCGGTTCCGTGGTTGGGTCTGGGATGCCAATTCCAGCTAATGACCACTCAGGCAAATGCCAAGGTAGACATGAGCAACATTCTTATCGCGTGCCCGACGCGCAGGATCAAGGCTGGCGAGCCGTTGATTGCCCTGCTTCCGGCCCGACGGGCACGCGCCATTCATCAATGATGGATGGTCGCAGCGGGCACGATTGTGCGGAAGATTGCCTGTTGGTTTGAATTCAGCGCTGCATAAGCCTTCAAATGATAGGGGACCATCGCCATTCCAACATTGGTTTGGGCCTTGCCGACCGCATCAATATCAGCAGTGATTTGCTGCAAGCTGGGATTTTGTTGCGCGGCGTCCTTTTCATATTGGGCGTATTTGGCCTGCAAGACGGCGACAGCGGATTTGGTGGCGTCGACCATGCCCATGGCCAATATCTTTTCCTGCTTGATCTGCGCGGGCGTCAGATTAAGCACTTTAGCGCGGCGCAACACCCAGCCCGGACCGGGATGGTGGGCGCGAAATATCATGGGGAAGCCGAGTGAATGTGACCGGAAATAGAGCTTCCAAGACGCCACCTTCGCGGGAGCAGGGTGGGCTGTCGTTGCGGCAAACGCCGAGGGAACGATGGCGACGAATGCCAACGCTGCGGGGAAGATCAGAGTGTGAAGCTTCAAGTCGTGTTCTCCTTGAGATCGAGGCCGAGATGGTTCTCGCCCCTCCCACCGTTCGCATCAAGCGGCTCTCAGGTTACGGTCATTGAATATAAATATTCGTGAGGTTGCCCAGGTCAATCTGCCGTGAGAGGCCGCAGAACAAGATGCGTTGAAGTTGTTGGGTAAATACTTCGAGAGCGCGCCAGTTATGCGGCACGCTCAATTGTGTATGAAAAAATTGTTATAATAACGGTAGGGTTCGGCCTGGCCACTTATGTGGCGTGCACGTGCTAAAAGGTGCATTTTTTTCGGAAATTATGAACCATATGAGACCAAATAGCATATCCACTCGCCCCACAAAAGGTATAAGTCAGATCTTCTCGGACGTGACACTTGACGTCTGAAGCCAGCCGGGAGGCCATCGCGGTTTTAGCGCCAGCCAACAAGCACACGCCCACCCGCCCGCTACATATCAGGTGCCGCGCCATCATCATCGGGATCGGGCGCATCGAGAACCGGTTTTGGTTCATTGATGGGAGCGGGGCGAATGATCGGATTATATCGGAAGGGGCGCGGCGCAAGAGTTTCGGCGCATGGCGGTGGAGGTGTAGGGGATGATGGCTGGGCTGTTGGTTTTGCCTCGTCGATGTCCGCGACCGGGGTTGGCGTTCGAGCGTGCCCATCACGCTGGTCGGACCGGATCGCTGGTGTTGCCCCACCGCCCTGAGCTGGCAGCGCAGCCTGCATCGCAGACTGAGTATCAGGCTGGATTGTCGCTGACTTGAGCGATGGACCGCCCATAGCTGGAGGATAGCCAGCGACCTGTGGAGCGCCCGAACCGGACGGGATGATTTTCTTTGGAGAGCGTGTTGATGGATCAATGATATTGTTGCGCGCAGGCTGGACCGGTGCCGCCCGCGCCCGCACGCGCGGCTTGATCTTAGCCGATGGGCCGCTGTCTGCATTCGGCGACATACCAACCGCTTGGGCAGCCGCGCGCGCCATCATGCCGATTTCCGCGCGCACGCGACCCAGAGCCGTTTGCCAGATTGATCGTTGCGGCGCGGACGGCTTTTTTTTCTGATGAACCATTGCCGCATCGCGCGTAGGCTCTATTGAAGCTCGTCCGCCTCGCCTTGAGTTGGTGCCGGGGGCAGGCGCGCCAGAATTTCCTCGACCAGTTGGATGAGCAGCGCCTGATTGCGGCTGATTTGCTCGACCTGCGCCAGCAACGTCCGCGCGGCGTTGCGCTGCGCGCCCGTCGGGCCGTCCAGCAAGTGGGCCGCGATCCGATCGGTCTGTGCCGCTATGTGTTTCGTATCGGCCCCCATCTGCAGAAATTTGTCCTGCAGTTCGCTTGTCGTCTTCGGCATGGATTGTTTTCCGGTTGCTGGTGCCGGTGTAGGCCCCGTCGCCCGAGCTGCTGTCTGGCTGGTGGGCGGATTGTCGTTGGTCAGCTGGCTGGTCGGCTCGTTGGTCATGTTTGTACTCCTCAGGTTGATCCGACTTCGGGCAAGTCGAAGGGGATGATGGCGACGATGAAGTTAGATCCGGTAAAGGCGGCGCTGCCGTGCCACGAGCCGATATAGGCTCCATCGCTCGATCCTGCGCATCCGCGGACACCCATATCGGATCGGCAGCGGTAACGGGGTCGATACCGGATATTGCCGGTTCAATTGGCGCTATATCGCGCGGCAAAATAGCGCCGTTCATGGTGCCCAGACCATTGAGGGGCCCATCAGCCGCATCAATTGAACCCGCCTTCTCGGTTCCATCATGGGACACCGAGAATGACGCAGCGTCATCAATCAAGCCGGCAACCTGATTGAGTGCCCTGTCATCCCACGCGCCCACGGCCGCATAACCAGTCTGAGCAGCGCAGAGTTCAACGCAGAGTTCCTGTGCAGCATGATCGATCAAAGTGGCAATCTGATCGAGCGTCCCGTGATCCCAAGGCGATAGCTCGCTCGTGCCCGGCGGTGCCATCGGCGCTTTCATGCCCTCGTTCTCAACCAGCAGGGCTGCCGCATCATCAATAAGTCCATAAACCTGATCGAGTGCTTCTTCACTCCACGCTGATATCGCCCCCTCTCCAGCGATGGCGGAGATCATTTCTTCAGCAACATCATCGATAAATGCCGCACAACCCGCGAGCATCGCATCATCATCATCATCATCATCATGATCATCCGCTCCGGTGGTGGCCGGTGCTGTCTGATGATCGGAAGAATCAACTGGCCCGCGATCATCCTGTATGTCGGCGAATGCAGTTTCCTGCCGCAGCTCGGCCAATAGGGGCAATGGCAACGGTGCGATTCGCGCCTCGACCAGCGCTGCTGCGACCCACGTCCCCGTCTCGGCATGAGCAGACTGTCCAATGAGCCGGGCCAGGGGCAAGACCACCCCGCCCTGATCAACCACAACAGAAACTTGAACCCCTCGGGCGAGCACCAGACCTTGCTCCGCCAAGGCAAGCTGGAACGAATGCCCGTCGTCACTGAACCGCCACGCCTCAAACACCACTCGGGCAATCCGTTGATGATGATTAGCGGCAGCGGCCCCACGCAATCGTCGCGGTGCTATGATCCTGGTGACGGGACGCCTTTGATCGAGCAATCCAGCTTCCCTCATACTGGCGACAACGTCATACCGCCCTTCCCGCTCCAGCGCAGCTGCAACGGCCCTATTATGCCCGCCGGCTATATGCTGTTCGCCAAACTCATATTCCACAACCCGCGCGATTTTCTCCCGCCGCGCATAATCATGGCGAAGATCAACAACCCGGCCGTCACGCTTAACCAAGCCATACACATAATGCCGGTGATCGCGCCCATTTTTAGAATGATGCACCGCAAGACGTGGTTGCCCGGCGAGATCGAATTCAGACTCGTAAAGCTCTAAATAACGTTGATATTGGGCCTCAGTCCACGCGCTGCTTGGACTCACGCACAGATGCAGGATTGGCCGAGCCGTGCGCCCATGCTGGCATCGCGCAACGATCTCACGAAGCTGCGATCCAAACTGATCAGCGACAACGCCCCGCGCGGGCAACTCGACGACATCATCATTGTCAGCAAGTTCCGTGAGGTATGACGCCAGCCGCGCATCCCCCCTGCCGCGTACAGCCTTATTGATCATTGCGACACCCCTCAAGCCGAGCCGTAATGAACGCCGAGAGTTCGCGCATCAGTTTAATGGCTTCATTGAGCAGTCGTTGGTCATTAAATGTCGGATCGTCCTTAGACGGCCCATGAAGAATTGCGTGGCTTTGTCGTAACGTGGCGAGGCAGTTATATAAATCTGCCAACCCATCAGCGATTCTGACCAGATCAGCGACATGCCGCTCAGGTTTACGTAACACCGTTCGCGGCGGGAACGCTCGATTGAGGCGCGGAGGGGATATCGAGCCACAAATCCCCGACGCCATATCAGGCTGCGCCAGATCGTCTTTACTATTGCCCAGCGCATCCGAGGCCGATGGGTCTTTCATTGTACCGGGCGTTTGCGCTGCTGGAGCCGCGTCGGCGATAATGCGCCGAAGCCAACCCGCCAACGAAAGACCCTGCTCGGTCGCGATCGCGGCGCAACGCTGGGACAGATCCGCGGTCATGCGTAATGTCACCACCTGTGATAACTGACGATTTTCTGAACCGCGTTGACCGGGCATTAGATTTTGCTCCAGAGTAAGGCGCGGCCAATGGCTGGGAGTGCCATGAACAAGCGCGGACTTTTGCCGTGACCAGCTACGAACCTGCGTGGATCTTCATCATGGGCGCGGTAATCACCATGCCTTGTTATTCTTACGCGCGTTATACTTATAATCATTATACCCAAAATCTTTATACTTACGTCAGCCGGATATAATATGGTTATTAACACCAAGTATCTCAGGATACCCAACAATGCAGAAAAACCCGACAGCAAAGCGCTGACAATATATATGACATTGTCATATATTTTATCGATACCCGGGTTATCTCGAATCGTTGTTTTGTCCATGCAGACTTGGTATCAATCAATTATGCAAAGCACATAACGAATATTAATATTTTTATGATCATTTTTCCACATGCCAGCTATGCCTAATTTAAATATCGATTTACTATCATAAAAACCGTTGTATTATTCTAAAGTTTTTAAGTCGATATTTTTTGTCACATAACTATCAGACAGTTTTTATGGGTAGATCAGAATTTTTCGCTTGGTCTTTTACATATCTGCACCGTAAGCGGATTTATATGAGCAAAACGATTCGCGCTCTGACATCCAAAAAGCGCTTGAATGAACAAGCGCCATGCGGGGCTGCGTCTCACATCGTTAATCAAAATCAAGTCTTTGATCAGGACCAAATCAACACCGCCACGCTTAATCTCGCAAGGCTCCTCGGGCGCCAGCTTGCCATAGAGGAGTTCGGGGCACCCACATCACCCACATCACCGACAACAACAACCAAACAAACGGCTACGCCAACAAACAAAACCTCAAGATTGGTAGCACCATCAAATACCACCCCCTTGCAACGGTCCGAAGAGAAGACCACCATAGTGCAACAGATGGCCCAATGCCCCTTGCCCAAGATAATTGGATCTCGGGCAGGATACCTCAACCCACTGCCAGACGAATAGCAACTTCTTTATGAGCACATTGATGGATAGCCCCCGCGTTGCCCTGTATGCCCGTTACTCCACTGACATGCAGCGTGCATCGTCAATCGAGGATCAATTACGGCTATGCCGCGAGCACGCGGAACGGATGGGCTGGAACATTATCGACAGCTATTCGGACCGGGCAATCTCCGGGGCATCAATGATCCGTCCCGGTATTCAGGCACTCATCGAGGATGCAGGACGCGGCGCGTTTGATATCGTGCTTGCTGAAGCGATGGACCGGCTATCCCGAGATCAAGAGGATATCGCTGGACTGTTCAAACGTCTCCGCTTTGCCAACACGGCAATCGTGACCATCGCCGAAGGCGAAGTTGGCGAGATGCATATCGGGCTGAAGGGCACGATGAATGCACTATTCCTAAAGGACCTCGCGCAAAAGACCCATCGTGGATTGCGTGGCAGGGTCGAAGCAGGACGGTCGGGTGGTGGTAATGCCTACGGCTATGCGGTTCTGCGGGGTTTTGGCCCGGACGGCACGCCGATCACTGGCGAACGAGAGATTGTGGCAGCAGAAGCCGACATAGTGCGCCGGATTTTCCGCGAATTCTCGTTGGGTAAATCGCCCCGGACCATTGCTGCCGGCCTGAACCGCGAACAGATCCCGGCGCCCGGCCGCAATGGCTGGGGGCAATCAACGATCAATGGCAATGCCGAACGCGGCACCGGTATTCTGAACAATGAGCTTTATATCGGCCGCCTCGTGTGGAACCGGCTGCGCTATCTGAAAGATCCCGTGACCGGCAAGCGGGTGTCGCGGCTCAATCCACCAGAGAAAATTATCACCATCGACGTCCCGCATTTGCGGATTGTCGATCAGCCTCTCTGGCAGGCGGTTAAGGATCGGCAAGCCAAGACACATAAGAGCACCCGTCCTGACCTGGACCGTGCGGGCACCCCCAACAAGGTCGACGGGGTATCCGTCCGGCCCGGCACGACGCCGCGCTTGGGTTTCTGGTCCCATCGACGCCCGAAGCATCTGCTGACGGGCCTGATGCGCTGCAGCCAATGCGGCGGAGGTTTTGTAAAAGTGAGCGCCACCTTGTTCGGATGCGCTACGGCTCGGAATAAGGGCACTTGCGATAATCGCCTGAACATCAGAATGGATCGTTTGGAGGATCTGGTCTTATCGGGTCTACGGGATCGATTAATGGATCCTGCCGTCTATGATCAGTTTTTGGCGGGATACATTGCCGAGCGCAATACGATCCTGGCTCAACGCAATGCCCAGTTTGCCGGCGCGCAGGCTGAGCTGGCGCGGATCAAGGCGCGTCAGAAGAGCCTGCTCAACGCGCTGGTCGAGGGCGTGCCAACGCGAACGATTAAGGATGAGCTGATTGCACTCGAAGCTCGCGAAGATGAGCTGAATGCCCAACTCTCTGCGCGACCTATTTCGGAGCCATCGTTACATCCGAGACTTGCCGATATGTATCGGGAGAAAGTGGCAGCGCTGCATGAGGCGTTGCGAGACCCAACGATTCAAGACGAGGCGTTTACGATTATCCGGACGTTGGTTGAAGAAGTGCGTCTGGTTCCGGAGGCTGGTGCCTTGCGGATTGAGCTGCGTGGTGCGTTGGCTGGAATTCTTAGTTTAGCGATGGGCCGGGGTGCTGGTGTTGGGACCGTGGGTTTGGGTTCCACTGCTGTTCTTGGGGAGCAAATGAAGATGGTTGCGGGGATAGGATTTGAACCTATGACCTTCAGGTTATGAGCCTGACGAGCTACCGGGCTGCTCCACCCCGCGGGTGTTGTGTGTGTTGGTGTGTTATATTTCGATAGGTTGGAGGACCTGGCGGCGACCTACTCTCCCGTGCCTTGAGGCACAGTACCATGGGCGCTGGGGTTTTTCACGGCCGAGTTCGGGATGGGATCGGGTGCGGGCTCCCCGCAATGGCCACCAGGTCGTCCAGCCTATCGATTAGGTTTGGTGAGGTTTTGGTGCGTTTTATGTGTGTGATGCTGTGTATAGACTGAGTTGGTGTCTATGCATGGTGGGGGTGGGGATCTCAAGTTCGATCGGGTGATTAGTACCGGTTAGCTGAGAGTGTTACCACTCTTACACACCCGGCCTATCGACGTGATGGTCTATCACGACCCTCAGGGAGACCTATTTTCGAGGTGGGTTTCCCGCTTAGATGCTTTCAGCGGTTATCCCGTCCATACTTAGCTACTCGGCTGTGCCACTGGCGTGACAACCGATGCACCAGAGGTATGTTCATCCCGGTCCTCTCGTACTAGGGACAAATCCTCTCAAGTCTCCAACACCCACGGCAGATAGGGACCGAACTGTCTCACGACGTTCTAAACCCAGCTCACGTACCACTTTAATCGGCGAACAGCCGAACCCTTGGGACCTGCTCCAGCCCCAGGATGTGATGAGCCGACATCGAGGTGCCAAACCTCCCCGTCGATGTGGACTCTTGGGGGAGATCAGCCTGTTATCCCTAGAGTACCTTTTATCCGTTGAGCGATGGCCCTTCCACGTGGAACCACCGGATCACTATGGCCGACTTTCGTCTCTGCTCGAACTGTCGCTCTCGCAGTCAGGCGGGCTTATGCCATTGCACTCAGCAGCCGATGTCCGACCGGCTTGAGCCCACCATCGCGCGCCTCCGTTACTATTTAGGAGGCGACCGCCCCAGTCAAACTGCCCACCATGCAGGGTCCCGGACCGGGATAACCGGTCGCGGTTAGACATCAAAAGCGCGCAGGGCGGTATTTCAAGGGTGGCTCCACACAAGCTAGCGCCCATGCTTCAATGCCTCCCGCCTATCCTACACAGCACTCTTCTGATGCCACTGCAAAGTTGCAGTAAAGGTTCATAGGGTCTTTCCGTCTGACCGCGGGTACCCCGCATCTTCACGGGGAATTCAATTTCGCTGAGCCGATGCTGGAGACAGTGGGGAAGTCGTTACGCCATTCGTGCAGGTCGGAACTTACCCGACAAGGAATTTCGCTACCTTAGGACCGTTATAGTTACGGCCGCCGTTTACCGGGGCTTCAATTCAATGCTTGCACATCTCCTCTTAACCTTCCGGCACCGGGCAGGCGTCAGACCCTATACGTCGTCTCTCGACTTCGCAGAGCCCTGTGTTTTTACTAAACAGTCGCTACCCCCTCTTTTGTGCCACCCGCCCATGGTTGCCCACAGACGGGTCTCGCTTATCCCGAAGTTACGCGAGCAATTTGCCTAGTTCCTTCAGCATCGTTCTCTCAAGCGCCTGGGTATTCTCTACCAGTCCACCTGTGTCGGTTTCGGGTACGGTCTATTCGCTGGAGCTATTTCCTGGAATGCTTAAAAAGCCCGGTCAATCCGATAAGACCGAACAACATCTCGCATTCGTCACTTCCAGCAGGCGGAGGAATATTCACCCCCTTCCCATCGACTACGGCTTTCGCCCTCGCCTTAGGAGCCGGCTCACCCTGCGCGGATTAACCTTGCGCAGGAACCCTTGGACTTTCGGCGACAGAGTTTCTCACTCTGTTTGTCGCTACTCATGTCAGCATTCGCACTTCCGATACCTCCACCACCCCTCACAGGTATGGCTTCACAGGCCTACGGAACGCTCCGCTACCGCTTGCATGACCTGACGATCACGCAAACCCACAGCTTCGGTATGTGGCTTTAGCCCCGTTACATCTTCGGCGCAGGATTTCTTATTTAGACCAGTGAGCTATTACGCTTTCTTTAAAGGATGGCTGCTTCTAAGCCAACCTCCTGGTTGTTTTGGAATTCCCACATCCTTTCCCACTTAGCCACAATTTGGGGACCTTAGCTGGTGGTCTGGGCTGTTTCCCTCTCGACGATGGACCTTAGCACCCACCGTCTGTCTGCCGCGCAAGACACTTCGGTATTCGGAGTTTGGTTAGGTTTGGTAAGACTTTGGGTCCCCCTAGCCCATCCAGTGCTCTACCCCCGAAGGCATACACACGACGATCTACCTCAATAGATTTCGCGGAGAACCAGCTATCTCCGAGTTTGATTGGCCTTTCACCCCTAGCCACAGCTCATCCCCGACTTTTTCAACAGGCGTGGGTTCGGCCCTCCAGTGCGTGTTACCGCACCTTCAGCCTGGCCATGGCTAGATCACTCGGTTTCGGGTCTTCTGCCCGCGACTGAACGCCCTGTTCAGACTCGCTTTCGCTGCGCCTACGTCTATCGACTTAAGCTCGCCGCGAACAGAAACTCGCTGACCCATTATACAAAAGGTACGCCGTCACACCATAAGGTGCTCCGACTGCTTGTAGGCATCCGGTTTCAGGTCTCTTTCACTCCCCTCGTCGGGGTGCTTTTCACCTTTCCCTCACGGTACTTGTGCACTATCGGTCACCAGGGAGTATTTAGGCTTGGAGGGTGGTCCCCCCATGTTCAGACAGGATTTCACGTGTCCCGCCCTACTCAAGGCCCCAACATCTCGCTTCGCATACGGGGCTATCACCCGCTATGGCCGGACTTTCCATTCCGTTCTGCTGCTTAATGTTAAGGCACTGGCCTGCTCCGCTTTCGCTCGCCACTACTCACGGAATCTCTGTTGATGTCTTTTCCTCCAGGTACTGAGATGTTTCAGTTCCCCGGGTTCGCCTCTACAGCCTATGTATTCAGCTGCAGATACCTATCGCTAGGTGGGTTGCCCCATTCGGATATCCACGGATCAACGCCTGCTCGCGGCTCCCCGTGGCTTTTCGCAGCGTGCCACGTCCTTCATCGCCTCCTGGTGCCAAGGCATCCACCGAATGCCCTTATTTCACTTGAGATCTCTACTCACCACCGCAATCATCCCATGCTCTCACACAGAATTACCACGGTAGCCCACCATGCATAGACATCATCACAATGCCTACACACAGCGCATTCACACGCTCTGAACACTTGCAGAAAACCATCCTTCGGTCACAGCTTACGCCATGGTTCCGGGTCAGACACCCAAGATGATCCCTACAGATTTTTGCTCCTAACACACCAAACCTCACAGGTCTTACAACCCACAAAGCCCAGCCATGCCAAGCACAAAAATACGCGCGTCCAAAAACGCACCAATCCTATTCACCAATCAAAGAACAACACCCCGGCACACCAAAATGCACCGAGAGATCAACACAACGATATTCTTGCAAATACCGTATTCTTTTACCCCCACATCAGTTTCTCGCGCCGTCCCTTACGCCAACACGCCACCATACCAATCCGAAAGTGACCCCAAAAGCCTCGACCCTGCACAGCCAAATCATGGGCTACGC
>NZ_BAABMR010000008.1:35000-177644 GCF_054767495.1 Acidiphilium sp. MT5
CCTCAGTTTTCGCCGATCAGAGCGGGATGTTCACGCGGTTCCCACTCTGATCGGCGACGCAGTCCGGCCATGAGACAAGCGCATGCGACCAGGGCTAGACATCAGTGCTCGTTGCGCGGTTAGGCCGCTTTATCTAGCTCGGCCACGATATCCAGCCCATCAAGACCGACGCTCACGCGAACAGTTTGGTCGTCATGGATGCTGCCATCGAGGATTTTGGTCGCCAACGCGTTTTGCAGGCTGCGCTGGATCACGCGTTTGAGTGGCCGCGCCCCATAAACCGGATCATAGCCTTCATTGGCCAGCCAATCGCGCGCCGATTGATCGAGCGACAATTTGATGTTTCGATCCGCCAGCAAGGCTTCCAGATGCCGCAATTGGATATCGACAATCGTTGCCATATCCGCCCGTTGCAGGCGCCGGAACAAAATCACCTCGTCCAGCCGGTTGAGAAATTCGGGCCGGAAATGACTCCGCACCACCCGCATCACTTGCGCTTCGGCCAGCATCACATCCTCACCATCTGGCTGCGCCGCTAGGATTTCGCTGCCGAGATTCGAGGTGAGCACGATGATGGTGTTTTTGAAATCGACGGTGCGGCCCTGGCCATCGGTCAGGCGACCATCATCCAGCACTTGCAGCAGGATATTGAACACATCCTCATGGGCCTTTTCGACCTCATCGAACAAAATCACCTGATAAGGCCGCCGACGCACCGCCTCGGTCAGCACGCCGCCTTCCTCATAGCCAACATAGCCCGGTGGCGCGCCGACCAGCCGAGAGACCGCGTGCTTCTCCATGAACTCGCTCATGTCGATACGCACCATCGCCCGCTCGTCATCAAACAAAAATTCGGCCAGGGCTTTACAGGTTTCGGTTTTGCCCACCCCGGTCGGGCCGAGGAACAGGAACGAGCCGATGGGCCGATTCGGGTCTTGCAAGCCGGCCCGCGCCCGGCGCACCGCATCCGAGACCGCCCGCAGCGCCGCCTCTTGGCCAACCACGCGCTTGCGCAGCAAATCTTCCATTTTGGTCAGCTTGGCGCGCTCGCCCTCTAGCATTTTATCGACCGGAATCCCGGTCCAGCGTGCCACCACATGGGCGATCTGTTGTTCGGTGACCGCCTCATTGACCAGTTGATCATCGCCCGCGCCCTCGGCCAGCTTGCGCTCCAAATCCGGGATCACGCCATACATCAGCTCCGAGGCCCGTGCGAGATTGCCTGCGCGCTGCGCCATTTCCATGTCGCTGCGCGCCTGATCCAGTTTCTCCTTCAGCCGCTGGGTTTCGTTCATCCGATCCTTTTCGGCTTTCCAGGACGCGGAGAGCGAATCGGATTTTTCCTCAAGGGCCGCAATCTCGCCCTCGAGCCGGGTCAGCCGCTCTTTGGAGGCCGCATCATCCTCGCGCCGCAACGCCTCGCGCTCGATTTTGAGCTGCATCAGGCGGCGGTCCAGCTCGTCCAGCGCTTCGGGCTTACTATCGACCTGCATCCGCAAACGCGACGCCGCCTCATCGATCAGGTCGATCGACTTATCGGGCAAAAACCGATCGGTGATGTAGCGATTGGACAAGGTTGCTGCGGCCACCAGGGCCGAATCGAGAATGCGCACGCCATGATGCAATTCGTATTTTTCCTTGATCCCGCGCAAAATCGAAATCGTGTCCTCAACGCTTGGCTCATCCACAAAGACCGGCTGAAACCGCCGCGCCAGTGCGGCATCTTTCTCGATATATTTCCGATATTCATCGAGCGTGGTTGCGCCGATGCAATGCAGCGCGCCGCGCGCCAGCTCCGGCTTGATGAGGTTGGAGGCATCCATCGCGCCATCCGCCCTGCCCGCCCCGACCAGCGTGTGCATTTCATCGATAAATAAAATGATCTCGCCATTGGCGGTTTCGATGTCTTTGAGCACCGCTTTTAGCCGCTCTTCGAACTCGCCGCGAAATTTCGCGCCGGCCACCAACGCGCCTAAATCGAGCGACATCAGCCGCTTATTCTTCAGCGCCTCTGGCACATCGCCATTGACGATGCGCAGCGCTAGCCCCTCGACAATCGCGGTCTTGCCCACGCCTGGCTCGCCGATCAGCACCGGGTTATTCTTAGTGCGCCGCGCCAGCACCTGGATTGCCCGGCGAATTTCTTCATCACGCCCGATCACCGGATCGAGCTTTTGCGCCCGCGCGGCCTCGGTGACATCGCGCGCATATTTTTTCAGCGCATCGAAATTTTGCTCGGCGCTCGCGCTATCCACGGTGCGACCTTTGCGAATATCGGCGACCGCTTTCTCCAACGCCTGCGCCGAAGCGCCTGCGGCCTTCAGGGCCTTGCCCGCCGGCGTGTCGCTGGCCGCGAGAGCCACCAAAATGCGATCCTGCGCGGTATATTCATCGCCCGCCTTCTGCGCCATGGTCTGCGCCGCATCGAGCACGCGCACCAAATCTGGGGTGATTTGCGGCTGCCCCGCGCCCGAGCCCTGCACTTTCGGCAGCTTGGCCACCGCGGCATCGACCGCGAATTTCACCGCAGCCGGATCACCGCCGGCAGCCCGGATCAGGCCGGATGCAGCACCTTCATCATCATCGAGAAACGCTTTAAGCAAATGCTCGGGCGTGACGAGCTGGTGGAATTCGCGCACCGCGATTGTCTGCGCCGCTTGTACAAACCCGCGTGACCGTTCGGTAAATTTGTCAAAATTCATTGTTTGATCCCTTTCATGAGGCGACCGGACTGCGCCACCCCTCAATAGGCGATGGCGCAACCTTGCCGATCATAGATGGTTGTAGCATTGATCTGGCTCAAGAGGGGGATGTGATGCAGGTTGAGACGATCTATCGCTACCCGGTCAAAACCCTAACCGGCGAAGGCCTGGCCAACACCCTGTTGCGCCCTGATGGCGCCATTGCTGGCGACCGCATTTTTGCAATTGCCCAAGCCGATTGCGGTTTTGACGAGGCCACGCCGTCCTGGCGCTCCAAGCGCGAGCTTGTATGCCTAGCGCGCAACCCTGACGCCATATCTCTCGATGCGCGCTATGACGAGGTTGCCGATACGCTCACGCTGCGCGCCGCCGATGGCGGGGTGATTGAGGCGTCGCCCGCATCGCCCGATGGTCGGGCGATGCTGGAAAGCTTTATCACCCAGGCCATCCCCGGCGCGCTGCGCGGCACCCCACGGTTGATCCAAGCGCCCGCCATCAATTTCACCGATCAGTCGCGCAAATTCATCAGCCTGATCGGCCTGCCCAGCCTGCGCGCGCTGGAGCAGAAAGTGGGGGCTGCGCGCGATCCGCTGCGGTTTCGCGCCAATATCTATCTTGAGGGCCTTGAACCTTGGGCGGAATTTGACTGGGTTGGCCGGAGGCTGCGCCTTGGCGCGGCGGTCATCGAAGTGGTCGAGCGCATTGATCGCTGCGCGGCGACAGGGCTGAACCCAGTCACGCGCCAGCGCGATGCCAACCCGGTGCAGGAATTAATGCAGCATTTCGGCCATGCCGATTGCGGCGTGTTCGCCCGGGTGCTGACCGGCGGCGTGGTTGCACCGGGCGATCGCGTCACTCTGATCGATCAACCGGCTTACGCGCCGCCGCAAAACGGCTTAATCTGATCCCATGTTGACCGACCTGCCCAATCTGTTGACCCTCTCGCGCATCGCCGCCATCCCGGTATTGGTGCTGCTGGTCGCGATCAACGCCCCGGTCGCGGACCTGCTGGCGGCGTGCTTGTTCGCTTTGGCTGGTGTTACCGACTGGCTGGATGGCCAGCTTGCCCGCTCGCGGAAACAATTATCCAATCTGGGCCGGATGCTGGACCCGATTGCCGATAAGCTGCTGGTGGGTGCCACGCTGATGCTGCTGGTTGGGTTTCGGCGGCTGCCCGCTTTTGGCATTTATCCGGCGATTGTCATCATGCTGCGTGAAATCCTGGTCTCGGGGCTGCGCGAATATCTGGCCGGTATTCGCATTGGCCTGCCGGTTACCAAGCTTGCCAAATGGAAGACGGCCTCGCAAATGCTCGCCCTCGGCGTGTTGCTGCTCGGCGATCCGGGTGCGCGCGCGCTTGGCATTGGCTGGTTGCCCGCATCGGGTTTGGGCGGCGGATTGCTCTGGATTGCCGCGGGCCTGACGTTGCTGACCGGCTGGGATTATCTCACCGCCGGCCTGCGCCACGTGACCCAGCCCAATTCCGCCGGCTGACCCCCGCCGCCGCCAGAAGGATTTTCGGATTGACCCCCTCGCCTGAGCCCTATTCAGCCCAGAATCCTGCGCCGGTGCTCGCCCTTATCGGCTGGTCCGGCAGCGGCAAGACCACGTTGCTGACCACACTGCTGCCCATTCTTACCGGCTGGGGCATGATTGTCTCTACCCTGAAACACGCCCATCACGCGGTGGACCCGGATCAACCGGGCAAGGATAGCCACCGGCACCGCCAAGCCGGTGCGCAGGAAACCATGCTCGCGACCACCGCCCGGTTCGTGCTGTTCGCTGAACATCGCGGCGAGGGCGAGCCGGATTTGGCGGCTTTGCTGACCCGGATGGCACCTGCTGACCTGTATTTGGCCGAGGGGTTCAAATCAGCGCCGGTGGCCAAAATCGAAATCCATCGCCCGTCCCTCGGCAAAAAGCCGCTTTGGCCCGATCTGCCCGGCATCATCGCGGTCGCCAGCGATCAACCTTTGCCCAACTGCACGATAACCCAGCTTGATCTGGGCGATCCTATGGCAATCGCGCGGTTCATCGCCAATTTTATCCATTGGCCGGTGGAACGCGGCGCGGCGCCTGTCGCACCCCCCTCTTGAGATCAACCGGTAAACTGGTCGATAAGATATTTCGCTTGATGGAGAAAGCTGCCATGCCGAGACGCGGATTCCCAACTGCCGCAATCATGCCCTGCCTGCTGCTCACGCTGCTCTCGGGCTGCGCCGGGGTTGGTAATTATTTGCACAGCAGCATCGACCCGTTCGGCGACCCGAACGCCCCGCCCTCGGAGACGCTCAATATGCAGCGCGCCCGTGGCCAGCAAGTGGCGGTGCAGCCGGTGCTCTCGCAGCCCGGCGATATTTGGCCCGGAAAAGTAAAACCAATCCCAACCTTGGCGCAAATCCAACAAGATATGAATGTGCCGCTCGGCCAGGCCTACGATAACGAATATGGCCCGGCGCCCGGTCATGCCAATGCGGCTTTCTCGGTGCGCCCGACCGGCAACGCCGCTGCCGCGCCGGCGGGTGTGCCCGTTGGCAAAACCTTGGTCGGCCCGGCGGGTCCGGTGGGCATTGTCAGCACCCCCAGCAATGGCCGCTATCAGCAAGTCTCGCCGATCAATGGCCAGGGGGGCGGCATTCTGATCCCTAGCGGCACCGGCACCGCGACCTTGGTTGAGCCGAACGGCCAATCGATCACCGTTCAAGTCCCGGCGCAATGACCGTCACGATCCGCTATTTCGCTTGGCTGCGCGAACGCATCGGCCATGCCGAAGAGCGGGTCGATCCGCCCGCCGAGGTGACCACCATTGGTGCCTTGACCGATTGGCTGGCGGCGCGCAGCCCCGCCCACGCCAACGCCTTCGCCCAGCGCACCGTGATTAAGACGGCGATGGACCAACAATTCGTCAGCGCCGATGCACCGATTGCTGGCGCCCATGAAATTGCGTTTTTCCCGCCTTTTACCGGCGGCTGACGCCATGCCGATCATTCGGGTGCAGGCTGAGGATTTTGATGTTGGCGCCGAGCTGGCCCGCTTGGAATCCGGTGCCGGGGCGGTGGCCAGCTTCGTGGGCATTGTGCGCGCCGATGCGCATGGCAAGCGCCTGACCGCGCTGACGCTTGAACATTATCCCGGCATGACCGAGCAGGCCGCCGGGGCGATTGCCGCACAAGCCATGGCGCGTTGGCCGCTCAGTGATTGCACGATCATTCACCGCATTGGCCGTCTGGAGCCGGGGGCGCGCATCGTGCTGGCGGCGGCCGCCAGCGCCCATCGCGCGGCGGCTTTGGAGGCGACGGAATTTTTGATCGATTGGCTGAAGACCGACGCGCCGTTTTGGAAGCACGAAACATTCACCGATGGCGATGCGCAATGGGTTGCGCCGCGCGCCGAGGATGATCAGGCCCGATCACGCTGGGGCTAGCCAGTTTGGCGCGCGTTAACGCATCGCGGCGCCGATGATCGCGCCATCGCGGGTCTGCACGATCACCGCGACATGCTGGCCCGGCGCGAGCTTCACGGTTTTCGACAACGCCGAACCAGTCCAAACGCCCAGCATCTCAATGCTGCGCACCACATTGATCTCGGTGAGATCGGCGCCGTCATTCTCGCCGCCACCGACCTTGGTATGCTCGATCGGGTCGATTGCGAAGGCAATCACGTGCGCGTCCGCTGGCGCTTGCCCCGCCGCGACCTGCACCATCGCCGCGCTGGCCTGCTGGGTGATGGTGATGGGCACGCGTGGCCCCGGGTTGGCGCGGGACGCTGCGATGGCGGCGTTCAGCCGGGCTTTATCGGAGCCGACCATGCCGACGCGGCCATCAACGACGGCTTCGGGCGTGTATAGCTCATGCGTTAACCCGCGATCGACATAAAATTGCTGACGCGCGGTGGCCGCACGGGATGAGAAACGATCCCGCCAGGCGGGGCTGTTCCAATAGGTCACGTGCAAATCGAGCGCGATCAGGCCGGGCTGCGAGGCCTGCTCACGGCGCAGCAACCGATCTGCCGGTGGGCAATCCGAACAGGCTTGCGAGGTGAATAATTCCACCACGACGGGCACGGGCACGGGTGCCGGTTGCGCCCGCGCATAGCCCGTGCCGATACTCACCAAAGCGGCGAAGCCCAGCCCGCCACGCACACTGAAATACACGCCCCAACGCCGGATCATGATCCACCAAACCAATTATAGCCCTGATTTTCCCAATACCCGCCGGGGAAGCGATTGGTGACTTCCATCGCCACAATCGATTTCGGGTTTTTGTAGCCCAGTTTGGTGGGAATCCGGAGCCGCATCGGCGCGCCGAACGGGGCGGTGAGCGGGCCGCCATTGAAATCAAGCGCGAAAATTGTCTGCGGCTGCAACGCCGAGGGCATATCGATACTGGTGAAGTAGCCATCCGCACAATGAAACAAAATATAGCGCGCTTGCGTATCCGCGTTGATCGCTTTGAGCACATGGGCGAGCGGCACGCCGCTCCACTGGCCCACCACGCGCCAGCCTTCTACGCAGATGAAGCGGGTGATTTGGCTCTCCTGCTTCATGGCACGCAAATCGGCCAGTGTAATGGGGGTTTTATTGGCGATCCGCCCGGTCAGGGCGAGTTGCCAGGTTGCTGGATTGACCTGCGGTGCCTGCGAAATATCGTAAAACGCATTGAAGCGTGCGGGCCGGGTGATGGCCGAGGCTGGATAGGTCGGTGCGAGCGTGTGACGATCAAACAAGGCCGCTTGGGCTTCGTCATTCCAGCGCGACATGGCCGAGAGCACCCGGTCTGTCAGGTCGGGATGGTTGGGGTGATCGAAATCGCAGCCGGGCAGCAGGCCCACGGCCCCGAAGCCTATAGCACGGGTGAATAATTGACGACGATTGAGCGGGAGGGATTTCATCGGCGTCACTCCGCCAGGGGGGTTGTGGGGGTTGCGCTCTCCGGCAAGCGGCCACCGGTGATCATCGGCGGCAATACTTTGGGCACCAGCGCGACCAGGATGAGATGCACGGCGAGGAACAAGGCAATGCCGGTCATGGCGATGAAATGCACCACTTTTGAGATGAAAAACCCGCCAAACAGGTCGGAGAGAAACCAAAGCTGCACCGGCTTCCAGACCGCGAGCCCGGACAGCACCACGACAATCCCCAGAAAAATCACGCCGCAATAAAGCAGGCGCTGCACCGCGTTATAGACGCCGGTTTCATGCGGCAGATGCAGGCGCAGGGCCTGGGTGATGTCTTGGATGACCATGCGTGGGGTTAGCGGCAGAAATTTCCGGCGGAAATGGCCGGAGACTACCCCCCATGTCAGATAGCTTAGCCCATTGATCACCAGCAACCAGATGGCGGCGAGATGCCAGGCGATGGCGGCGCCGAGCCATTGGCCGATGGTCATCCATTGCGGGAAGCTGAAGGGCAGAAACGGGGCGGCGTCATAGATTTCCCAGCCACTGCCGATCAGCACGATAATGGCGAAGGCATTCAGCCAATGCATCACGCGCAACGGCCAGGGATGGATCACGCGGGGTGGGTTTTGTGGGTTCATCGCTCACTCCTTGAGGTCGCGCCACTGGTTAGGGTGCCGCACTCTTGTCAGATCGGCGCCGCCTCGTCGAGGCATCGAAACCATAACCAAACGGTATTGGATTATCCCGGCTGTTGGCGCGCATATCACAGAGGCCGGAGCGACCGGTGCCGGACCATCCGGCTCAGAAAACCGATCCGCGCTGGCGGATCCACAAGGAGCAGTAAAATGAAACGCACTCTTCTCGCTTGCACGATCATCCTGGGAAGCCTGGCACCGATGCTCGCCCATGCGGCGCCCCACACCACCATGACACCCCAGCAAATGACCGCGATGAAGGCCAAGCTGTCCAACGCGGAAAAGCTGGTCGCTGAGATCAATCAATCCTACGGCACTCAATTCGCTATCGGGCCGAAAAATGAAATGATGGCGATGCACCATATGGCGATGGCCAATATGGAAATGTCGAAGGCGTTGATGGAAATGCAGGCCTTCTGGACGGCCAATCCTTCGGCTATGCTGTTCCCGGCCCCCAAGGGCCAGTAATCACAGTATCGTCACAATCGAAAGAAGGAATGTTCTATGTTGCGCTTTGCCACCGTCGCTGCCGTCCTGTCACTCGCTCTCGTGGGTGTCGCGTCGGCACAAACCACCAACACAATGAGCCATCATACGATGAGCCATAGCACCAAGAAGAAAAGTGCGATGGCTCATGGTGCCATGACCCATGGTGCGATGACGAAGGGTGCGATGAAGAAGGGTGCGATGAGCCACGGCACGACGGGTCATAGCGCAATGAGCCACAAAACGATGAGCCATAACACGATGAGTCATTATACGATGAAAAAGGCGGTCATGGCTCATCAAAAGACCGCCCCAACGATCAGCAAGAAAACCCAGTAGGTCTTGCTGCGCGGGGAGAAACCGAAAATGATCGGCAGGAGCGAAAGAGCAGGATCAGTATGAGCCTTCGGGACCAACTCAGCCAGCGCATTGAAGCCGCGCTGCAGAATGACGCCTATAAGGCCGCCTATGATCAGGTGATTACGACCCTGCGCGACAATGGTTTCTTGCCGAACATTATCGCGGTTGGAGATCGGTTTCCCGATTTCATGCTGCCCGACGCCAGCGGCGGGCTGGTCGATCTGACCAGCCTGCTCGCCCGGGCGCCGGTGATTATTCAATTTTTTCGCGGCGATTGGTGCCCCTATTGCCGGATGATGCTCGATTGCCTCTCGGAATCCCTGCCCGCGCTGATCGAGGCCGGCGGTACGCTCGTTGCGCTGACGCCCGATACGCATGGGCTAGCGCTGGACGCCAAGATCGCGCACAATGCCGACTTCATTGTGTTGTCCGATGTCGATTACGGTGTTGGTCTAGCGGCGGGGGTGATTTTTCGCCTGCCCCCTTTGTATCGAAACCGTTTGAACCTCGCCGGTATTGACCTTGCTGAGCGCCATGGTAATGCCGCGTGGTTCCTGCCGGTTCCGGCAACGTTCGTTCTCGATAGGGAGGGTATCGTGCGTTGGCGATTTGCTGATCCTGATTTCACGAAACGGGCTGAGCCATCCGAGGTAATCGAGGTGGTGCGCGCTCTGAAAACCGGTTCGCTCGGGTAACTGATGGAACTGACTCAGGTTCGTTACTTTGTAACGCTCAGCCGGACGCTGAATTTTACCCGTGCGGCGGAATTGCACCATGTCAGCCAGCCAGCACTGACCCGCGCGGTGCAGCGGCTGGAAGAAGAGCTGGGCGGCGTTTTGCTATTTCGCGAGCGGTCTTTGACGCGCTTGACCGAACTGGGCCGCTCGATGCTGCCGCATTTGCAAGCGATGCTGGATGCCGCCGATAACGCGATTAATTTGGCTGCGGCCCGGCGCTCGCAACCGAGTTGCAGCCTGAAAATCGGGCTGGGACCGGGGATCAGCGCTAGCGTGATCGCGCCGTTGATCCGCGATGTTGCGGCGGCCCTGCCCAAACTGACGGTCCGTTTCGAGGAAACCGATGCCGGGCGGATTACCGAGTTGATGCTGGCGGATGATTTGGATTGCGCGCTACTGCCGGGGGATTGCGCGTTGCCGGAACGGCTCAACCGGTGGCCGCTTTATCAGGATCGCGCCGCCGTGGTGTTGGCGGTTACCCATATGCTCAGCAAGGAACATAGTCTGGAGGCCAGCCAGTTAGCCGCCGAGACGATTTTGATCGGTGACCGCTGCGGCGGGTTCGGGGTCCGGCTGATTGAAGAGACCGGCCAGGATTTTCGGCAGTTCCGCTGCGGCGGGGCGGCGGCGCATGTGGTCGAGCTGGTTGGCGCGGGGCTGGGGATCGCGATTCTCTCCGAGCGGATCAATCTGCCCGATGCTTTGGCCAAATGCACGCTGAGCAAGCCGGTCTTGGAGCGCCCTATTCATCTGGCCTCGGTGGCCGGGCGACCGCAGGGGCCAGCGGTTTCCGGTTTTATCAAGCTTTGCCGGGCGCAACGCTTGTAATCAAAACAACCGCCTGGCTGAGAAGCTGGGCGAGAGCCTCGCGCTGGGCGCGCACCAAATCGGGCGCGGTGACGCCGCTCAGCGGTGCGGTGGCGCGCAGGCGCTTTTGGACCAGTGGAATTTCGCCCAGTCCGTGCGGCTTGGCCACCACCAGCGTCATCGCCGCGCGCGCCTGATGGGATGATGGATCGGCGAGCAAGGTTTCCAATGTCGCCTCGACCAAAATAGTGGGGCTGAGCGAAGAGCCTTCGCCGATCACGGCGGCGAAACGGCCGGAGGCTTGCAGCCAGGTGATCAGCGCGGCGGTGACGGCTTGGGCCGGCGGCACTGCCCAGCGATTATAATAGCCGCGATGCAAGCTGCCATCTGGCTCCAAGGTGAGCAGCCCGCGATCAGCGAGGCCCGGCCCGGCCAACACTGAGCGTACCAGCACTACGCCAGCGCGTGGGCCGAGGCGCGCGCCGGCTTCGGTGCTGCGCGGCTTGGGTGGGGCCAGTGGCCAATCGCTGCGCGGTTGATATTTTTCACGATCCAGCACGGTGCCGCAGCCGGTGAGCAGCAAGGGCGTGGCGAGCAGCAGAAATCGGCGGGATGGATGCGGCATGGTCGCTCCTATCGTGGGGTCATGCGCGGCGGCGGCGCGCCCCGCAGGATGGTCGCGGGGTTTTGTTTTAACTGTTCTGACAATTCGGCCAAATTGCGCGAGGCGATGCTCAGATTTTGTAAAATCGGCTGCATTTGGCGATCAAGATTGGCAGTGGTGGCGTTGGCGTTCTGCACCGTTGCGTTGGTTTCGGCGAGTAATTTGGGCATCGCAGCACTGGCTTTGGCCAATGCAGCCGAGCTTTGCGCGAGTGAGGCCAGCAAGGCGCGGGTGTTGGGGCCATTGGCCGCATCGCGCACGGCGCGGGTGGTGGCCGGAAGATCGGCCTGGTCCACTTGGGTTTGCAGGGTGCCGAGCAGGTGATTGACGCGCACCAACGCTTCATGGGCGGTGCCGGTGGTCATTTCGCTCCCCAGCGACTGGATCAGCCGATTGAACGCCTTGATGGTTTTATCGAAATTGATTTTGCGGGCATTGGCGAGGAAGCCCTGCACCGCGTCCTGCACTTGGGTGAGTGTGCTGGGGACTGAGGGGATCACGGTGCTGCGCGGCGTCCAGGGCACAGTCGCGATCGGGTGGTCCGCCGGTTTGACGAAGCTTAATTCCAGATAAGCGAGGCCGGTGATGCCTTGCGGGGCGACTTGCACGCGCAGCCCATGCGCGATGGCTTGCTGGATATTGGCGTGTTCGCCCAATTTATGCGGGTCCACCCGGAACCGGACGATCACTTGCTGATAGACCGGCGAGAGGGTTTCGACACCTTGCGCCGGGGGATATTCGGCAGCGACCAGGCCGATATCGGTGACTTTGCCGATGGTCACGCCGCGAAATTTCACCGGCGAGCCGACATCGAGCCCTTGGACGGATTCGGTGAAATAGGTTTCATAGGGGATGCCGGGGCGGAACGCGTTGCCGGACAGGAGAAAAATCAGCCCGATCAGGGCGAGCACCGCCCCTAACGCGAACAGACCGGTTCGCAGCGCTGCACTGCGCGGTTCCATCAGGCACCTCTTGGTTGAACGGTCGATTGACGATTAAAGAACGCTTGCACGGTCGCATTATCGCTTGAGCGGCGCAATTCGGCGGGGACGCCCAGCGCGATCATGCCTTTGGCCTCGCGATCGAGCATCACGCAGCGATCGGCGATGGCGAAGATCGATTGCAATTCATGGGTGATGACGACGAAGGTGCAATCAAGGGCGGCGCGCAGATCAAGGATCAGGCGATCCAGCCCGGCGCCGGTGATCGGGTCGAGCCCGGCGGAGGGTTCATCGAGAAAGAGGAGGGGCGGGTCGAGCGCCAAGGCGCGGGCGATGGCGGCGCGTTTGGCCATGCCGCCGGAAATTTCGCTCGGCAGCAGGTTTTCGGCTTCAGCGAGGCCGACCAGAGCGAGTTTCAGCCGGGCAATGTCTTGGCGGGCCGCGAGCGGCAAATCGGTGAATAAAGCGAGCGGGAGCATGATGTTGTCGATCAGCGTCATCGAGCCGAACAGCGCGCCGGATTGAAACATCACGCCGATGGCGCGGCGCACCGCATCGGTTTCGCGTGCGACATCGTGACCCAGCACGGTGATTTGCCCGGCGGTGGGGCTGAGCAGGCCGATCATTTGTTTGAGCAGGGTTGATTTCCCGCAGCCCGAGCCGCCGAGCACGACGAAGATTTCGCCCACCGCGATGTCAAAGCTGACATTTTGGAAAATCACCCGCTTGCCGAAGGTCTGGCCGACGCCCTCCACGATGACAGCGGGCGCGCTCATAAGCCCAACCGGTAGAAAATGACGGCGAACAGGCCATCAAGCAGGATGATTGCGACAATGCCGCCGACCACCGCTGAGGTTGCCGCCTCGCCCACGGCGCGCGGGCCGCCGCCGGCGGTGAGGCCGGCGCGGCAGCCGATCAGCCCGATGGCGGCGCCGAATACCAGAGATTTGAACAGGCCCAGCAGCAAATCATGCGGGCTGGTCGCCATTTGCACCTGACCAATGACAGCATCAGGTGGGAAGCCGAGGATCATCATCACGAAGCCCATGCCGAGCAGACCGGCAATATCGATGCCGAGGGTGAGTGCCGGCATCACCAGCATGGCGGCGGCCATGCGCGGGATGACCAGCATGGTTTCCGGATCGACCCCCATGGTGACCAGCGCATCGACCTCTTCATTGACCCGCATGGTGCCGAGTTCGGCGGCGAAGGCCGAGCCGGTGCGTCCGGCGAGGATGACGGCGGCGAGCAGCGGGCCGAGTTCGCGAAACAGCGAGATGGCGACCAAAGCGGCGACATAGATTTCGGCGCCGAATTGGCGCATCGGGATGGCGGATTGAAAGGCGAGGATCATGCCGATCAGAAAACCCATCATCGCGACCAGCGGCACGGCTTGGGTGCCGGCGCGATCCGCGAGGCGGAAAAATTCGGCACCGCGCAGAAAGCGCAGCTTGCGCGGCAAAGCGAGGGTGGCGAGGATGGTTTCGCCGAAAAAACCGACCCGGATCAGCAAGGTGCGCCAGAGGCTACGCCGCGCGATGGTGGCGGGGGCGGGCATGATCGGCGCCCCTTGGGGCAGGGCTGCGCGCAGTTGGGTGAGCAGCTTGGTTTGCGCTTCAGTCAGGCCGTGCCAAGTGATCGCTTGCTGATGCGCGCGCTCGATGGCCAGCAGTAAGGCTGCGCCGGACGTATCGATCATCTCGGCCTGGGCGACATCGAGCGTTAGCGTATCGGGGGTGTTGGCGGCTGTCATCGCGCGCGACCAAAGGGGCGCGATGGCGCGAGCGGTTAGCGGGCCGGTGAAACACAGGATGGTGCCGCCGCCCTCGGTGCGAATTTCCAACTGGGCGGCGTTCATCCGGCAAGGCCGGAGAGAGATTTGAAAATCACGGGACCGACTTGCACCCAACCATCCCAAATCATGTTCAGCGCTACATATAGCACAATGGCTAAGCCCGCCCAGACCAATCCGCGATAGCGGGCGAGCAGGCGGGCGACGAACTGGGCGGCGATGCCCATCATGGCGATGGAGATGATCAGCCCGCCGGCGAGCAGCCAGGGGTGATGGCGCGCGGCGCCGGCGATGGCGAGCACGTTATCGAGGCTCATGGAGAGATCGGCGAGCAAGATGCGCAGCACGGCGGCGCCGAGCCGTTGCGGCGCGGCACCGGCAGGATGGGCCGGAGCGTGAGAAAATTCGCGCCAGGATTTCCAGGCGACATACAGAAGCAAAATGCCGCCGGCGAGGGTGAGGCCGATGATCGCGATCAGGCGCAGCGCGACCAGGGCCAGGGCGATGCGCAATAAGGTTGCGGCACCGATGCCGATCAGGATGGCGTGCCGCCGCTGGGCGGGGGCGAGCCTGCCGACCGCGAGGCCGATGACGACGGCATTGTCCCCGGCGAGGACCAGATCGATCATCAGCACCTGGGCGAGGATCAGCAGGTCGGCGATGATGACATGCATTGTGCTCCGGTTCGCTGCTCTGGCTGCGTTTGTCAACCGGCGGTGTGGTTTTTGTTGTTTTTACGGAATTATTAAGGTGCGTGCGCGGGCGGGAGGGCAAGAGGGTTGGGGGCGGACGGCTTGCCAAGTTCGGGGGGGAGAATAAAAGGAGCGAAATATCGAGGAGCAAAAACATGGTGCCGCGTTATGCGCGTCCGGCGATGGTGGCGATCTGGCAGGATTTGAACCGGTATCGGATTTGGTTTGACATTGAGGCCCATGCGGCGGAGGCGATGGCGGAACTCGGCGAGATTCCGGCTGAGGCGGCGCGGGTGATTCGCACCCAGGGTGGGGCCAAAGTGGCGGCGATGACGGAGGCGGATGTTGAGCGGATTGCGGCGATTGAGCGCGAGACGCGCCATGATGTGATTGCGTTTCTGACCTGGCTGGCTGAGGGGATTGGCCCCGACTCGCGCTATGTGCATTTGGGCATGACCTCTTCGGATGTGCTGGATACGTGTTTGGCGGTGCAACTGACGCAGGCGAGCGATTTGTTGCTCGCCGGGATTGATGCGGTGATGGCGGCGCTCAAGCGCCGGGCGATTGAGCATAAGCACACGCCGACGATTGGCCGCAGCCACGGGATTCATGCCGAACCGACCAGTTTTGGCTTGAAGCTGGCCGGGCATTATGCGGAATTTGCCCGCAACCGGGCGCGGTTGGAGGCGGCGCGGCGCGAGATTGCGGTTTGTGCGATTTCTGGGGCGGTGGGGACGTTTGCGCATCTTGATCCGGCGATTGAGGCGCATGTGGCGGCGCAGTTGGGCTTGGCGGTTGAGCCGGTTTCCACCCAAGTGATCCCCCGCGACCGGCATGCGGCGTATTTCACCACGCTGGCGGTGATAGCGACCGCGATTGAGCGGCTGGCGACCGAGATTAGGCATTTGCAACGCAGCGAGGTGCGCGAGGCGGAGGAGTTTTTCCATAAGGGGCAGAAAGGCTCATCGGCGATGCCACATAAGCGCAATCCGGTTTTGTCAGAAAATTTAACCGGCTTGGCGCGGGTGGTGCGCGGCTATGCGGTGCCGGCGCTGGAGAATGTGGCGCTGTGGCATGAGCGCGATATCAGCCATTCGTCGGTCGAGCGGTTTATCGGGCCGGATGCGACGATTACGCTCGATTTCGCGCTGCACCGGCTGGCCGGGATGATTGAACAATTGACGATTTATCCTGAACGGATGGCGGAGAATTTGGAAAGCCTGGGCGGGGTTGTGCATTCGGGCGAGGTTTTGTTATTGTTAGCACGCGCGGGCATCAGCCGCGAGGATGCGTATAAAATTATCCAGCGTAATGCGATGGCGACATGGAGCACGTTGGGACAGAAGGAGGCGAAAAGTTTCCGCGCGCATTTACTCGCTGATCCCGAGGTTGCGGGGCGGATTGGTGAAGCGCAGCTTGATGCGGCGATGGATGCACGGCTGCATTTGGCACGGGTGGAGACGATTTTTGCGCGGGTGTTTGGCCCCGGCTGATTGCGGCGCGATGTGTTCGATTATTCTCTCCTGGATACCGGGCGCGCGCTGGCCGTTGCTGGTGGCGGCTAATCGCGATGAGATGCTGGATCGGCCTTGGGATGCGCCGGGGCGGTATTGGCCAAATCAGGCCGTGATGGCGGGGCGCGACCGGCTGGCTGGGGGCACGTGGCTGGGGTTGAATGATCATGGCGTGATGGCGGCGTTGCTGAACCGGGCGGGGAGTTTGGGGCCGCTTGCCGGGCGGCGCAGCCGGGGCGACTTACCGTTGTTAGCGCTGGGGGCGCGCAGCGCGGAGGCGGCTTGCACGCGCATATCGGCGCTTAATGCTGCGGATTATCGAAGTTTCAATATGGTGATTGCGGATGCCGCCGGTGGTTTTGTGCTGCGCGGGTTAGAAGCGGGTGCGCCGGATGTGACGGCGCTGGCGGCTGGGGTGACGATGCTGACCGCCTATGAGCCAAACGATACACGCTGCCCACGTATTGCGCGGTATCGGCCCCAATTTGAGCGTGCTGCACGGCCCCTGCCGGGGCGGTTGGCACGGGCGGATGATTGGGCGGCGTGGGCCGGGTTGCTCGCGGATGCGGCACCACCGATGGAGTCGGCGATAAATATCGCGCCACGCGGCGGGTTCGGGACGGTTTGTTCGAGCCTGATCGCCCTGGCGCCGGGGGAGCGGCAATTTTTGTTCGGCGCGGGGACGCCCTTGATCTACTATGACGTATATGGCAAGGTTTCGCTCAAATCGTCATAAGGGAGGCTAACCATGCAACGTTGGACCCATCGCTCACTCATGGCTGCTGCACTTGGCGCGGCGCTGGTTGGCGGCTGTGCGACCGCCCTCGCCGCCCCCGAGACGTTGCAGCTAACAGCCGGCAACATGCTGGCGCAGACACGGTCTTCGGCGATTTTATTTGATGTCACCGGCACCTATCGGCAATTAAGCGGAACGCTGAATTTCGACCCGACGGCGAAGACGTGCGACATCGACGTGACGTTTCAGACCCGCAGCCTAGCGCTGCCAAATGCGATTGTGCGGGCGCGGGTGATGTCCAAAGGCTTTTTGGACCCAGACAAATATCCGACGACGCGGTTTAAGGGCGCTTGTGCGGATAACGGCACCAAGCTGGTGGGGCAGTTGACCATGCATGGGCAAACCCATCCCTTTACCATGGCCATAACCGACCAAATGCAGGGCACGACGCTGGTGGGGTTTTACACCAAGGGCAAGCTTGACCGCTATCATTGGGGGTTGGACGGGCAGCAAATGACCGTTGGCAAAACCATAACGGTGCTCAATGATATTTCGCTGAATGGTCAGACGCCGAAAATGCCGCGCTAACGCTCGGCATAGAGCTGATTGATCGCGTTGGCGCAGCGTTCGGTGGCCACGCTGCGGCGGAGTTTGAGTGTGGGTGTTAGTTCGCCGGTTTCGACGGAGAAATTTTGGTTCAGAATCGCGAAGCGCCGGATTTGCGCGACGCGGGCTTGGTTTTCGTTGATCCGATCAATGCCGCGTTGAATTTCCGTGCGCACGAGTGGGCTATGCGCCGCATCCTCGGGCGCGAGATTATGGGTCGTAGCAAAATTGGTTAGCGCTTCGCGCGAGAGCGTAACCACGGCAACGAGAAAGGGCCGCCGGTCACCAACGACAATCCCATGTTCGACCAAGGGTAAGGCTTCAAGTTCGGCTTCGATGCCGGAGGGGGCGATGTTTTTGCCGCCGGCGGTGATGATCAGGTCTTTTTTGCGGCCGGTGATGAACAGGTAACCGTCTTGATCGATCCGGCCGAGATCACCCGACAGAAGCCAGCCATCGACCAGCGCCTCCGCTGTGGCATCGGGCCGACCGATATAGCCGGTGAATAATTTGCGATCGCGGACCAGCACTTCGCCATCATCGGCGATTTTGATCTCGGTGCCGGGAATCGCCCGGCCGACCGAGCCAAGGCGGTTGGCGCCGGGCAAATTGCTCGTGGTGGGGCCGCATGTCTCTGATTGGCCATAGAGCTCATAGACCACCAGATCGAGGCCGGTGAGAAATTCCAAAGTTTCCGCGGCGATCGGGGCGGCACCGGAGATAAGCATGCGGGCGGCATCAAAGCCGATTGCGGCTTTGACTTTGTGATATACGAGGCGCGCCGCCAACTGATATTGCAACCGCAACAATGCGGTGGGCGGGATGGATTGGCGCTCCCGGCGATGCCAGTCACGACCGATTTTTTGCGCCCAAGAGGCGATGCTGCGGGTGAACCCGGTTGATTGGCTCAGCTTTTGTTGCAGGCCGGCGGCGAGCTTTTCCCAAACGCGTGGGACGCCGAAAAATACCGTGGGGCGCACTTCGGGCAGATGGGATGCCAAATCCTGCACCGATTGAGCAAAATACAGCGTAAACCCGTTGGCGGCAAAGCTATGGACCGACAGCATCCGCTCGGCAATATGCGCGAGCGGCAGATAAGAGATTGAACGGTCGCCGCGGGTTTGGTGAAATATTTCATCTAACACGCCGAGACATTCGGAGAGTGCGCCGTGCGAGAGGCCGACGGCTTTGGGCTGGCCAGTGGTGCCCGAGGTATAGATGAGGGTGCCGAGATTTTCCGCTCTGATGCTCGCTAAGCACGATTGGCGTTCGTCATCGGGCAAATTTCGCCCTTGATCGAGCATTTGGGCCCAGCTTGTGGCGGTTGTTGGCGCTTGCTCGAAGGTGATGATGCGGGTGAGTGTTGGGGTGGTTTGTAGAATGGGACTGAGTTTCTCGAGCTGTTCGGCATTTTCGACAAAGAGGATGACCGATCCGCTATCATTGAGAATAAACGCGACTTCGCTGGGTGCTGCGGTGAAGTAAATCCCAACGCTGACAGCACCGATCATCATGATCGCTAGATCAGCGATGACCCATTCGCGACGATTATAGGCGAGGATCGCTACACGGTTTTGAGGTTTCACACCGGCGGCGAGCAAGCTGCGCGCTAACGCATTGACGTCGTTGGCAAGATCACCCCAACTTGTCGGCACCCACATTTGAGCGCTGCGGTGATAGCAAGCTGGCTCCAATTCGTGGCCGCGCGCGGTTGCGATGAGGCGTTGTGGTGTGGGGATGAAGGGGTGATTAGCCATGAGACACCGCCTCATCGACCATCGGTAGCCCTAACAGCGCGCGGGCTTCACTGGGCGAGGCGATGGCGCGCGCTGCGTGCTGGGCACAGCGGGCGAGGGCTGCGATCAAGTCACCATTGCCGCGCGCCCGGCGACCATCGGGCAGGAAAAAACTATCTTCAAGGCCGGTGCGCAACATGCCGCCTTGCTCAGCCACATGCTGGTGTACGGGCCAGATTTCGGCGCGCCCGATTAGGGTTGCTTGCCAATGGCATGAAGCGGGCATGAAACGGCGGCAGAGATCCACCACGTCCTTATCCACGGGCATCCCGGATGCGACACCCAACACCAGATTATATAATCCGGCGCGCATCATGCCGGCGCGGCGGTATAATTCGACGGATCGGACGATGCCGAGATCGAAGCATTCGAACTCCGGCAGGATGCCGAACTTGGCGCCTGCCTCCAACATTTTACTGATTTTGGCGACCGGATTATCAAACAACATTGGCGGCCAGGCCCATGTTCCATCCTCCCGCAATTTCAGATAATTGAGGCTCCCCGCATTGCAGGCGGCGATTTCGGGGCGGCTACGCTCCATGCAGGCAATGGGACCACTTACATCGCTGCCGACCACGCCGGTTGTCTGATTAATGATTACGCCGGGGCAGGCTGCACGGATTGCTGCGGTGATTGCGGCGGCGTTATCGGGCTCCCAGCTTGGTAAATGGCCGCAATTGGGGCGTTGATCGCGAAAATGGATGTGCATGATCGTGGCCCCTTGCTCGAACGCCTCGCGCGCAGAGCTGGCCATTTCGGCTGGTGTTACCGGGACCGGATGGGTGCGTGGATCGGTCAGGACGCCGTTCAACGCGCACGTCAAAATGATTTTATCCATGTTGTGCCTCAGACTCGTTGCGATAGGCCACGGTGACGAGCACCGTACCGCCGGTGATTTGGGCGTTCAATGCATGCGCGCAATGGATGATCCGGCACGGCGCTGGGGCGGTGATGGCGGTTTCCATTTTCATCGCCTCGATGATGGCGAGTTTATCGCCCGCTTGTAGATCATCGCCCTCGCTCGCGCACATGATCAGGCGACCGGAGAGCGGTGCGCGGATTTCTGGATTGCGCGCTGCTTTGCTACGCTCTTGTGCGATGCTGCAGGCACGGAACTTATGCGTATGACCATCGATGCAGAGTGTAAGGGACTCGTCATGATCCAGGGCAATGGCCGCTCCGCCGACGCCATTGGCGATGTAGCGGAGAGTGGTGTTGTCGCGTGTTAGTTCGGTGAGGATAAAATCATGATCATCGAGCGTGATGCGCCAATCTTGGTTGATTTTGGCAATGTGGCAGGTGCGTTGTTGATCCGCCGAGGATAAGGTGAGTTCAACGGGGGCGGGTGGGCGGTTAAATAGGCCGTGCCGATCAATCCCCGCGTATAGGGCGGCGGCGAGTGCCCAGGCCAGTGTGGTTTGGCTGTCGGTATCGTTGCGGTGGGGGGGACGCCAATGATCGAGCGTATTGACCCGCACCGCGTGGGTTTGAAATTCTGTGCTTGATAGCAGATCGATCAGGAAATTGATGTTGGTGGTCAGGCCGATGATCGGTGATTGGATGAGGGCGGCTTGTAGGCGGCGGATGGCTTGCGGACGATCGTGCCCATGGGCGATGATTTTGGCTAACATTGAATCATAATAGGGGGTAATGATTGCGCCTTCGGTGATGCCCGCATCAATGCGAATGCCCGGCGCATTGAGGGGCGGACGCCAATAGCGAATGGTGCCGGTTTGCGGCGCGAAATGGTGATCCGGGTCTTCAGCGCAGATGCGCGCTTCGATGGCGTGGCCGGTGGTGATGATCTCGTCTTGGCAACAGGGTAAGCGTTCGCCTGCGGCGATGCGCAATTGCCAATCGACCAGATCGATGCCGGTGATGGCTTCGGTGATGGTGTGTTCGACTTGGATGCGGGTATTCATTTCGAGAAAATAGAATTGATCGGCGGGATCGAGGATGAATTCAATGGTGCCGACGCCGAGATAATTCACGCTTTGCGCGGCCGTTACGGCGGCTTGCTGCAGGGCGGTTCGCACGGACGCCGGGAGGGATGCGGCAGGGGCTTCTTCGATGATTTTTTGGCGGCGGCGTTGGGCGGTGCAATCGCGATCACTCAAATGCAGGATGGTACCGAAATGATCACCACAGATTTGAACTTCGATGTGGCGGCCCTCATCGATGCGTTTTTCAAGTATCAGCCGATCATCGCCGAAGCTGGCAAGGGCTTCACGGCGTGCGGCGGCGAGCGCATCGTTCAGGTCGTCGAGGTGATTGACCTCGCGCATGCCGCGCCCACCACCGCCGGCGACGGCTTTGATTAACAGCGGCGGGCCGAGCGCCGTGGCTTCGGCAATCAGCGTGGCATCTGATTGATCCGCGCCGTCATAGCCCGGGACCACGGGGACGTTGTGCCGACGCATATGGGCTTTGGCTTGGGCTTTATCGCCCATCAGGGTGATGGTTTCCGGGCGGGGGCCGATGAAAATGAGGTTGGCCTGCACACAGGCCTCGGCAAAGCTCGCGCGTTCGGCGAGGAAGCCATAGCCGGGATGGATGGCATCCGCGCCAGCGGCGATGGCGGCGGCGATCAGTTTGGGTTGATCGAGATAGGTTGCGGTCGCATCGCCCGCGCCTAGGGCGACACGGCGATCGGCCATGGCAACAAAGGGGGCGTCGCGATCGGCCTCGCTATAGACGGCGATGGTGCGGTAGCCGGCGCTGCGGGCGCTGCGGATGATGCGTGCGGCGATTTCACCGCGATTTGCGATCATGATGGAGCGTATTGGGCGCATTAGGCGGCGCTGCCTGACCAGCTTGGTGGCCGGCGGGCGAGGAAGGCGGCGATGCCTTCTTCGGCTTCGGCGCTGCGCGCGGCAGTGATGAACAGATCGGCGGCGCGTTCGATATAACGATCAGGGGATAGTGTTAGGCAATCTTGCGCGAGGGATTTGGTCGCGGTGATCGCCGCGGGGGCGGCGGCGCGCAATTGGGTGATGATTTGGGCGAGGGAGATTTGCAGCGCGGCTGCGTTTTCGCAAACGATGTCGATCAAGCCGATTGTTTGCGCGGCTGCGGCGGTGAGTGGTTGGGCGGTGATGGCGAGGCGTTTGGCGTGCATCAGGCCGGCCCTCGCCACGACCACGGGAAGGATTTGTGCGGGAACCAACCCCAGCGTGACTTCGCTCATGCGCAGGCGGGTTTCGGCGGTTGCTAACACGATATCGGCGGCGCAGGCGAGGCCAATGCCACCACCGATCAGGCTGCCTTGCACACAGGCGATAATGGGCTTGGGGTGGGTTGCGATTTGGGCGCAGAGCTGGCCGAAACGCTGATTGGAGCTGCGCAAGGATGCCTGCGTGGTATCGGCACGGGCGGCGGCGGACTCAGCGAGGTCGGCACCAGCGCAGAAATGATCCCCAGCGCCGCGCAGGAGGATGATCCGGTCATTGGTCTGGTCAGCGGCAATGGCGAGTTCGGCTTCGAGCGCGCCGATCATGGCGGCGGTGAGGGCGTTGCGCGCTTGTGGGCGGTTCAGCGTGATGGTGAGCACGCCCGCGCTGCGCTCGATCAGAACAGGGGGCTGCATTACCCGGCCCTGCCTGGCAAGGTTCCTTCGAGTTTGGCGATGATCCCTAACATGATTTCGTCGGCACCACCGCCGATGGAGACCAGTCGGCCATCGCGATAGGCGCGCGAGATCGGATTGTCCCAGGTATAGCCCATGCCGCCCCAATATTGCAGACAAGAATCGGCAACTTCACGGCTAAGCCGACCACATTTCAGTTTGGCCATCGAGGCGAGGCGGGTGACATCCTGGCCGGAGACATAGCCTTCGACCGCACGATAGGTCAGGGCGCGCAGGGCTTCGACTTCGGTGCGCAGTTCGGCGAGGCGGAAATGCACCACCTGGTTATCGAGGATGGGTTTGCCGAAGGTTTTGCGTTCGCGGGTATAGGCGATGGTTTGATCGATCAGGCGATCCAGCATCACCAGGGAATTCGCGGCGGCCCAGAGCCGTTCTTCCTGGAATTGCAACATTTGGAAGGTGAAGCCGAGGCCTTCTTGACCGATCAGGTAGCGTTGGGGCACGCGCACATCATCGAAGAAAATTTGGGCGGTATCGGACGAGTTCATACCAATTTTATGGATTTTTTGGCGCTCAATGCCTTTGGTTGTGGTGGGGACGATGATCAGGGATTTGTTTTTGTGGGGCTTGCCGTCCGAGGTGTTGGCGAGCAGGCAGATCCAATCGGCTTGCAGGCCGTTGGTGATCCACATTTTAGAACCGTTGATGATGTAATCATCGCCATCTTTGCGGGCCGTGGTTTTCACCGCCGCGACATCTGAGCCGCCGCCGGGTTCGCTCACCGCGACGCAGCCGACCATGTCGCCAGCGATGGCGGGGGCGAGAAATTCGCGCCGCAGCGCATCTGACCCAAAGCGCGCGAGGGCGGGTGTGCACATGTCGGTATGCACGCCGATGGCCATGGGCACGCCGCCGCAATCGCACGCGCCGAGGGCTTCGGCGACCACGGCGGAATAGCTGAAATCGAGCCCAAGGCCGCCATAGGCTTCGGGATATTTCACGCCAAGCAGGCCAAGATTACCCAATTTTTTGAATAGCGCGTGGGCAGGAAAAGCGCCCGCTGCCTCCCATTCATTGATATAGGGGTTGATTTCCTGGGCAACGAATTTCGCCACCGTGTCGCGCAGTTGCAGATGCTCTTGAGTAAGTTGCATGATGGCTCCTAAAACCGTTGAACGCCGAAGCTGTTGGGGCGCAATGTGCGCTGGGCAGCTTCAGCAATGGTGGCGAGGCAAAAACCGAGAACGGCGCGGGTGTCACGCGGGTCAATGATGCCGTCATCCCAGAGGCGCGCGGTGCCGAACAGGACACTGGCTTCGGCATCAAGCCGTTGTTTGATGCCGTCTGACATTTGGGCCAAGGCTTGTTCGTTGATTTGGGTGCCTGCACGCTCGAATTTGGCGCGGCTGATGATGTTCATCACCGTGGCGGCCTGGGCGCCGCCCATAACGGCGGTGCGGGCGGTGGGCCAGGAGAAAATGAAATGCGGATCAAAGCCACGTCCGCACATGCCGTAATTGCCCGCGCCGAATGAACCGCCCACCACGATGGTGAGTTTGGGAACGCTGGCATTCGCGACCGCTTGGATCATTTTCGAGCCGTGCTTGATCGCACCTTCACGTTCGGCGGCGCTACCGACCATGTAGCCGGTGGTGTTTTGCAAAAACAGCAAGGGTAGGCCGACCTGGTCGCAAGCTTGGATGAATTGGGCGGCTTTCATCGAGCCTTGCGGCTGGATGGGTGCGTTATTGGCGATGATGCCGAGACGATGACCCTCGATGGCGGCGTGACCGCAAATGGTATCTGCGCCGAATTCGGCTTTATATTCGAGAAAATCGGCGTGATCGATAATATGGGCGATGGTGGCGCGCATATCGAACGGCGTACGGTCATCGCCGGGGACGATGCCGAGCAGATGCGCAGGATCAAGGGGCGGGGCGATGGGTTCGCGGGCGGGCGATGCGGGCAGGCCGAGATGCTGCACGAGATCACGCACCAAAGCGAGGGCGGCGCTGTCATCATCGGCCAGGTATTCACCAAGGCCGGTGATTTGCGCGTGCAATATTGCCCCGCCGAGCTGTTCTTCACTGACCTGTTCGCCGATGGCGGCTTCGACCAAAGGCGGGCCGGCGAGAAAGATTTTTGAACGGTCGCGGACCAGCACGATGTAATCCGAGAGGCCCGGCAGATAGGCACCGCCGGCGGTTGCGGAGCCATGGACCACGGCGATTTGCGGGATGCCCATGGCGGACAGGCGGGCCTGATTGGCGAAACTACGGCCACCCTCCACAAAGATTTCACTTTGGTAGAGCAGGTTGGCGCCGCCGCTTTCGACCAGATAAATCAGGGGCAGTTTGTTGATGCGCGCGATGTCCTGGGCGCGCAAGGTTTTGCGCAAACCCATCGGGGCGACGGTGCCGCCTTTGATCGCGCTGTCATTCGCGACGACCATCACCCGCACGCCTTTGACAAAGCCGATGCCAGCGATGCCGCCGCCACCCATGATGCTGCGTTTGGCGTCATCATCATGCATGCCAAGGCCGGCGAGGCTGGAAAGTTCGAGGAAGGACGCCCCGCGATCCAGCAAATGGCTGAGCCGTTGCCGGGGCGTGAGCTGGCCGCGCTTGGCGAATTTGGGCCGGGCGGCAACATCCTGCTCGATAATCGCGGCTTCTAACGCTCGGAACGTTGCGATTTTTTCGAGCATCGCGGCTTCGTTGGTCTTGAAGGACGCGGCGCTGGGATTTATGCCGGGCGCGAGCGGTGGCATTACGAGGCGTCTCCGGCCAGCATGGCGACGGGTTGGGCGCGGTGAAAACCCTCAAAGGCGATGGTGCCGCCTTCTGGTGGCAGCGGAAATGCACGATGACCCAGCGGCGCGCCGCCATCGATTTGCAAAACAGCGCCGGTGATGAACGCTGCTGCGGGTGACAGCAAGAAACAAATGCCTGCACTCACTTCGGCTTCGGTGCCAAGCCGGTGTAGGGGCACGCTGCGATGCAGGGCTTTGATCATCGGTTTCATCGCCTCGCCATATTGATCGAGGCCGGAAGAGGCGATCCAGCCGGGGGCGACGGCGTTGACCCGCACGCCGAATGACGCCCATTCGAAGGCGGCGGTTTTGGTGAGATTGACCATGCCGGCGCGCGCAGCACCCGAATGACCCATGCCGGGCATGCCATTCCACATATCGGCGACAATGTTCACGATGGCGCCGCCATGCTGTTTCATGCTGGCATTGAAACAGGCTTTGGCGAGCAGAAAGCCACCGGTTAGGTTGGTGGCGACCACAGCTTCGAAGCCTTTTTTCGAAATTGAGGCGAGTGGCGCGGGGAATTGCCCGCCGGCATTATTCACCAGCGCGTCGATCCGACCATGGCGGGTGATGAGGGCGGCGATGGCGGCTTCAATCGCTGGTTCATCGCGAATATCGAGACTGATCGCTTCACCGCTTAAGCCATCAGAAGCGAGTTCGCTGAGCACGGCATCAAGCCGGTCTTGGCGGCGACCGAGCAGCACCACATGCGCGCCCAAGGCCGCGAGTTCGTGGGCGGCACACCGGCCAATACCACTGCCGCCGCCGGTGATCAGGATGATTGATCCGGCAAACAAATCGTTGCGAAAAATGCTGCGATAAAAGTGATCGCTTGGCTTTGACACATGATCCTCCCAAGCCGGTTGGCCGGCGTGTTGACTTACTATGACGGCGATTGACGCGCACGTCAATTGGATTTATCATGCGCGCATCAAATCAAGAGGAGCAAAAAATGGATTTTGCGGAATGCACGCGGCGGATTACCGAGAAGGTTGGCGCCGATAGCGGGCTGGGCGCCAAGTTGAAATTCGATTGCGGCGATGCGGGGCGGATTTTTATTGATGGGACGGCGGTGCCCAATCATGTCAGCCACGATGATGCGCCAGCGGACTGCACCATCAAGATTGCGCTCGCTGATTTGGTCGCGCTGTTGGAGGGCACGTTGGAGCCGACGACGGGTTTTATGACCGGGCGCTTTACCGTTGATGGTGATATTGGCGTGGCGCTGAAATTGCAGCGGGTGATTTAGCGCGCGATGCTGGACAAGTCCGACAAGCTGGCTGACCGCTATTTGCGCGATCATCAGGCCGACCCGGCCAAGGCGGGCGGGCGCGGGCGGCGCGAGGCGCAGGAGCGGTTATTTGGGATTGCCGAGGTTGCGGCAGAGCTGGGCATCACCACCCGCACGATTCGGTTTTATGAGCAAAAGGGCCTGATTTTGCTGCAACGGATCAATCGAGCGCGCGCTTTGACCAAGCGCGACCGGGCCCGGCTGGCGTTGATTTTGCGGGCGCGGGCGATTGGTTCCTCTCTTGATGAGATTGCGCATTATCTGGAACTTTATGGCCAGCATGGCGAGGGGCGCTCACGGCAATTGCGCTATGTGATTGACCGGACGCAAGATGCAATTGCAGATTTGGAAAGCAAGCGCGCCAAGATTGACGGGTTGCTGGCGGATTTGCGTGAGATCCATCAAACCAGTGTGGATAATTTAGCGTCGTTGCAGGCGCGGCAATCGTGATGTGAACCGGACAAATAACGCACCGGGCGGTGCGTAGAGGGGGAAGCGATGAATGACGCGTTGATTTTTGAAGCGGTGCGCACGCCGCGCGGCAAGGGCAAGGCGGATGGCAGCCTGCACGAGGTCAAGCCTGTGACATTGCTTGCTGATCTGCTCAATGGATTGCAACAGCGGCTCGATTTCGACACGGGCTTGATTGATGATGTGGTCATGGGGTGTGTGACGCCGATTGGCGATCAGGGCTCGTGCATCGCCAAGACCGCAGCACTGGCGGCGGGGTGGGATTGGAATGCCTCGGGCGTGCAGATTAATCGGTTTTGTGCCTCGGGGCTTGATGCGGTCAATCAGGCGGCGCAGCGCGTGCGCTCCGGCTGGGAGGATTTGATTGTTGCGGGTGGTGTTGAGTCAATGTCACGCGTTACCATCGGCTCGGATGGCGGACCGTGGGCGCTTGATCCGGCGACCAGCTTGGCCACAAATTTTGTGCCACAGGGGATTGGCGCGGATTTGATTGCGACACTGGATGGCTATAGCCGCCACGATGTCGATCAGTTTGCGCTGACTTCACAGCAACGCGCGGCGGCGGCGCGGACGGCGGGGTTGTTTGATCGGTCGGTGCTGCCGGTGCGCGATGTGAATGGTCAGACGATTTTGGCCCGCGATGAATTTATCAAGCCGCAGAGCACGTTAGAGGGATTGGCCGGGCTACCCGCCGCCTTTGAGCAGGCGGGGCGGATTGGTTTTGATCAGGTGGCGTTGCGGGTTTATCCGCAGGTGGAGGCGATCAATCACGTTCATACGGCTGGCAATTCATCGGGCATTGTGGATGGGGCGGCGGCGGTGCTGATTGGCTCCGCTGCGCGGGGCCGGGAATTGGGGCTGGAGCCGCGCGGGCGGGTGGTGGCGACGGCGTTAGTGGGCACCGATCCGACGATTATGCTGACCGGGCCGGTGCCGGCCACGCGCAAGGCGCTGGCGCGAGCGGGAATGACGATTGAGCAGATTGATCTGTTTGAAGTGAATGAAGCATTTGCCGCCGTGCCGCTGCGGTTCATGCGCGAATTGGCGGTGCCGCATGAAAAAATCAATGTGAATGGCGGCGCGATTGCGATGGGTCATCCGCTCGGGGCGACGGGGGCGATGCTGGTTGGCACCATCCTTGACGAATTGCAGCGACGGCGGCTGCGCTTTGGATTGGTGACGCTATGCGTGGGCGGTGGCATGGGCATTGCCACGATCATCGAAGCATTTTGAGGATTTGACGATGAGTGTTGTGACTTTTTCGATTGATGATCGAGTCGGGGTGATCCGCTTTGATGATCAGCGTGCGCCGGTAAATACGATGAGTGCGGCTTGGCAGAGTGAATTTGCCTCGGTGTTAGACCAAATATCCGGCGCGTTGTCCGAATTGGATGGGGTGATTGTGACGTCAGCCAAGCCCGGGCATTTTTTTGCTGGGGCGGATGTTAAATCATTGTTGAATTTGACGCCTGCGGACGCCGGGACGGTGTTTGCGCAGGTGGAAGCGATCAAGGCGATGCTGAACCGGCTGGAGACTTTGCCGATTCCGGTGGTGGCGGCGCTGAATGGCACGGCGTTGGGCGGCGGGTTTGAAATTGCGCTCGCGTGCCATCAACGGTTTTGCATCGCGACGCCGACCGTGCAGTTGGGGTTGCCAGAGGTTTCGCTCGGGCTGCTGCCCGGTGGCGGCGGATTGACGAAAATGGTGCGGCTGTTGGGCTTGGTGGCGGCGTTGCCGATTTTGACTGAGGGCAAGATATTCACGCCGGAGCAGGCGGCTGCGTTGGGATTGGTGCAGCTCGTGGCGGATGAGGCGGCGTTGCTGGCGGCTGCGCGCGCCTGGATTGCCAGCAAACCGCAGCCGGTGCAGCCCTGGCGGGTTAAGGGCTATAAAATTCCAGGCGGGACGCCGAATTCGCCGAGTGTGGCGCAGGCGCTGCTGGTGGCACCTGCGATGTTGCGGCAAAAGACGCAAGGTTGTTATCCGGCGCCGGAGGCGATTTTGGCCTGTGCGGTGGAGGGGGCGCAGGTGGGGTTTGACACGGCGCTGCGGCTGGAATCGCGATATTTTGCCACGCTCGCGACCGGGGCGGTGGCGCAGAATTTGATCCGGCTGTTTTTGGAGCGCACGGCAGCGAAATCCTCCGCGCGACCAGCGGGCGGGCGACCAGCGGGCGGGCGACCAGCGTTCAAGCCTAGCAAAGTGGGTATTTTGGGTGCGGGGATGATGGGTGGGGGCATTGCCTACGCCAATGCGGTGCGCGGCGTTGAATGCGTGCTCAAAGATGTGAGTTTGGAGGCGGCGGAGCGCGGCAAGGCTTATTCAAAAAACGTCGCGGATAAGCGGATTAAGCGCAAGCGGATGAGTGAGGCGGAGCGCGAGGCGTTATTGGCGCGGATTACCCCGACGGCAGATGAGGACGCGCTGGCCGGATGTGATTTGATCATCGAGGCGGTGTTTGAAAATGCTGCCCTGAAGGCGCAGGTGATTGCGGCCCATGCACCGCATGTGACGGCGGATGGGGTCTTTGCCTCGAACAGTTCGACCTTGCCAATGACCGAGTTGGCCGCTTCATTCCCAGACCCGACGCGGTTTATTGGGTTGCATTTTTTCTCGCCCGTCGAGCGGATGGAGCTGCTCGAGATTATTCGCGGGGTGCAGACCAGCGATGAGACGGTGGCGAAAGCGCTCGATTATGCCTGGTTGATTGGCAAATTGCCGATTGTGGTGAATGATCGGCGCGGGTTTTACACCAGCCGGACCTTTGGCACGTTTGTGATGGAAGGGGCGACGATGCTGGCTGAGGGGATTCCCGCGCCTGCGATTGAACGGGCGGCGTTGATGGTGGGGATGCCGATCGGGCCGCTTGCGGTGCTGGATGAAACATCGCTCTCGCTATCGGTGCATGTGCTTGAGGAGACGCGCCGTGCGGCAGAGACGGGGGGGCATGATTATGCGCCGAGCCAAGGTGAATTGTTAGTGGAGCGGATGGTGCGCGACTTCAACCGACCAGGACGGGCGGGGGGTGGTGGCTTTTATGATTATCCGGCGAACGGGCCAAAGCATCTTTGGCCTGGATTGGCCGCGCATTTTGGCAAGATCGGGATAGCGTTTGAGGTTGCACATTTGGGTGAGCGATTCCTCTATCGGCAGGCCTTGGAGACGCTGCGTTGTTTGCAAGAGAAGGTGCTAATTTCGGGGCGGGATGCGAATTTGGGATCGATTTTCGGGATTGGGTTTCCGGCTTGGACCGGGGGCGCGTGGCGCTTCATTGAGGCGCAGGGGTTAGCGGCGTTCACCCAGCGTTGTGCGGCGTTGGCGGCGCGTTATGGCGAGCGGTTTGCGCCGCCGGATTTGCCCGCTGATTGGCGGATTGGCGCATGATGGCGCAAGGCCCGCTCGCGGGGGTGCGGGTGATTGAGATCGAGGCGCTGGGGCCGGTGCCGTTTTGTGCGATGATGCTAGCGGATTTGGGCGCGGAGATTGTGCAAATTCAGAGGCCCGGCAAGCCAGCGTTGATTGCCGTGCCGCGTGAGTGCGACGCGGTGCAGCGCGGGCGCGTGGCGGTGGCGCTGGATTTGAAAACCGAGGCCGGGCGGTTAGCGTTGCAGCCTTATTTGGCTGCGGCGGACATCGTGATTGAGGGGTTTCGACCGGGAGTGATGGAGCGATTGGGGCTGGGGCCGGAGACGCTGCGGGCGGCGCATCCGCTATTGATTTATGGGCGGATGACCGGGTTTGGCCAGAGCGGGCCGTTGGCGGCGCGGGCGGGGCATGATTTGACCTATTTGGCCCTCACCGGGGCGTTGCATGCGATTGGGCGCGCCGGCGAGCGCCCGGTGCCGCCGCTCAATTTGGTTGCCGATTATGGCGGCGGGGCAATGCTGTTGGCCGTGGGGTTGCTGGCGGCGTTGGTGCAGCGCGGGGTGAGCGGGCAAGGCTGCGTGGTGGATGCGGCGATGATTGATGGCGCATCGCTGCTGATGACGCCTTGTTATGCGATGCTGGCTAATCAGGTTTGGGCCGATCAGCGCGGGGTTAATTTGCTCGATGGCGGCGCGCCATTTTACGACACGTATGAGACCGCGGATGGGCGCTATGTGGCGGTGGCAGCGTTAGAGCCGCAATTTTTTGCGGTGTTGGCGAGCACGTTGGCGCTCGACCCGGATTTGGCACGGCGGCAATATGACCGGCGGAGCTGGCCGGCGCTGCGTGCGGCGTTGAGCACGATTTTTCGCTCGGCACCGCGCGATCATTGGGCGGCATTGTTTGAGCCATTAGATGCGTGCGTGGCGCCGGTGCTGACGATGGAGGAGGCGGTGCTGCATCCGCATAACCAGGCGCGGGGTGTGCATGTGCGTGACGCCACGGGGGTTAGGCCCGCGGCGGCGCCGCGCTTTACCCATTAAGGCGGCGCCGCGCTTTACCAATTAGGCAGCGCGGCGTTTTTGCTGATTAATCCTCGAAGCCTTCGAAGCGAGCGAAGTCTTCGAGGGGGGCGCGTTTGGAGCGCAGCGCGTTGACCGGCGCTTGCGCGTCGCGATAGCCAATGGCCATGCCGCAAAACAGCATCAGGTCAGGTGGTGTGGCGAGCGCTTGGTACACGGTGGTGGCAAACATTGCCCAGGCTTCTTGCGCGCAGGAATCCAGCCCTGCTTCGCGCAGCAAGAGCATGATGGTTTGCAGGACCATGCCGAGATCGGAGAATTGGGCGGCACCCATGCCGCGATCAATAAAGCAGAACAGGCCGACCGGAGCGCCGAATAATTGGAAATTGCGGGCGAACCAGGCGCGCCGCCCGGCGCGGTCGTCACGGGCGATGCGGAGCAACGCGTACATATCCTCGCCGATTTCGGCGCGGCGGGCGCGATAAGGCTCGCGGATCGGGCTCGGGTAGATTGGGTATTCGCTGACTTCGCCGTTGGGTTGGGCCTGGGCGCGGGCGCTGACTTGGGCGAGCAGTGATTGCAAGGGGGCGCCGGTGAGCAGCACCAAATGCCAGGGTTGCAAATTGCCGCCGGAGGGGGCGCGGGCGGCTTTTTGCAGAATGCTGCGCAATAAGGCGCCGGGCACCGGATCGGGGCGGAAGGCGCGGACGGATAAGCGCGTATCGACCGCGTGACTGACGGAATTTGATCGCAACGGGTGGGGTTCTGCGCTAGCCTGACCGGCACGCGCCGCAGAATCGCGCAATTCATCATTATTGGGGAAGCTCATGTCCTATTATGCCTATCCGTTATTGATTAAACAAATACTGGAAACGCCGCGCCAGCAAGCGAGTGGGCGTAAAATTATTTATCGGGGCGAGGTGACGCTCGATTATCCGGGATTTATCGCCCGGGTTGGCCAGCTTGGCGCTGCGTTGCGGCGATTGGGGGTTCGCCACGGTGATGTGGTGGCGGTGATGGATTGGGACAGCCATCGGTATTTAGAGTGTTTTTTTGCGATCCCGATGCTGGGCGCGACCTTGATGAAGGTTAATGTGCGGCTGGCACCCGAGCAGATTGCGTACACGCTCGATCATGCTGGGGCGAGCACGCTGCTGATCCATCCGGATTTTGTCCCGCTGGTGACCGCGCTGCGCCCGCGCCTGCCGGCGTTGCGCAATTTCGTGTTTCTGAACGAGGATGACGGGGCGCGCGGCGAGCTGCCTTATGCCGGGGATTACGAGAAATTGCTGGCGGCGGAGGATGCTGAATTTGATTTTCCCGAGTTCGACGAGCACACCCGCGCGACCACGTTTTACACGACGGGCACCACGGGCATGCCGAAGGCCGTGGCGTTCAGCCATCGTGATATTGTGCTGCATAGCATGACGATTTTAGCGACGATGGCGATGAGTTCGGTCAATGCTGGGGTTAATCGCGATGACGTGTATTTGCCGTTGACGCCGATGTTTCATGCCCATGCGTGGGGCTGGCCCTATGTGGCGACGTTGCTGGGCATGACCCAGATTTATCCGGGACGGTTTGATTTGCCGCGCATTATTCGGTTGTTTCGCACCTATCAGCCGACCTATTCGCATTGCGTGCCGACAATTTTGCACATGCTGCTCTCAGCGCCGGATGCGGCGGATTTGGATTTATCGCACTGGAAGGTTGGCATTGGCGGCTCGGCGCTGTCACGCGGGCTATGTGGGGCTGCGATGGATCGGGGGGTGGATGTGTTTACCGGTTGGGGCATGTCGGAATCCTGCCCGTTGCTGACATTTGCGGTCATTAAATCGGAAATGTTGGCCGATGTGGCGGATGACAATGTGGCCCGACGGGCGCGCGAGCTTGATATTCGCACCACCGGCGGACTTGCCGCGCCGCTGGTGCAGCTACGGGTTGTGGACGCGGCCATGAATGATTTGCCGCGCGATGGCAGCAGTGCGGGTGAGCTGGTGGCGCGCGCACCGTATTTGACCGCTGGCTATGTTGGCAATGAGGAGGCCAGTGCGGCGCTCTGGCGCGGGGGTTGGATGCATACAGGCGATATCGGCACCATTGATGCACAGGGCTATGTGCATATTCTCGATCGGGCGAAGGATGTGATCAAAACCGGCGGGGAATGGGTGTCCTCCATCGGGATTGAGGATATTTTGTCGCAGCATCCCGACGTTGGCGAGGTTGCGGTCATTGGGGTCACGGACCCGAAATGGGGCGAGCGGCCTTTGGCGCTGGTGGTGGCGCGAGCGGGTCGCCAGGCTGATCCGGCGTCGTTGCGGGATTTTGTCGCGCGACAGGCCGAGCGTGGCGTGATTTCGAAATTCGCGATCCCCGATCGGGTGGTGCTGGTCGAGGTGATTGAAAAAACCTCGGTTGGCAAGCTCGATAAAAAATTGCTGCGGCAAAAATACGCGCCGGGCTAAATTTTGTTGCCCCGCTTGGACTGGCCTCTTTGGCCGAGGCGGCAAACCGGGTAAGGGAGCAAAAATGTCGCATAATAGTTTTGGTCATTTGTTCCGGGTTACCAGTTGGGGCGAGAGCCATGGGCCGGCGATTGGGTGTGTGGTGGATGGTGTGCCGCCGCGCTTGGCGTTGAGTGAGGCAGATATTCAGCCGTTTCTGGATCGGCGCCGTCCGGGGCAATCGCGCTTTACCACCCAGCGGCGCGAGGCGGATGCGGTGCGGATTCTCTCGGGCGTGTATCAGGGACAGACGACGGGCACGCCGATTGCGTTGCAGATTGAGAATACTGATCAGCGATCGAAGGATTATGCCAATATCGCGGAGCGGTTTCGGCCGGGCCATGCGGATATTGCCTATCATTGGAAATATGGGATTCGTGATCCGCGCGGCGGCGGGCGGTCTTCGGCGCGCGAAACCGCGATGCGGGTGGCGGCGGGGGCGATTGCGCGGAAAATTATCGGTGATGGGGTGATAATCCGCGGCGCGCTGGTACAAATGGGGCCGCATGGTATTGATCGCTCGCGGTTCGATTGGGACGAGGTGGAGCGCAACCCGTTTTTCTGCCCGGATGCGCAGGCGGCGGCGCAGTGGGCCGACGCGTTGGATGCGGTGCGGCGCGACGGCTCATCGCTCGGCGCGGTGGTGGAGGTGGTGGCCGAGGGCGTGCCGCCGGGATTGGGCGCGCCGGTTTATGGCAAGCTCGATGCCGATTTGGCTCAGGCGATGATGAGCATCAATGCGGTGAAGGCGGTGGAGATTGGCGACGGGTTTGCGGTGGCTGCGTTGCGCGGCGAGCAAAATGCCGATGAGATGCGGATGAACCCGGACGGCACCGTTCGGTTTTTGGCGAACCATGCTGGCGGGATTTTGGGCGGCATTGCGACCGGGCAGCCGATTGTGGTGCGGTTTGCGGTCAAGCCGACCAGCTCGATCCTGACGCCGGTGCAGAGCGTTGATGCGGCGGGGAATGACATCATGATCGAGACCAAGGGGCGGCATGATCCGTGTGTGGGCATCCGCGCGGTGCCGGTGGGTGAAGCGATGATGGCGTGTGTGCTGGCCGATCATTGGCTGCGTCATCGCGGGCAAATTGGGGCGATGGGGACCGCGATTATCTGATAGTAATCGGTTCGGAAATCCGTTATAGACGCGGCATCATGGAATATATGCCGCCAAAGACCCGCCCTGCGTCACGCACGCTGACCGATACGCATCGGACATGTTCGATCCTGGGGATCAAACGTTGGCGCGCGCGGATGGCGGCGCTCAATGATATGATCGCGCTCGGCGCGCGGACCGGTGCGCTGATTGCGCAGCGCCATGCGGCGGAATTGGCGGCGGAGAAATGCCGCCAAGGGTTGGCGCTGACGCCGAGCGAGGCGATGTGGGCGCAGCGCGTTGGGACGTTGTTCCCGCTGTATAAATCACTCTCCGAAGCCGGGCAGGCGCGTTTTGAAGCGCGGCTGGACGCGGCGCTGAGCGGCGTCGAGACGCTGGTGCCGCTACTGCATTTGGCGCGCACGGCGTCTTTGCATACGGCGTTGGGGTTTGATGTGCGTTTGAGCGGCTTAGAGGATGGCACGCCATTCGATATGCTGATCACCCGTGAGGGCTGCGAGGCGGAAATCGCCTGTGACACCTTGTCCGCCGAAGAGGGGCGCACGGTGCATCGGGCGGCGTGGATGCGGCTGATGGATCGGATTGACCCGGATTTGCAGAGCTGGCTGGCGACCCATCCGGGGCGGTATTTGTTGAAAATGACGCTGCCGCAGGGGCTGCGCAGCGCGGATGTCGTGGGCGGAGAAACTGATGCGCTGGCGGCGCTGCATCAACGGATTAGCAGCATGCTCACCCAATCGCGGCGGGCGGATCATGATGAAGCGGCGGTGCTGCGGCTCGACCCGCTGATGTTGGCGGCGGCGCAGGCGAGCGAGAATGGGTTGATGGGGCAGTTGCGCCGGGAATTTGGCCCGGAGGCGCATTTGGCGGTGACCGGCTCTGGCCCGGCGGTTTTTGTGTTGGCGGCGCGGGCGGCGAGTGAAAATGAGGTGGCGATTGCGATGCGCCGCCGGCTGGCGGCTCTGGCACCCGCACGGCTCAGCGGCACACGGCCCGGCATTTTGGCGATGTTTATCGAGGATACCGACCGGGTTGAATGGCAGATTTTGCGCGATCATTTGACGCTGGAGGGCGAGGCGCGGCAATTTTTGACTTTCCCGGAGGCCCGGCCAGTGGTTGCGGTGACCTGTGCGTCGCGGTTAGAGTTGGGCGTGGAATTGGCCGCCGCCGGGCCGGAGCGCGCGGCGATGCGGTTTCGCAACCCCTCGCACCCGGCGGCGAAATGGCCTGCCCTCGCGCCGGCGGTGCTGTCCACGGTTTAGATCGATCGCTGCTGAGCGCGCAGCGCCGATTATTATTTGAGGGCGGAAAATCCGGTCGGCGTGAGAATGCGGTTGCTGATCGATTCGACGATTTGGCCGCTCTGTTCGGTGGCGGCGCGGCCTTGCAGCCATTCCGGGTCCGATTGGAAGGCGGTCCATTTCGCATCGCGCTCCGCAAGGGATTCCCATTCGAGCAGATAATGCAAATCTTGGTTGGACTCGCCAATGAGCGTGGTCCAGAACCCGACTTGGCGAATGCCGTGCTTTTGCCACATGGCCAGGGTGAGGGTTTCAAAGCGCTTGAGCAGGGCCGGCAGGCGGCCCGGCAGGCAGCGATAGATGCGTAATTCATGGATCATGGATTGGCTCCTGAAGGGAGCGAGAGCGATAACGCCGTTATTACTGCCGGGTCAACGCTGTGATCGTGGCCGACGATCTAGTGGGCGGTGACGGCATGGATTTTGCTGCTTTGGGTGGACGCGCATCGCTGATCGTGCGGGTCACACGGGAAAATGCACCGGTAAACGGGCGAGATAATGAGGAGTGGTCGCGATAATGCGACGGGTTGGGCTAGCGGGCGCAATGGCGCTTCCGCTGATTAGTTTCGTTTTGCCTGCAAAAGCGGCAGAAACTGGCTTAAATTCGGGCGATACTGCTTGGATGTTGGTCAGTTCGGTTTTGGTCTTATTAATGACGATTCCGGGGCTCGTGCTGTTTTATGGCGGCATGGTACGCAAGAAGAACGTGCTCTCGATCATGATGCAGAGCGTGACAATTTGTGCGCTGGTGAGCCTGCTTTGGGTGGTGGTGGGGTATAGTCTCGCATTTTCCAACGGTAATGGGTTTGTCGGCGACCTTTCGGACATGATGCTGCGCGGGTTGGCGCAAAATTGGCAATCGGCGTTCGTGCTGGGGGCGATTTCCGGTGCGGTTGCCGGGCTGGTGGCGATTACGCCTGCGGCGGGCTTTGTGTTGCCCGGGGCCGCGATGGTGATTGGCGTGGCGGCGGGGCTGCTCTCATACTGGGTGGTGACCATGGTCAAGCCGAAACTCGGTTTCGATGACACGCTGGATGCCTTTGGCGTTCACGGGGTCGCCGGAATTCTGGGAACGCTGGCGACCGGGCTGCTGGCTTTTGCGCCGCTCTCAGACGGGGCGGTACGCGGGGGTCTGCATCAATTGCTGATCCAGGCCATCGGGGTTGGCGCGACCGCGCTCTATTGCGGGGCGGTGACCGGCGCGATTTTGTTTTTTCTAGAGCCGGATGATGGGGGGCTGCGGGTCAGCCGCGACGAGGAGCGCCAGGGGTTGGACGAGGTGCTGCACGGCGAGTCAATGGCGTGATGCGCGGCGGGGCGCGGAGGTTTAACCATCAAGCCCCAGGGCGCGCAGGCGGGCGGTTTCTTCGTCCCAGCCGGGGCGGTCTTTGACGTGGAGAAAAAGATGCACCCGGCGCTCTAACAGGCGTTCGAGTTCGGCGCGGGCTTTGGAGCCGATGGATTTGATCCGGGCGCCGGATTCGCCGAGGATGATCATTTTATGGCCGGTGCGCGCGACATAGATGGTGACATCGATGCGGGCCGAGCCATCGTTCAAATCCTTGAAGCTCTCGGTTTCGACCGAGGCGCCATAGGGGATTTCTTCGCGGGTTTGCAGGAAAATTTGCTCGCGCACCAATTCGGCGGCCAGCATCCGGTCGGTCTGGTCGGTCAGCTCGTCGGGCGGGTAAAGGAATGGGCCGACGGGCATGGCGCGGCCCATGGCATCGAGCATGGTGTCCACCCCGTCGCGTTTGAGGGCGCTGATCATGAAGACTTCATCGAACTGGCCCATTTTGCCGAGCGTATCGGCGAGCGGGAGCAGTTTGTCGCGGGGCAAGAGGTCAATTTTGTTGAGCACCAACCAGCGGCGGCGGCCGGTTTTGGCCAGGGCCGCGAGCGGTTCGGCGAGATCATCCGGGCGGGCGCGGAACGCATCGACCAGCATGCAAGCGAGATCGGCGCCGGCGACGGAATCCCAGGCGGTTTGCACCATCGCACGATCAAGCCGACGTTTAGGCGCGAATAGGCCGGGTGTGTCGATCAGGATGATCTGCGACTGATCGGGCGGGAGTTCGCGCAGCAAAATGCCGCTGACGCGAAAGCGGGTGGTTTGCGCTTTGGGCGTGACAATCGAGACTTTGGCGCCGACCGCCTGATTGAGCAGGGTTGATTTGCCCGCATTGGGCCGGCCGAGCAGGGCGACATAGCCGCATCGTGTGTTCATTCGCCTAATCGCTCCAATAATCGCCGTGCGGCGGCTTGTTCGGCAGCACGTTTGCTGCCCGCTTCGGCTTCCGCCGAGAGATCGCCCACCATGACCCGCACGCGGAATTTGGGCGCGTGCGCGGGGCCGGACTGCGCGATGACCTGGTAATCGGGCAAGACCGGTGCGCGGCTGAGCGCCACTTCCTGCAGGGCGGTTTTGGCGTCTTTGGGGGGTTCGAACTGGTCTTGCGCCTCGATCCGGCTGGCGAAGCGGGCGCGGATGAAACGCTGCGCCGGGGCCAAACCGCCATCGAGATAGAGCGCGCCGAGCAGGGCTTCCAGCGCATCGGCCAGCACTGAGGCATTATGGCGCACGCCGCGCCTTGTTTCGCCGGGTGATACATCGAGTAGGTTGGCGAGGCCGACCTCTTCGGCGATCGCAGAGAGCGAGCTGCGCGAGACCAGATGCGCGAGGCGCGGGCCGAGCCTGCCTTCGCGCTCCTCGGGGTAGCGCTCAATCAGCCATTCGGCGATCACGAGGCCCAGCACCCGGTCACCGATAAATTCCAGCCGCTCATTCGAGGCCAAGCCCCCTGCCCCGGCGGCGGAGCGGTGGGTGAGGGCCTGGGCCAAGCGCTCGGGGGCGGCGAATTGGTAACCGAGCAAGGCGGCGGCCCGCTTGGCGCGCTCAGCGTTGCGCTCGGTTTCAGTGCTCACCAGGGGCTGCTCAATGCAGGATGGTAAACATGCGGCCCCAGCGAATATCGCTCGGCCAATCCCAGAATTTCCAGAACGGGTGATCGAGCCGCACCGATAGCAGGATCATCCGGCCTCGACCGACGACGTTGGCGAGCGGAACATAGCCAACCGCGTTGAGGAAGCGGGAATCTTCGCTGAAATCGCGATTATCGCCCATCATGAACAGATGGCCGGGCGGCACGGTGTAGAGCGGGGTGTTGTTGGCGAAACCTTGATTGGTGGCTTTCAAAATGATGTGATTCACGCCATCGGGCAGGTGCTCGATATATTTGCGCACTTTGATCGGCACGGCTTCGCCGGAATCGATCGGGGTTTCGAGATAAGAGCCATCGCGGGTGCGGGGCACTTCCTTGCCGTTGATATAAAGCTGGCCGTCGGTCACTTGCACTGTATCGCCGGGGAGGCCGATCACGCGTTTGATGTAATCGACGCTCGGATCACGCGGCAGGGCGAACACGACGATTTGACCCATTTTTGGCACGGAGCCAAAAATCCGGCCTTTGAAGGCGGGTTCCCCGAACGGGAACGACCAGCGCGAATAGCCATAATTATATTTGGTCACCAGCACGAAATCACCCGCAAGCAGCGTGGGGGTCAGGCTGCCTGAGGGGATGAAGAATGGCTCGGCGACCAAGGAACGCAGACCAACCGCGATCACCACCACGTAAATGAGAGTGAGAACCGTATCCGCAAACGCGCCGCGCTGGGCGGGGGCGGTGCGCGGGCTGGGCGCGCCCGATGAATTTCCGGTTGGCGCTTTGCCCTGCGCGGATTTTGCCCTGGAAGGTTTCGGGTCGGCCATGTGCTACACCTCATCAATCAAGTCGCATCAAGCCCGCAACCATGGCGCTGTCAAGAAATGGCCCGTTGAGCATTGGCAGGCTCGGCGTTGGTTGGCTGCGCGATGGATGCGGTTGATTGCTGAGGAGCAGCGTGGGGTGGTTACAGATCCTCGACGATACGGGCGGCGTGATCGATTGCATCGGCGATTTTGCGGGCGAGCTCGGGCGGGGTGGTGTCGCTGGCGAGCTTCAGGCGCAAGGCGGTTCGCAGATTTTCCATGGCTCGGACCACGGGCAAGGCGGGTTCCTCGGCTCGGATTTGCGCTTGGACTTGGGCGATCCGCGCAAGGATTGCATCGAGGCTGGCGCGGTCTGCCGCGAGGGCAGCGGTGCCGTCCGGAGTGATGGTGAAGCTTTTGCGGTTGCCCTCGGCGATGCTGGAAACGTGACCGATTTCTTCCAGCAGGGTCAGCGTGGGGTACACCACGCCGGGGCTGGGCGTGTAGGCGCCGCCGGCAAGCTCTTCGATGGCTTTGATGATTTCATAGCCATGGCGCGGGCGTTCGGCGATGAGATGCAGCACCAATAAGCGCAGATCACCATGTTCGAGCAGCCGACGCAGGCGCCCACCGGGGCCGCCGCGACCTTGGCCACCGCCTTGGCCGCGACCTTGGCCCAGACCTTGGCCCAGACCTTGGCCCAGACCGTGACCGGCGCCACGACCGTGACCGCCGCCATGGCCGCGACCGCGAAAGCCCGGTTCGCCCGGCTCGTTCATCGCGAAGCGCTTCGGCTCCGCGCAGCAGGCGTTGTTCTGGCGCATTGAATGCATTGCGCGACCTGGTTTGAATAATGTCATATGTCGTTCTCCTGTGTTTTCGACATTATCTAGATATATCTAAATACACTCTTTTTCAAGGGTTGGCTGCTATGCGTTTTTTGAGCGCCGCGCGTAAAGGTTAGGTCAAGAATTGGAGAGACATTGGGTTCGAGGATGCGGCGTTCTGGCATCGATCCGCGTTTTGGGGCAGAGAATGCGAGCGAATCGCCCGCGTTGATCGGGATTCTCGATAAGGATTAGTGCCATGATTGTTTCTGCCCGTCTTTCGCTCCTTTCGCTGATCGCCGCCGGGTTGCTGGTTGGCGCGACGCCCGGCCTGGGCCAGGCGGGCGCGATGCCGCATCATCCGATTGCGCATAAAATTGTAAAAAAATCGGGTAACAAGCCGGGCAAGGCCGCGCCGGTAGCGCCGCCCGCGCCGGCGGGACCGCCGCCGGTGGCGCCGCTGGCTTTTGCCAACACGCCGGCACCGCCGGAACTGCCGAACAGCCCGAGCTATATCTTGATCGATGATCAGACCGGCGCAGTGATTGCAGAAAAATCGCCCAACACGCCCTGGCCGCCAGCGAGCCTGACCAAATTAATGACGGCGTATTTGACCTATCAGGCGATTGCCCATGGCACGATCAAGCTCGATCAGGCGGTGCCGGTGAGCGTGACGGCGTGGCATACGGGCGGTTCGCGGATGTTCATTTCGCCGAGCATGCACCCAACGGTTGATCAGCTTTTGCATGGGCTCATCATCGATTCGGGCAATGACGCGGCGGTGGCGCTCGCGCAGGCGGTGGCGGGTAATCGCTCCGCTTTTGTCGGGCTGATGAACCATGCGGCGGCGCAGCTTCAGATGACGGGCACGCATTATACCAATGTCGATGGGTTGCCGGACCCTGATTTGCACACCACGGCGACCGATTTGGGCATTTTGTCGCGCGCGATCATTGCCAAATATCCGCAATTTCTGAAAATTTCGGCGGAGAAGCATTATACGTTTGATAAAATCCGGCAGCGGAGCTGGAACCCCGTGCTGTTTCGCGACAAGACCGTGGATGGCTTGAAAACCGGGCGGACCAAGGCGGCGGGGCGTTGCATTGATGCGACAGCACTGCGCAATGGCCGCCGGTTGATTGCGATTGTGCTGGGCGGGCCGAGCTTCAAAGCCAGCACCAATGATATCGAGGCACTGCTCGATTACGGCTATCAATTTTATGCCGATCAAACGATTGTCAGCGCGGGCAAGATATTGGCGACTGCGCAGGCGCCGACGCTCGAACCGGCCTCGTTTCCGGTGGGGGCGGCCAAATCGCTGGTGATGACGTTGCCGGTGAATGCGCAATCGGTGTTGAAAACCAACGTGGCGCTGAACGGGCCGTTCAAGGGGGCGATTGCCCAAGGGGCGGTTGTTGGCACGATTACGGTCAGCGCCAATGGCAAGACGATTGCGACGGTTCCGGCGGTGGCGCTGGCGGCGGCGAAGCCGGCGGGATTTTTCACGATGTTGGTGCGGCGACTACATCATTTGTAAGGATTTGCGGGCTATGCACGGCTCTTGCGCTTGCCAATCGGGCTGGGCCGTCGCATAAGCCGTTCGACGGTTGGCATGGTGCCAGCCACTCGGGTGCGACACCGGTTATCTGCGCCGGTGAGCGCGCCTGTTCTGTTATGCCCGAGGTGAAATAGCCGAGGGTGATCCACCGCTGAGCCTGGAGTTACCCGCATGTCCAGCACGCCGCTCGACAAGATTCGCAATATTGGCATCACCGCGCATATCGACGCGGGCAAAACCACCACCACCGAGCGGATCCTGTATTATACAGGCGTGTCGCACCGGATTGGCGAGGTGCATGATGGCAACACCACCACTGATTATATGGATCAGGAGCGCGAACGCGGCATCACCATCACCTCGGCGGCGGTGACCTGCGAGTGGAAAGATTATCGGATCAATATCATTGATACGCCCGGCCATATTGACTTCAACATTGAGGTGAACCGCTCGCTGCGCGTGCTCGATGGTGCCATTTTCATTATCGAGGGCGTGGCCGGCGTGCAGCCACAATCGGAAACCAATTGGCGCTTGGCCGACCGGTATAATGTGCCGCGGATTATTTTCATCAATAAGCTGGATCGCACCGGCGCTGATTTCTACCGGGCGTTCGATACGTTGAAGGAGAAGCTCGATATTGTCGCGCTGCCCTTGCAGCTGCCGATCGGGATTGAGGATAAATTCATCGGTGTGGTCGATCTGGTCGAGATGAAGGCCATTATCTGGGAAGGTGGCGAACTCGGCGCGAAATTCCATGATGAGCCGATTCCGGCGGATATGCTGGAGAAGGCGAAGGAGCATCGCCAGACCCTGCTCGATACCGCGCTCGCCGTTGATGATGCGGGCATGGAAGAATATTTCGACAAGGGCGATGTTTCGGTGGAGACGCTGAAGCGCGCGATCAAGACCGGCACCATTTCGGGCGCGTTCCGCCCTGTTTTGTGCGGCACGGCGTTCAAGAATAAGGGCGTGCAGCCTTTGCTCGATGCGGTGCTCGATTATTTGCCGAGCCCGGTTGATGTGCCTGGCATTAAGGTTGCGGTGGATGAGGGCGAGGAAGAGGGCGATCATCAGCGCCGGATCAAGGCTGACCCGTCCGCGCCGTTTGCCGGCCTCGCGTTCAAAATCATCAATGACAAATATGGCACCCTCACCTTCGTGCGCGTTTATGCCGGTACGCTGAAATCCGGCGATACGGTGATGAACACCACCAAGGGCGAAAAAGAGCGGATTGGCCGGATGTTCCAGATGCACGCCGATAAGCGCGCGGAAATCAAGGAAGTGATCGCGGGCGATATTGCGGCGTTCGTGGGGCTGAAAGACACCGGAACCGGCGATACGCTGGCGGCGGCGGAAGACCCGGTGGTGTTGGAGCGGATGGCGTTCCCGGTACCGGTGATTGATATTTCGGTGGAGCCGAAGACCAAAGACTCGGTTGAGAAAATGACGCTGGCGTTGCAGAAGCTCGCCGGCGAAGATCCTTCGCTGCGGCTGAAAACCGACCAGGAAACCGGCCAGACGATTTTGTCAGGCATGGGCGAGCTGCATCTGGAAATCATTATTGACCGGCTGAAGCGCGAATATGGCGTGGAGGCGAATATTGGGGCGCCGCAGGTGGCTTATCGTGAAACCATCGCGCGCAGCCATACCGAAACCTACACCCACAAGAAGCAGTCGGGTGGTTCGGGCCAATATGCTGAGGTCAAGATTATTTTCGAGCCGCTGGAGCGTAACCAGGGCGTGGTGTTCGAAAATAAGGTGGTCGGCGGTGCGGTGCCGAAGGAATATATCCCGGCGGTCGAAAAGGGCATTCGGGTGCAGGCCGATACGGGCGTGCTCGCGGGCTTCCAGACGGTCGATTTCAAATATACGCTGGTTGACGGCAAATATCACGACGTCGATTCCAGCGCGCTCGCGTTTGAAATTGCCGCCAAGGCCTGTTTCCGCGAGGGGATGAAGAAGGCCAACCCGATCATTCTGGAGCCGATCATGGATGTGGAGATCACCACACCGCAGGATCACGTGGGCGATGTGGTGGGCGATTTGAACCGCCGCCGTGGCATGATCCAGAACCAGGAAAGCTCGGGCAGCACCGTGACGGTGCGCGCTTTGGTGCCGCTGAAGGAGATGTTTGGGTATATTTCGCATCTGCGCAGCATGACCAAGGGCCGTGCGTCGTTCACCATGCAGTTCCATCATTACGAGCCGGTGCCGCGCAATATCGCTGACGAAATTATGGCGAAAAGCGCCTGATACCCCACCGCGATTTGCGGGATGAGGCGCGTGCGGCTTCGCTGATCGCGGGGCTTGGAGATCAAGAAGCGGGCCAGTCAATGGCCCGCTTTTTTTATGGGCGGATCAACCCGCCGTTACCAAGTGATGGGATTGGCGCGCGGTGATTGGCGGGCTAGATCAATAACATTGATCGGCAAACAAGGGTTAGAGCGTGATTGATCGTAACCAATCACGCTCCAGTAATGGGGCGGGAGATATAATTTGATGACGACGAAATTTGACGCGTTGTGGGCCCGGCTGATGCCAGGGCCGACAATCATGCATATTTTAACCCATCCGCTGACGAGCTATTGGCATTTTCTGACAAGCGTGTTTCCCCTAGCCGGCAGCTTGATGTTCCATGCGCCGCTCCCCAAGCCGTATCCTGTGCCGGTTTGGCATCGCAGTGGCTTATACATGCCCCCGATCAGCGGGCCGCAGGCCTTGCGGCTCACCGAATCGACCGATGCGCATACCCGCGATTTGGGGGAAATTTTCGTCGCAATCGAACAGGTGAGCGGCCATCGGCAGGCGATCAATTTGGCCACCGAACTCGGATTAGCGACGCTGGAGCAGCGGTGCGACAACGACCCAGACCGATCTGCGCGGGCCTATGCCTGTTATTGGCTTGGTATTCTGCGCAGCCAGAAGGATGCGCATGATCCGACCGTACGCGATGAAGCGGCTGCGCAAATTGCTTTTGCCAAGGGTATTGCGGCGGGTTCGGCGCAAAGCGCGTATCAGGTTGGGGTGATGTTGAAATTCGACCATGATGGACCGGCGGCGCCGGCCTTGCGGGCGGCTCTGGCGCACGCGCAAGCGACGCTGGGCGAGCGGGCGCGCCCTGGCATGTCAACCGGGGAAGCGCTGATCAGGCTGTCGGCGGCGCGGGGCTATCACACGGGATGTTATCAATATGCGGAGGATTTGATTTCCGATTATTTCAAGCTGCGCCACACCCATCCGGCGGCGGCGCGCCTGTTGCACCAACGCGGGGCGCGCTGGATGGTGACGGCGGCGACGCTGCCCTACCCCTCGGAAAGTGCTGAGCGTTATTTGGGTGATGCCTGGGCGAACGGGTTTTGGCATCTGCAGGTTTCGAAAGATCAAGCAGCACTCTGGTATACCAAGGCGCTGCATAATGGCAGCCCGCGCGCGGGTGTGGCGCTGGCGCAGCTCTATGGGGCGCGCGAGATCACCCCGCCATCACCGCCATCGGCGCCGGTGCGCGCCTATGCGGATGCGTTGATCGCCGCGGTACTGACGCGTGCGGGCAGTGCTGAGCATGAACGCGCCGCTCAAGTGCAGAACCTGGTGAGCGCGCCACTGGATGCGGCCCAGCGTCATCAGGCGTTGGCCTATGCCCATCGGCTGGTGGCGCAATATCCGCGCCTGAGCCAAGCGATGCCTTAGTCGCTGGTTTTTGTGGGAGGCTGGGCGAGGGCGGCGCGCGCGGCGCGGGCCATCTCTAGAGCGAGCGTTTCGCTGAGGCCGGTATAGCGCGCGGGATCGAGGGCGTTGCGCACCAAATCGGCGGTGACGCTGGGCGGGAGTGATGGATCGGCCATGATGGCGTCGGTCAGCGAGATATGACGATGCAGGGCTTCGTGTACGGCGTGATGCACCACATCATGCGCGCGGCTGCGCCCGAGCAAGGGAGCGAGCGCCATCATGGCGTTTTCCGAGGCGAGGAACTCACCGGAGCGGGTTAGGTTTTCGTGCATTTGCATGGGGTGCAGGCCGATGCTGCCGATCAGCTCGTCCATCATGGTGATCAGCTCATAGGCGAGGGGGCAGGCTTGATCGACCATCGCCGAGATCATCTGGTTGTGCGCGCCATCGCCCTCGAAGGTGGGTTGCATGGCCTCCAGCGCGAGGGGCACTTGCGTGCGCAGGCGGGCCGCTAACGAGAGGACATGCACGGCGATTTTGGAATTGACCTTGTGGGGCATGGTGCTGGAGCCGACCACGTCATCGCCGAGGGTTTCGGTGACTTCATCGATTTCATCAGCCATCATACTGTACAGATCGCGGGCAATTTTTGAGCAGGTAGCGCTGAACAAGCCCAGCAGCAGGATATATTCGGCGAAATAATCAAGCCCGGCGCGCGAGGGCACGGTGAAATAGCCAAGGCCGAGGCGGGCGGCGAGATTGCGGTTCAGCTCTGGGCCGAGCGGGCCGATCGCGTGCATCGCACCGACCGCCCCACCCCATTGCGCCGAAAAGACCCGAGGGGCGGCCTGCGCGAAACGCTCGCGATGGCGCAGCCATTCTTCGATCCAGCCCGACACTTTGAAGCCGAAGGTGATGGGCAAAGCGTGGCGCAGATTGGTGCGCGCGACGATGACGGTTTTGGCTTCACGTTCGGCGAGATCGGCCAGTTTTGCCAAAATATCGTCAAAGCCTTGCATCAGGGCGTAATGGGCTCGCTGCATCAGCAAGGTTCGGCCTGTTTGCACGACATTTTGCGTGGTCGCCCCCCAATGCACATAGCCGCCGGCCTCGCCGGAGCAGGCGGCGGCGAGGCTGCGGGTGAGGGCGACGATGGGGGCCCGGGTGCGGGCGATATCGGCGGCCAGGGCGGCTTCATCGAGACAGTCAACGCGGGCTTTGGCGCGGATTTCGTGCGCGGCCTCAGCGGGAATGATGCCAAGGTCGGCTTGGCTTTCCGCCAGAGCGGCTTCGACATCCAGCCATGATTGCCACAAAGAGCGGCGGGCGAACAAGTCGCGGATTTGCGCGACGCTGGGGCGGGATGGGCCGCCGGGTTGGCTCATAGTGGGTTGGCTCATGATGGATCCAGACAATGTTAGAGAACCTGATCGAGAAATTGCTGCAGACGCGGGCTTTGTGGATGATCGAACAAGGTGGCGGGGGGGGCGGTCTCGATGATTTTGCCACGATCCATGAAGATCACTTGGCCAGCGGCTTCGCGGGCAAAGCGCATTTCATGGGTGACGACCAGCATGGTCATGCCGGAGGAAGCGAGATCGCGCATGATGGCGAGCACGCCTTTGACCAATTCGGGATCAAGGGCCGAGGTTGCTTCATCGAACAGCATGATCGCCGGTTCCATCGCTAACGCGCGGGCGATGGCGACGCGCTGTTGCTGGCCGCCTGAAAGATCGGTCGGGCGGCGACGTTCAAGACCGCGCAGCCCAACATCGCTCAGCTTCGCCATGGCGCGCTCTTCGGCTTCGGCACGCGGCAGGCGGCGGACTTTGCGCAAGGCTAACGCGACATTATCGAGCACGCTGAGATGGCCGAACAGGTGAAAATGCTGAAACACCATGCCGACGCGGGCGCGAATCGCATCGATATTCACACCGGGATCGGTGATGGTGATGCCATCGACGATGATGCGGCCTGCTTCCGGGCGCTCGAGCAGATTGGCACAGCGCATCAGCGTGGATTTGCCGGAGCCGGACGGGCCGATGATGCAGGTGGTCATGGCGCGCGGAACATCGAGGGTGATATCATCAAGAACCTTCACGGTGCCGAAGGATTTGACGATATGCTCAAAGCGCACGCCGCCGGTTGAAGGGTCCATCGGGGGCATTCCTATAACGCTGTGCGCGCGCGGGGATTGGCGCCGAGGCGCAAGCGGCGCTCCCAGGCATTGACCGCGTAGGTCATCGGCACGGTGAGGGCGAGGTAGATCAGGCCGGCGGCGGTGAGCGGGGACAGATTGGCATTATTGATGGCGGAATCCTGCGCGATTGAGAACAGATCGCGCTGGGATGCAGTTAAACCCAACAAGAATACCAGCGCAGTGCCTTTGATGACCAGGATGAACTGGCCGGTGAGCGGCGGCAGGACGCGGCGGATGCCTTGGGGGATGATGATAAACAGCATGGTTTGGGCGCGGCTCATGCCCAGGGTCCGGGCGGCTTCGATTTGGCCCCGCTCGACCGATTGCAAGCCAGCGCGGAAAATCTCGGCCATATAGGCACCCTCGATCAGCCCGATGGCGAGGGCGGCATAAGCGTAGGTATCATCACCGAACAGGCTGAGACCGGCGAGCGGCAGGCCCTGGCCGATGAGATAGATGGTGAGAATATGCGGCAGGCCACGCAGAATATCGACATAGAAGCGGCAGAGCAGGCTGATCGAGCGGCGGCTTGAGATCAGGCCGATAGCGATGATCAGGCCAATCACGATGCCGATGAGGGTCGCTAACAACGCGAGGATAAAAGTGTTGGGCAGGCCCACACGCAGCAGGCTGGGCATGACCCGCGCGATCAGGTGCAGATCGAAAAATGTCTGCTGGATGCGGAGAAGACCTTTGAGCATGGGACTGCCTTGTTCACATTCGGTTATTTTTGTTGCCCATGTTCATGCGGCATGCCGGGATAGCGGGCATAGAGCGGGTTGGGGATGGTGACGTTGCTCGGGTTCCATTTCTCAAACAGCGTGGTGTAGGTGCCGTTTTTCATCAATGTGGCGATGGCGGTATTCAGGGCGGCGCGTAATTTTGGGTTGGATTTGGCCACTGGGAAGGCCGCTTCACCGCTATTGACGATTTGCGATTCGCTGAGCCCGTGATGTTGGGCAACCAAATGATCGGCGGTGGCGAGGCCGGTGAACAAGCCATCGACCTGATGGGCCAAAAGCGCGTTGGTGCTCGCGGCGATGTTAGGGAATTGCTTCACTTTGACGCCGGGCGCGATGCGCTGAAGCAGCGGGATCAGGGCGCTGCCTTGGGTGACGGCGATGGTTTTTTTTGCGGCCCCATCGATTTTGGGAATTGGCGCATCGGTGCGACTGACCAAGCGTGCCTCGGCATAGCCGATTGGGGTGGTGAAATCGACGATTTTGCGACGCGGTGGCGTGACCAAAACCGGGAAAGCGGCGCTGTCATAGACGTGGTTTTTCACCGAGGGGAGCATGCTGGCGAAGTCGGTCGAAACAAATTCCACTTTCAGGCCAAGTTGCTGGCCGATGGCTTGTTCAAAGGCGACCAGGAAGCCGCTGGGCTTGCCGTTTGCGATGAAGGAGATCGGCTTGTCATCGGTGCGGTAGGCGATAGTGAGGCGGCCTGGATGCACCGTGGGGATCGGTTGGTTGGCATGGGCGATGAGCGGTGTGTTTGCGAGCAGGGCAGCCAGCGCGGTGATAGGCAGGATAAGCGATTTGATATTCATTGTGGTTTCCTCCGGATTTTGGTTTTGACGCGGATTAGGGGCTGGGCCAGAAAACGGGTTTGGCTTGTGGATCGGCGAAAAGTTTGGCGGGTTCGTGGGCGATGTTGGGGATTTCGAGATAGTGATGGCGCAGAGTGGTGCCGTGGCGTTGGCGCAGGCTGGCCCAGAAATTGCGGCCACGCTCCAGCCGGTTGGCGCCTTGGCTCATGGCGGCGGGTGAGCGATCCAGCATCGCGTGTTGCGGATCGTTATCGCGCATGCCGAGCAGATAATGCACATCGCGCTTGATATAACGCTGTTCGAGAGCGGCATCATCGAGTGGGGCACCATAGGCGGGGCGGCCATCAAGGCCGTATTTCCAGTATGTAGCGTGCGCGCTGGCGGGGGCCGCGTGCGGGCGGTCCGGCCCGAACCAAGCATAAGAGGATGGGTTGGCGACGACAAAGCGAACCGGGTGCGGTGTGTGCGAAAGAATGGCGAAGCGTTGCACCAATTGGCCGCCGCCGGAATGACCGGCAATGATGATCTGCTCCAGGGCAGGATAGAGGCTGGGATCGGCCAGGGTATCGATCAGGTGATCGAGGGCGGCGAAGGCGCTGATTGGCACCGCGCCTAGAGCGTGCTCGCCCTGCATCCAGGCGGTTTCGTGCCAATGCAGGCTGTTGGGCGGGAGTTGGTGATGCGCGATGTCGGCAGCGGTGAGAAATTGCGGTGCGATGACCATCACATCGGCGGCGTCATCGCAAAAGGCGGTGGCGGCGAGGTCCGCGTAAAACGGCGCGTCGCGGCGGCGGCCATGGATGATGATGATGGCGCGGCGGGCGGTGCTGGCGGTGGCGCCGCGCCGGGCAAGCGGCATCTCGCCGATTGCGGCATCAAGCGTGCCGGCGCGCAGCGTCAGGCGGCTCTCGCCGATTTCGGTGGTGTGAGCGGTGGCGAGTTGGGTTTCGACCATGGCGCGAACATAGCGCGTTGCCGCGCGGGGCCAAGCGTTTCTTTACGCATTATTCATAAGCTGGGCTTATGGATCAGCCGCCGCGCGAGGCGCAGGGTTTGGCGCAAGGCGGGTGCTGTGTCGCTCCGGCGATAGAGCAGGGTTAATTCGGTGGTGAAGGCCTGGGTGATGGGCCGATAGGTGACACCGGGGACGCCGAAGCGCGCCATGGTTTCCGGCACCAGGGCGACGCCAACGCCGGCACCGACCAGGCAGAGCATGGTAGCGATTTGTGGCACCGTATGGATGATTTTGGGCTCGAACCCGGCCTTGGCGCAGGCGGTATTGACCCATTCGCGCAGGCCGCCGCTGGGTTGCCGCAGATATTGGATGAAAGGCGCGTCGCGCAATTTGGCGAGGCTGCAGCGCGGCGCTTGAGCGAGCGGGTGGGTTTCGGCGAGGGCCACGATCATGCGTTCGCGCGCCAAGGTCAGGCTGGTGAGGCTTGCGCCGAGATCGGGCAACGGCGAGCGAGCGATGCCGAGATCAAGCCGGTACTGGGTGAGTTGTTCGATCTGGCTGGTCGCGGAGAATTGATCGATCTGGAGCGTCATCGGGGGTTGGTCGGCACTGATAGCGGCGATCAGGGCGGTGAAGGCGGGGTGGAACGCGGCGGAGCCGACATAGCCGGCGGCAAGGCGTTGCGCGGTGCTGCGGGTGTTGGCGTCCGCGAGGCCGGTCAGGCGGTCTGCTTGGTCGATGAGCAAGCGCGCTTCGATCAGAAGTTTGGCGCCGGACTCGGTGAGGCGGGCGCGGCGGCTGGTGCGGTCGAACAGGGCGGTATGCAGGGTGGCTTCGAGCGATTGGATCAATTGGCTGAGGGCAGGCTGGGACAGGCCAAGCTGGTCGGCGGCTTGGGTGAAATCACGGGCTTGGGCAGCGGCGGCAAAGGCGCGCCAGTGGCGGAGTTCGGCACTCATGGCGGCTCCAAGGATGCGGTCGGCGGGGCGGCGCCGTCAATATTGTGATAGCAAGGATGAGGATTTTCTAGCCGCCGGCGGCGATGATACCGCCGATGATCAGCAGAAAAACCGCGAAGCTGCGCTTAAGCGCCCGCCCGGAGAGGCGGTTGGCGACGCGCACGCCGCTGCGCGCGGTGAGGGTTGAGGCTAGGGCTGCGGTGATGGCGGCGGGGAGATAGACGGTGCCGACCAGACCCCAAGGGTGGCCCAAAAGCTGGGACTGGCCGACGTCATGGGCGACGGGGTGGCGGAGCAACATGTTCAAGGCGGCGGCGGCGCAGGCGATCACGAGGCCGCAGGCGGCGCTGGTGGCGACGGCGCGAACCGGTTTGACACCCAGGCTGATGAGCAGCGGGACGGTGAGCGAACCCCCGCCGATGCCAACGATTGATGAGACGGTGGCGATGACGATGCCGGAGGGAAACAACCAGTGCGAACTGGGGGTGTAGCTATGCTCGCGCTGGGTTTTTTCACCGCTGAACCCCATGCGCCAGGCGGTAACGGCGCAAAACAAGGTGATGGCGAGGCGGAGCATCAACCCACTCATGAAGCCTTCGAGTTGGCTGCCGATCAAGGTGCCGATGACCATGCCGGGGGCGAGCCGGACCCAGGTGGCGGCCATGATATTGCCGGTGCGGTAATGGGCGATGGTGGAGGCACCGAATGTCAGCACCATGCCCGCGAGCGACGTGCCTACCGCGACATGGATGATGTCCGGGCCGACGACGCCGGATGCGGGGAGTGTGACGGTCAGCGCCGCGACGATCAGCAAGCCGCCGCCAATACCGAGCAGCCCGCCGAGAAAACCGGCGGCGGCACCGGCGAGAGCATAAAGCAACAGATCCGCGAGGAATAATGCCAACGGTAAGTGCATGGATTACCGATCAGGTCTCATGACAGGTTGATAATGGGGGTATGGGGCAGGCGAAAATCAGAGGATAAAACGTTCGCCGAGATAAACCCGCCGCACATCGCGATTGGCGACGACGGCGTCTGGTTCGCCTTCCATCAGCACCTGGCCTTCGTGCAGAATATAGGCGCGATCGATAATTTCCAGGGTTTCGCGGACATTATGATCGGTGATGATCACGCCCAGACCGCGATCTTTGAGATGGGCGACGAGATCACGAATTTCGCTGACGGCAATGGGATCGATCCCGGCGAGCGGTTCATCGAGCAGGATATAGCGCGGGTTGGTGGCGAGGGCGCGAGCGATTTCGACGCGGCGGCGCTCGCCGCCGGACAGGGCCAGAGCGGGGGTGCGGCGCAGATGCGAAATGCCAAATTCGGCAAGCAATTCATCAAGCAGGGCGGCGCGACGATCGCGGTCAGGCTCCACGACTTCGATGGCGGCGGCGATGTTTTGCTCGACGGTGAGGCCGCGAAACACGCTGGCTTCCTGGGGTAGATAGCCAATACCGAGCCGCGCCCGGCGATACATGGGTAGGGTGGAGATATCCACGCCATCGAGGGTAATCGTGCCGCTATCGGCCTGGATCAGCCCGACTAGCATGTAGAATGTGGTGGTTTTGCCAGCACCGTTGGGGCCGAGCAGGCCGATGGCTTCGCCGCGCCGGAGCGAGAGCGAGACATTGCGCACCACGGCTCGCTTGCGGAAGGTTTTGCCCAGGCCGGTGGCGATCAGGCCGGCCCCCTGCCCTGCCCTGTCGCGATAATCCTCGGTGACGCGCAACGTTTCGTTCATGGCGCGGGTTTGGCTTGGGTTTGCGGCGATTTGACGGCAGGTTCGGCCCCGGGTTTGGCCCCAGGTTCGACTACTAGGGCCGCGGGCGGCGCCGAGTTGGGCAGCACCACCCCTTGCACGCGCTGGCCGGGGGCGGCGAGCAAGGTGGCGATGCCGGTTTTCATGTTGACCCGCGCCTTGCCGCCGGCAAGTTCGTTCGGGCCCCGGGTGATATGGACGTTGCCGGTAAGCACGGCGATGCCGGTGGCCGGATGATAAATGCCATGATCGCCGGTTGCGATATCGGTGGCGGTGCGCACGATGACATGGCCTTCGGCGACAACTTTGCGCAATTTTCCGGCAGCTTCATTAGCCCCTGGTGCGGTGGCGGAGGCGACCGGCGCGCCAGAACCGGCAGTGAAATAGCCGGTGAGCTGGTCAGCCTGGATGGAGCGGTGATCCTTGGTGACCACTTGGGCGTCGCCAAGGGCGACGGCGCGATGGTCTTTGGACCAATATTGCAGCGCCTTGGAGGCGGTGATGGTATCCGATGGGGTGATCAGGCGCAGGGCCTTGCCGGTGAGGACCAATTCGCCGCTGGCCATATGATAGATGGCGTGATCGCCGAAGGCTTGGTCGGTGTTGGTGAAAATATGCACCTGACCGATCGCTTCGAGGGCGGTGAGTTTGGACTGGCCTTGATCGAGGCCGGCCAGCGGGTCGCTGCTGGTGGTGGGTGATGGTGGGGTGGGTGTTGGTGAAGCGGGCGACGCAGGGGTTGGGCGGCTGTTCGCGGCGTAGTGGGCGACCAGTTGGTTGGCGGTGATGGTGACATTGCCGCGCACAGCCTTGGCGTCGCCATTGGCGGTGATGGTGCGGGTTTTTTGATTCCAATCCAGCCCGTTCGCGGCGGTGATCTGGATCGGCTGCGGCGGCGCGCCGGGAGTGGTGCTTTGGTCAAAACCAAGTGATTGGGCATGGGCGGCGCCCAAGGCGATCAAGCCGAGCAGCGGGCCGAGCAGCAAGCCGGGCAGCGGACGGCGCAAAGCGACCCTCATTTCGCTGAGCTCGCGGCTATCGGTGATGGAGGCGGCGCCGCGCCACCGATCAGGGTGAGGGCAACCGGGCCGTTGAAATGCACGACGGCACCGCGATTTTGGACGGAGAAACCATCGGCGGCGTGCAGCGTGCCGAACGGGCCATAGGCGAGCACTTTGTCGGTGCCGCTGGCGGTGCCTTGCTGCATATTGACCAGGGCGGCGTGGGTTTTCATGGTGGTGCCATCGGCGCGATACAATGTGACATCGCCGCCAAGCCCGAGCATGCCGGTTTGTTGATGATACAGCCCATGCTCGGCGTTCAACCGCAGCCACGCTCCGGATTTGAGCAGGATATCGCCTTGCGGGCGTTGCAGTTGCAAGTGGTTTTGGGTGATTTGGGTGGCTGTTGTTGCGGAGATCGCGAATTTTTCGCCCTGATTATTGACGCCGTGATAGCGCGCATCGCTGACCCGCGAGATGGGCGCGTGCGGCGCCGAGGCGCTGGTTTTGTGATAGCTGAAGCGCCCGAAGGCGGTGCCTGAGCGAATATCAGGCAGCACGGCGAGGGCGACGAGCAGCAGAACCGCGAGAACCGGCAGGATGCGCTTGGCCAGGGCGACGCGGCGGCTGCGCACGGGGCCGGGCAGGGTCTCCGCCGGATCGTGGCTGATCGCGGATAAGAGCGGGTTATCCGGGGTTAGCTTTGACATGTCGCTTCCCTTCACGCTCATGGTCTCACGCTCATTGGTTCACGTCGATCGGCTCACGCCACACCGGCGCGGAGCAAATCATGGATATGCACAATACCCACGACCAGGCGGTTGGAATCAACGACAAATAGCGACGTGACTTTCGGGTTTTGATCGGTCATCGCGCGCAGAGCATCCTCGGCCAGCGCATCAGGGCTGATGACCCGTGGCGAGGTGGTCATGATGTCCGCGACCGGACGCGATAATAAATCCGGCCCCATGGCGCGGCGAAGATCGCCATCGGTGACAACGCCGAGCAAATGCCGTGCCTCGTCAATGACACCGAGGCAGCCGAAATGTTTTTCGGTGATCCGCAGGATCGCCTTGTCCATGGTCAGAGAGCCGGGTGCGAGGGGCACGGCGTCACCCTCATGCATTAATTGATGGACGCGCTTGAGGCGCGCACCGAGCTTGCCGCCGGGATGGATTTGGCCAAAGGCGGCGCTGGTAAAGCCGCGCCGTGCGAGCAGGGCGACGGCGAGCGCATCGCCGAGGGCGATTTGCATGGTGGTGCTGGTGGTTGGAGCGAGGCCAATCGGGCCGGCTTCGCGCGCTTGGGGCAGCAGCAGGAGCACGCTGGCGGCTTGCGCGAGCGTGCTGGTGGCGCGCGCGGTGATGGCGATCAGGGGCAGGCCGATGCGCCTCGCATGGGCGATGATGTCGGCCAGTTCGGCGGCTTCGCCCGAATTAGAGAGGGCCAGCACCGCATCGCCGGGGACGACCATGCCGAGATCGCCATGGCTGGCTTCGGCGGGGTGGACGAACAAAGCCGGGGTGCCGGTGGATGCCAAGGTGGCGGCAATTTTGCGCGCGACGTGGCCTGATTTGCCCATGCCGGTGACCACCACGCGGCCAGTGACCCGCTCTAGCGTTTCGACGGCTTCGGTGAAGCGGTGATCGAGCGAGGCGGCGAGGGCGTTGAGGGCTTGGGCTTCGGTGGTCAACACATCCCGCCCGATGGCGATATCCCCGCTATCGGTGGCCTCGGCCCGGCCTAGGGTCCGGCTTGTTGTCATGTCTCTGTATGCGTCCGGCGGCGATGCCGGGTCAACAGAGGCGGCGCAACCAATTGTAATTGACGCCGTCGGGTATGCGGGGGGTATGCGGCGGGTTAATGGCTGAACAGATCAGGGTCGTCATAGCCAAGCAAATCCAGGGCGCCGCGGGCGGGCAGGAAGCGAAAACAGGCCTCGGCGAGGGCGCGGCGGCCTTCGCGCAGCAGCAGCGCGTCGAGCTTGGCCCACAGCGCGTGCAAATGCAGAACATCCGATGCGGCATAGGCGCATTGCTCGGCGGTGAGTTCCGGCGCGCCCCAATCGCTGGTTTGCTGCTGTTTGGAAATTTCCACGCCCAGCAAATCGCGGCATAAATCCTTCAGCCCGTGCCGGTCAGTATAGGTGCGCACCAATTTCGAGGCGATTTTGGTGCAAATGACCGGGGCGACCACCACGCCGAGCGAGCGGCGCAGCATGGCGACATCGAACCGGGCGAAGTGAAATAATTTGGTGACGGCTTGATCGGCCATCAGGCGTTTCAGATTAGGGCAATCATCGCCACGTCCGCCGAGTGTGGTGGGGATCAGTTGCACCAGATGCGCTGAGCCATCGCCGGCGGAAAGCTGGACGAGGCAGAGGCGATCACGCCGCGCTTCGAGACCCATGGTTTCGGTATCGACGGCGACTATGCCGGTGAAGGCGACATGGTCGGGCAGATCGTGCTTGTGCAGATGGATGGTCGCGCCGTTGGCGAATAGGGTTTCGCTCATCGCTATGCTGGGTCCAATCAAGATTGGCGGGTGGCCGAGGGCAAGATTGTCGGGAAGCCGAGGGCTGCGCTTGGTGAATGAAGGGTGGTGCCCAGGAGAAGACTCGAACTTCCACAGCCTTGCGGCCACAGGTACCTGAAACCTGCGCGTCTACCATTTCGCCACCTGGGCCGGTGCACCGAATGATGGTCGCTCTAGCGAAGTGAGCCGGGCGCGTCAATTGCGGCGATGCCGCGCAGATGCGAGCAGCGGGGCGTCTGGCGCTTTGGTGATCACGGGTTAAATATCGAGGGCCGCAATTTCTGTTCTGAATCGACCCACTTATATGGTAGGGTCAAAACATCGCTGGGCCCCTGACTGGACAAAGGATTTTTATGACAACGCACAAGATTGCCACGGTGTTTGGTGCGGCTGGGTTTATTGGCCGCCATGTGGTGAAACGGCTGGCGGATCGCGGCTATGTGGTGCGTGCGGCGGGGCGCGACACTGAGCGGGCGGGGGCGTTGCGGCCTTTGGGCAGCGTTGGCCAGATTGTGCCGCTTTATGCGCCATTGACCAGCCCGGCGGCGGTGCGGCGGGCGGTGATGGGGGCGGAGTGCGTGGTGAATTTGGTGGGCATTCTGGCTGAGAAAAAAGCCGGGGATTTTGATCGCATCCATCATGTCGGGGCGGGGCTGATTGCGGCTCAGGCCAAGCAGGAGGGGGTGGCGCGGCTGGTTCAGGTTTCGGCGATTGGAGCAGACCCGACGAGCAAGAGCAAATACGCGGCCAGCAAGGGCCTGGGTGAAGCGGCGGTGCGATCAGGGTTTGCCGAGGCGGTGATTTTGCGGCCTTCGATTGTGTTTGGCCCGGAAGATCAGTTTTTCAATCGGTTCGGGGCGATGGCGGTCTCGGCGCCGGTTATGCCGGTGATTGCCGGAGCGACGCGGTTTCAACCTGTTTATGTCCATGACGTGGCGGATGCGGTGATGGCGGCGATTGAGCGGCAAGACAGCGCGCCGCTTTATGAATTGGGCGGACCGGATATTCGTAGTTTTCGTGAGTTGCTGGTGTATATTTTGCACGAAACCCACCGGGCGCGACCATTGCTGCCCATTCCACTCTGGGCGGCTGGCTTGCAGGCGGCGTTGTTGGAGCGGTTGCCCGGCAAATTGCTGACGCGCGATCAGTTGCTGCTGCTACAATCGGATAATGTCGTCGGGCCAGGGATGCCGGGGCTGCGGGAGTTGGATATTACCCCGACGCCGATTGATTTGGTGGTGCCGAGCTATCTGGCACGGTACCGGCCACCGGGGCAGCAGAAAATTTAAGTCCGTTTTCGATCCTATTTTTAGGTTTTTTTGATCTATTCGATTTGTGCACGGCTGAAAATCATAATTTTATGGCATACTATATGTCTTAACTGCGTTTTATTGCTAGATTTATCGATTTTAGGGAGGTAAATGAAGCAAAACCCTTCCTCTTGCCGATATGGAGTTGTGCAATGGCGTCTAGCGATGGGCCGGTAAGTTCGGCGATGGGTGCGCAAGCGCCGTCCGCACTGCCGAAAATGCAGCGTTTCATCGTCCAGCCGCAGCAAACGCCGGCGAAACGGGCGGTGGATGAGCGGGCGCAGGATTTTGACGAGATTTATCGGGGTTTTGATGCCAAGGCCGCCGCAACCCAGGCGAGCCGCTGCGGGCAGTGTGGGATTCCGTTTTGCCAGATCCATTGTCCGCTCGGGAATAATATCCCCGATTGGCTGAAATTATCGGCAGAGGGGCGGTTGGAGGAGGCGTATGAGATTTCCGCAGCGACCAACACGTTCCCGGAAATCTGTGGCCGAATTTGCCCGCAAGATCGGCTCTGCGAGGGCAATTGCGTGATCGAAAAAGGGTTTGAGAGCGTCACGATCGGCGCGATCGAGCGGCATATTACCGAGACGGCGTTTGCCGAAGGCTGGGTGCGTCCGATCCGCCCCAAGCGCGAGCGGACGGAGTCAATCGGGATCATCGGCGCCGGGCCGGCGGGGTTGGCGGCGGCGGAAGCGTTGCGCCAATGGGGCTATCAGGTCACTGTGTATGACCGGCATGACCGGGTTGGCGGCCTGCTGATTTACGGGATTCCGGGCTTCAAGCTGGAAAAATCAGTGGTGGAGCGGCGCACCGCCTGGCTGATTGATGGTGGTGTGAAATTTGAATTGAACACTGATATTGGCGGCGCCATGCCGTTTGCGACGTTGCGGGCGCGGCATCATGCGGTGCTGATTGCGACCGGTGTGTATAAGCCGCGCGATATTGGCGGGCCGGGTTCGGGGCTGGCTGGCATTGTGCCGGCTCTGGATTATTTGATCGCCTCGAACCGCAAAGGGCTGGGCGATGATGTGCCGGAATTTGATTCCGGCGCGCTGAATGCGGCGGGCAAGCATGTTGTGGTGATTGGCGGCGGCGATACTGCGATGGATTGTGTGCGGACGGCGGTGCGCCAGCACGCAACATCGGTAACATGCCTGTATCGGCGCGATCGGGCGAATATGCCGGGTTCGTTGCGCGAAGTGACGAATGCCGAAGATGAGGGTGTGCAATTTCGGTGGTTAGCCGCGCCCGAAGCGTTTTTGGGCGATCGGCAGGTGACCGGCTTGCGGGTGCAGCGGATGCGCCTTGGGTTGGCCGATGCTTCAGGGCGGCAAGCGATTGAGCCGATGGATGGCGGTGGTTTCACGCTTGATGCCGATTTGGTGATCAAGGCGTTAGGCTTTGATCCAGAAAATTTGCCGAACGCTTTCGAGCAACCAGGGCTTACCGTGACGCGCTGGGGAACTTTGGCGATCAATCCTGCGAGTTTCGAGACCACTTTGCCCGGTGTGTATGCAGCCGGAGATATTGTGCGCGGTGCGAGCTTGGTGGTTTGGGCGATTAAGGACGGGCGCGACGCGGCTTCTGCGATCCATCGGCGGTTGCAGGATCAAGCGACTTCTTCAATGGCGACGGCGGCGGAGTGAACAATGACCTTTGAGACGGGTGCGGAATTTCTGGCGTCTTGGCGCGCAAATGCGGAGCGGTTGCGCGGCAGCTATAGCCCTGAGCAAGAGCATGATGCGTGTGGCGTTGGGCTGATTGCCGCGTTAGATGGCAAAAAGCGGCGCGATGTGGTGCAGGCTGGCATTGATGCGCTGCGGGCCGTATGGCATCGCGGTGCTGTGGATGCCGATGGGAAAACCGGCGATGGTGCCGGGATTCACGTGGAAATTCCACGCGATTTTTTTGCCGATGCCGTGGAGCGCGGCGGCGACCGGGTGCATCCTGGCCCGATTGGCGTGGGAATGGTGTTTTTGCCCAAGACCGATCTAGGCGCTCAGGAAACCTGCCGACAAATTATCGAAACTGAAATTCTCAAGCTCGGTTATCGCATTTACGGCTGGCGGCAAGTGCCGATTGATGTTGCGTGCATTGGCGAAAAGGCGAATGCGACGCGGCCAGAGATTGAGCAGATTATGATCCATAATGCGCTGAACCGGCCGGAGGCGCAGTTTGAGCTCGATTTATATATTATCCGCCGGCGCATCGAGAAGGCGGCGATTGGGGCCCAAATCAATGAGCTCTATATTTGCTCGCTGTCATGCCGATCAATCATTTATAAAGGCATGTTTTTGGCGCAAAGCCTGACCGATTTTTATCCCGATTTGCTGGATGAAAGGTTTGTTTCCCGATTTGCCATTTACCATCAGCGCTACTCGACCAATACGTTTCCGACCTGGCGGTTGGCGCAGCCCTTTCGGATGTTAGCGCATAACGGCGAGATCAATACGCTCGCCGGCAATGTGAATTGGATGAAGAGCCATGAAACGCGGCTGGCCGCCGGACCGCTCGATGGACATCTTGATGATATCAAGCCGGTCATTCAGGCTGGGAGTTCGGACACGGCAACGCTGGATGCGGTGTTTGAATTGCTGGTGCGCGCCGGGCGTGATGCGCCGATGGCCAAGACATTATTGATCCCACCGGCACCAGGGATTGATGCGATGATGCCACAGGCGCATCGCGATTTGATCGGCTATTGTAACGCGGTGATGGAGCCTTGGGATGGGCCGGCGGCGATTACGGCAACGGACGGGCTAACGGCGATTGCCGGACTTGACCGGAACGGGCTGCGACCCTTGCGTTATACGATTACCACCGACGATATGCTGATCGTGGGGTCCGAGACCGGGATGGTCAAGCGTGACGACAGCGATATTCGCGAGCGTGGCCGGGTGGGACCAGGTGAGACCATTGCTGTTGATTTGGCGACCGGGCAATTCCGCCGTGCCAGCGCGTTAATGGATGAATTGGCGAGCCGCCAGAATTTTGGCGCCTGGACGCGGCGGACCACGGTTATTGACCGGCTGGTGAAAACCGATGCACCAGAGCCTGTGCGTTTCGAGGCGGCGGAACTGCGCCAGCGCCAGCGCGTTGTTGGCTTTACCTTGGAAGAATTGGAACTGCTGCTGCACCCGATGGTCGAGGAAGCCAACGAGGCGGTGGGGTCGATGGGCGATGACACGCCGATTGCGGTGTTATCGACGCGTTATCGCGCTCTGCATCATTATTTCCGGCAAAGCTTCTCGCAGGTGACCAACCCGGCGATTGATAGTCTGCGTGAATCACAAGTGATGTCGCTGAAGACCCGGCTTGGTAATTTGGGCAATGTGCTGGATGAAGATTCGAGCCAGTGCGATTTGTTGCAGCTTGACAGCCCAGTATTATCGACTGCCGAATTTGACGCCATGCGGACCTATATGGGCGCTTCAGCCTGTGTGGTCGATTGCACCTTTTCGGCTGCCGACGGCGAGGCAGGATTGCGCGCGGCTCTTGAGCGGATTCGCCGCGAAGCGGAAGAGGGGGTGCGGGAAGGATGCACCCACGTTATTTTGACTGACGAGGCCTTCGATCAGCATCGCGCCCCGATCCCGATGATTTTGGCGACCGGGGCGGTCCATACGCATTTGGTTCGTCAATCGCTGCGCACATTTACCAGCCTGAACGTGCGCGCCGCTGAATGCATGGATGTTCATTATTTCGCGGTACTGATTGGTGTGGGGGCTACGACGGTCAATGCGTATTTGGCCCAGGAGAGCATTGCGGACCGGCATCGGCGTGGTTTGTTTGGTGATGTTTCCTTGAAAACCTGCGTTGGGCGCTACAAGAAGGCCATTGACAAGGGATTGCTGAAAATTATGTCCAAGCTGGGCATTTCGGTGATTTCGTCTTATCGCGGCGGCTATAATTTCGAGGCCATTGGGCTATCGCGTGCGCTGGTTGCCGAATTTTTCCCTGGCATGCCCTCGCGAATTTCCGGAATTGGTTTGCCGGGTATTGCCCATAAAATCCTGGAGCTGCATGAGGCAGCTTGGCAGGGCGATGTGATTGCCCTGCCCGTTGGTGGGCTTTATCGGGTGCGGCGCAGCGGTGAGACCCACGCGTTCGAAGGCGATATGGTGCATGTGCTGCAAACCGCCGTGGCGACCGACAGCTACACGCTCTATCGCAAATATGCCGATGCGGTACACAGCCAGCCACCGGTTGCATTACGCGATTTGCTTGATTTTCGCACCGAAGGGCGCGCACCGATCCCGGTTGACGATGTTGAGAGCATCACCGAAATTCGCAAGCGGTTACTCGCTCCCGGCATTTCCCTGGGCGCACTCAGCCCGGAAGCGCATGAGACGTTATCGATTGCGATGAACCGGATTGGTGCGCGCTCTGACTCGGGCGAGGGCGGGGAAGATCCTGAACGCGCCACACCGCGACCCAATGGTGATAACGCCTCGTCAGCGATCAAGCAAATCGCATCGGGCCGATTTGGGGTGACTGCTGAATATTTGAATAACTGCCGCGAAATCGAGATCAAGATTGCGCAAGGCGCTAAGCCGGGTGAAGGTGGACAATTACCGGGCGCCAAAGTCACGGAATTGATCGCAAAACTGCGGCATGCCACGCCGGGTGTGATGCTGATCAGTCCGCCACCGCATCATGATATCTACTCGATCGAGGATTTAGCCCAGCTTATTTATGATTTGAAGCAGATCAACACTGAAGCGAGTGTATGCGTTAAGTTGGTTTCGCGCTCGGGGATTGGCACGATTGCCGCTGGCGTGGTGAAGGCTGGTGCGGATTCGATTTTGATTTCCGGCCACTCCGGCGGCACCGGGGCCAGCCCGCAAAGCTCAATCAAGCATGCTGGCCTGCCCTGGGAGATGGGATTATCCGAAGCGCATCAAGTGCTGATGTTGAACCGGCTGCGGCATCGGGTGCGGTTGCGCACCGATGGCGGGATCAAAACAGGGCGCGATGTGGTGATTGCGGCGATGCTCGGCGCCGAGGAATTCGGTATCGGCACCGCTTCGTTAGTGGCAATGGGCTGCATTATGGTGCGGCAATGCCATTCCAACACTTGCCCGGTGGGTGTGTGCACGCAAGATGAGACGTTGCGGGCGAAGTTTGACGGCTCGCCGGAGAAGGTGATTAACCTGTTTTCATTTATTGCCGAAGATGTCAGGCAGATTTTAGCGTCGCTCGGTATGCGCAGCTTGAGCGATGTGATTGGCCGGAGCGATTTGCTGCGGCAGGTTTCGCGCGGCGCGGATTATCTGGACGATCTGGATTTGAACGCGATTTTGGCGCAGGCCGACCCTGGGCCTTATGCGCGCCATTGCACCCGCGTCGGCCGGAATGAGGTGCCAGAGTCACTCGATGCGCAAATGATTACGGATGCACAGGGCTTTTTTGATCGCGGCGAGAAAATGCAGCTGCAATATGCGATTCGCAATACACATCGCGCAATTGGCACCAAGTTTTCTTCGCGCATTGTGCGCGAAAAGCGTGGCACCGAATTGCAGCCTGACCATGTCACGGTGCGGCTGCGTGGTTCAGCGGGCCAATCGCTGGGCGCATTTGCGGTGCGCGGCCTGAAGTTGGAGGTCTTTGGCGATGCCAATGATTATGTTGGCAAGGGTTTATCAGGGGCGACGATTATTGTGCGCCCTGCCCCGTCCTCGACGCTGATCAGCCAACAGAACACGATTATTGGTAACACCGTGCTCTATGGCGCAACGTCGGGCCGACTATTTGCTGCGGGACAGGCGGGGGAGCGATTCGCGGTGCGTAACTCTGGCGCGATTGCAGTGGTTGAAGGCGCCGGCTCCAATGCTTGTGAATATATGACCGGCGGGACGGTGGTTGTGCTCGGCCCGGTGGGTGGCAATTTTGGCGCTGGCTTCACGGGTGGTGTGGCCTTTGTTTATGACGAGGACGAGAGTTTTGAGCGACGGATCAACCCCGAAACCCTTTCCTGGCAGCGCGTGCCGAGTGGCTATTGGGCGGAGCATTTGCGCGAATTGGTCGGCGAGCATGCGCGCGAAACACAAAGCCGGTTTGCCGCGATGCTGCTGAATGATTGGGACCGGGTGTTGCCACGCTTCTGGGTGGTGGTGCCGCGTGATTTCGCGACACGACTCCCGGTGCCGTTAAAGGCCGTTTCCGCCGCCTAAGCGTCGCGCCTCCACACCGGCCTGATCAGTAGTTCGGTTCGGCGTGGAGGCGATAGGCGGCCCCATTGTTAGGCAGCGCGGCGGATCGACATTTCGCGCCAGATCGTCGCGAGAGAATCAACCAAATGATCCATGTCCGCGTCGCTATGCAAAGGCGAAGGCGTAAGCCTCAATCGTTCGGTACCACGCGGAACGGTGGGGTAGTTGATCGGCTGAACATAAATGCCAAATCGCTCTAACAATGTGTCGCTAATTTCCTTGCACAAGGCCGCATCCCAGACCATGACCGGAACAATGTGGCTGGGGTTATGCAGATGCGGAACATCCGCCTGGTCGAGCTTGGTGCGCAGGCGTGCGACGCGCTCATGCATGCTGGTGCGTTCGGCATTGCTCGTTTTCAAATGGCGAATACTGGCGATCGCACCGGCCGCGACGGTGGGCGGCAGAGCGGTTGTAAAAATAAAACCTGATGCGTAGGACCGGACGAAATCGCACAGCCCGTGGGATCCGGTGATATAGCCGCCAATGACGCCGAAGCCCTTGGCGAGCGTGCCTTCGATCACCGTAAGGCGGTGGGCAAGTCCCTCACGCTCCGAAATACCCCCACCGCGTGGCCCGTATAGACCGACCGCGTGAACTTCATCGAGATAGGTCATGGCGCCAAAGCGGTCTGCGACATCACAAATGGCTTCGATGGGTGCCACATCACCATCCATTGAATAAACGCTCTCAAACGCAACCAATTTCGGGCGCGCGGGGTCGATGGCGGCCAATTTCCGCGCAAGGTCCGATGGATCATTATGCTCGAACACCACGCATTCGGCACGGCTATGGCGAATGCCTTCGATCATTGAAGCGTGGTTCAGCGCATCAGACACCACGACGCATTGCGGCAATTTGGCGGCCAACGTGCATAGCGACGCCCAGTTCGACATGTAGCCGGAGTTGAACAGCAACGATGATTCTTTACCGTGCAAATCAGCGAGTTCGCGTTCCAAGACCGTGTGGAAATGATTGGTACCCGCGATGTTGCGCGTGCCGCCAGCACCAGCGCCGCACCGATCCAACGCTTCGTGCATCGCAGAAAGCACGGTGGGATGCTGGCCCATGCCGAGATAATCGTTCGAGCACCAGACCGTGACCTGCCGTTCGCCGTCGGCGCCATATTGCGTCGCATGGGGAAAGTTCCCTGCGTGGCGCTCAATATCGGCAAACACACGGTACCGACCTTCCCGGCGTAGTTGATCAAGCTGGGTGGTGAAGAAATTCTCGTAATTCATCGACGCACTCTCCCGGTTAAGTCGGTTATTCGGCGGCTAAACGCAAGGCACACCCGGCAAATGCCATCGCTAGGCCAGCCTCATCCAGATTTCGGCCAATAACAATGACCCGCGCTTGCTCACCGGCGGCGGCGGCAAAAGCGGCGACACTGGCGCGATGGCCGGCAACATCAAATTGCACCCAGCCACGCCCCGATCTGGCCAGCCCTTTGAGCCGGGCAATTGAGCCGAAATGCCCTTCGGCGGCAGCATCCAGCACGTGGCGTAGCGCATCGATATCGCAAATTGTATCGAGTGTACCTGACCAAGACGCGAAGCCGAGTGCGTCCTCATGCGCGTGATCATGGCTGTGATCATGGCTGTGATCGTGGCTGTGATCGTGGTCGTGGTCGTGGTCGTGATCGTGATGATGGTCGGGGTGGGTACACGTTACGTCGATGCATCCGTCATGGTCATGAGTCTCGTTGTGGTAGTGATCGTGCTCATGATCGTGCGCGCTGGGGGAATTTGATACAGCGGCGATCGTGAAAATTTCCGTCGGCACTGATCCGTAGCGTGCTGTGATAATCCGCGCTGCAGGGTTAAGGCGACTGAGCGTTGCCTCGACGGCGCGCCGCTCAGCGAGGCTTACCAGATCGGTTTTGTTAATCACGATCACCCCGGCGAGCCGCGCCTGGGCGGTGAAATGGGCTTGCATCTCGGCATAGTCACCGAGAAACGCGCCGGCATCAATCATAGTGACAACGGACAGGCTGCGTTTGAATGGCGCAATCTCCGGTCGCTCTAACACGCCAATCAAGGATGCCAGATCAGCAACGCCAGAGGGTTCGATTAATACACGATCAGGCGCATAATTTCCGACAACTTCTCGGAGCTGGCTAGCAAGGTCATTTTTCAGGGTGCAGCAAATGCAGCCATTCGGCAGTTCGACCACCTCCGCCCCTTGGCCACGGAGCAAAGAGCCATCAATGCCAACCGAGCTGAAATCATTGACCAAGACAACGGTTTTTTCGCGTTTATCGGCAGGAACCGAACCCAGCATGTCGAGCCGACGGCGCATGAAGGTTGTTTTACCCGCTCCGAGAAAGCCAGCGATGATTTCGACATCGAACGCCCGAACTGGCTTGCGCGATTTGAGGCCCCAGCTCCATAGTTTGGCTGCCGGCAGTGGCACCACCAGGAACCAATGTTCCAAAATCGCTAAGGCCATCATCACCCCGATAAACGTATCACCGGCGCGGGCGAAGCTGGTTGTGGCATGGGCCGCGTGCTCAAACATGATCGTGCCGATGACGGTTGAGACCGTAATCGAGATGGGAAATAACAAGTTCATCGGTTCGCGGCGAAGGAAGCTTTTCAGAAAATTTAAATGCTCGGGCAGAAATTCTTCATTCAGGTTGCGCACACCAAGAAACACGTTGAGCTTGGCGCTTTGATGCATCCACCACAGCACCATGAAGGTCCATACGCCAATTTGATTGGGTTGGCCCCAGGTCAGCGCGATAATCAGTGCGGCTGAGCCGATGATGGCGAGCTCATGCCAGAGACTGGTCTGGATCGCGTGGCCGAAATGTTTCCAACCACGACAATTTTCAGGGCAAGCATCCTGCCGAGGGCCGGTAACGAAACCCATATAGAAGCTGATTTCCTGCCAGCCCCAGGCAAATAAGCCAAATCCGAACGCCCAATAGGCGGCGCTAACAGTTGTCTCGCCGCTCACACGCACCAGCCCGATGACGCAGATTGCAAAGACGGCGCTCGCACCAAGCATGCTCCATTTGAAGGTGCGGCGGGGCAGGCCATCTAGAAAAATAATCGCACCGGTGCTGAACCACCAGACAAACAACGCAAACAGACCTGGAATGATATAGTTGCTCATGATTGTTCCTCGAGATTCTTACATTACCAGGTCGGCTGCAGACGAATTTCCGCAGGGAGCGGATGTGATTTCGGGCGCATGAAATAGAGCCCGCCAAATGCGATGACCGCCTGGACGGCGTGCGCGGCGCGCTGGAGCGTCACACCAAGGCCGGTTTGATCACGGAGTGCGAGGTTCGCGACATCGATTTTCCGTAACCGTTCCAGCCCTTCAAGGAACTTTGGATTTTCGATATCGAGCGTGACCGGAAATACCTGTTCGCTGATGGCAGAGGTAATGCGGAAGACCTGCATGTCATACGCCGTGGGATCGAGACCGAGTGCTTCATGGAAATGCGGCCTTGCGTGATCGCGCACATACATGGTGGCGAATACCGCAAGTTGGAAAAACCGCACCCAGAGCCGGTTGATGCCGGTGAGCATCCAGGGGTTGGCGCGCATCAACAAAGCAAAGGCCTCGCCGTGACGAAACTCATCATTGCACCATTCACGGAACCATTTGAAGATTGGGTGGATGCGCAATTCAGGATGTTTTTCCAATTGGCGAAAAATCGAAATATAGCGGGCGTAGCCGATTTTTTCCGACAAATAAGTGGCGTAGAAAATAAATTTTGGTTTGAAGAAATGGTATTTTTTGGCTCGGGTGAGAAAGCCTAAATCGACCTTCATGTTCAGATCATGCAGCGCCTCATTGATGAAGCCGGCATGGCGCGCTTCATCGCGGCTCATATAGCCGAACAAAGCTTTTAGATCGGGGTTATGGACGCGTTTTTTGATTTCGGCATAGAGCACGCAGCCGGAAAATTCGGCGGTGACTGAACTCACCAGAAAATCGAGAAACTCGCGGCGCAGCTCAGGCTTCATGCCAGAAATATCGATGGCAAATTCATCGGTGCGGACGAAATGGCCCTTATTGGGGTCCGCCTTGAATTCTGCCATCAGCGCATCCCACTGCGCGCGGATCGGCTCCACATCGATATTGTTCAACGCGTCGAAATCGGTTGTGTAAAAGCGCGGGCTGAGCATGGTGCTGGCTTGCGCCGAGGCCGTCTGTTCATTCGGCGCCACAGGCTCGTGCGCGGTGTTGGCAGCTTGGATCGGACTAACAGCGTTCATGGCTCAGGCTCCGATATGCGAGAGGGAGGGTTGAACATCGGCCAACGGTTGGAAACCGACTTCGTAGAGTTCCGAAATTTCAGCGAGCGAGCTTATGCGCGTCCAGAGCCGGGTGAGCAGGCCTGCGCGGATCAACACGCCGGGGCGTTCGCAAATGACGTGCTCGCCGAACAAAATTTCATAGGGGGCATCTAGCACCATCACCACATCACCCGCGTGGATTTCAACATTTTCGGGAATCGCGTGGGCGTGGAAGCTGGCCGGGGTTTGTTCGATGTCAATGGAGCAACGGAGTGGAATATGTTCGCCAGCCATGATCAAGTCCTTTTTGGTGGGAGGAGAGCGGCGAATTGCGCTTGGTTCGCTGGGCCGAAGGCTTGGAGGAAAATTTTCCGCCCGGTCTGCGGATCATCCAACAGCAAGGCACCGCCGCGCCCGGGGATCAGCAGAAACGGTGCGGTGCGCGGCTTGCCTTCGCGGGCGCGCGCTTGCAGCATGGTGCGCATGGTCGTGCGCAAGAATGCATCCTGAGTGGGTGCAATCGTGGCAATGGCCGCACCAGTGCGGGTTGTCACGGTGATCGCGTCATGCGCTTGTTGGCGAAATACCACAGCGACAGCGCCCGCTTTCCAATCAACCGGGTGCCCGCCCGTATGATTGATCCGGGCGATGGCGGCGAGGCCGATTGTGCCGGTCATCAATAATCCAGCAGCCACCAACGCCCAACGCGGCACTCGGGGTGCCTCATCGCGCATGGACGGTGCGCCGCGCTGGGTTTGGGTACCACTCATGCTGCGTGCGCTTGGCCTAAGGCCGATTGCTTAGCGCGCACCGGGGCTGCGTGGTCGCGCAGCACGAAATTGGCCGTCTCGCCTTGATGCGCTGCCCAGGCATCAGCAAAAAGTTTAGCCACCGATCCCGCGTCGGGCAGGGCACGCATCATCGGCTCCACGCCCGCCTTTTTTCCCGCTTTGACGTGTGGCCAAAGCAGAATATAGGACAGCCGCGTCTGAGCATCGAGCGTGAGCGGGATATCACCAACGCCTTGCTCGTTGATCCGAATTCCAGCCGCTTCGATTTTGGCAAAGGGCAAGTTCAGATGTTTGCGAATGCTCGCCCCGTGCGCGATGACAACGCGGCGTGAGGTGATGGTGTAAATCGTGCTGCGCGCCGTCAGCCAAGCCATTAAAGTTATCAAGGCGAGGGCGAGTGCGCCCAGCCCAATGGCCCAGACGGCTGAGGCTAGTATTTCGCGCGGATCATAGCCAGCGAAGGCAGCGCTCGCCACGCTCCAGACCACGATGGCGCCGACATAGATGCTGAGCATCCGCAGACGAAACGCATCGATCAGCAAGCGACGAAAATCGGGTTTACCCTGCCAGAGCAGAGTTTCGCCAACGGGCAGGCCATGCGGCAAGCCATCGGGCGTGACTGAAGGATTGCTCATAGGTAAGGCTCCGAGCGCTGCGGGGTGGCGTAGAGATGGCCGGAGGCGAAATAGGCCATCAAGCGATCCTCCTCGCGCGGAGTGATCCGATCTGGTTCGGCGAGGGACGGCGCTTCAGCGAATTGTTGCGCGGTGACCGAAGCGACTTTGACTTTGATCGCGCTGCCTGAGCCTTGCACGCAAACCAAAGTCGCGGGAAACATCACGCGGCGGGTTGGCGTGGTGGCAGCATCCGCCTCATACCAAACCAATTGCTGGTCGGCGAGATCGACCCACAGATCAATGACGGTACCGGCTGTTTTGCCATCCAGCGTGATAACCGGTGCGCCGCGTGGATCCGGGTCTTCGCTCGCCACACTATAGCCGTGCGCAACCCGGATCGGCACGATGCGATCTTCACCTTCCGGCATTTTCTCAGGCTCATCATCGCGCTGGGTGTAAGCGGCAGGACCAAGCCCGTCTTGCATCGGGTTGCCAAGCGGTGTGATCGGCGCGCCTTCCCACGGCGCCGATTGGCGCGCGTTGAGCACTTCCAGCGGCTCGTTCCATGGAACTGATTTGGTTTTGCCGTTCGGCAGCAGGAATGTTTTGGGCGCGGGAACTGGAACCAGGCCGCTCGGGCGCTCGCCGGGGCGGTTGGTAACGAGCGGATAGCCCTCGCGTTTATTTTCTTTGATCAGATACCAGATCAAAGCCGCAAAGAAAATCCAGAACGCATAGAGCACCAGCTGGGCGACATCGATATAAGGGGTTATGGCACCGGTTTGCATGACGGACCTCGTGTTAGAGTTGTGCTGTTAAAGAGCGAGTGGGTCGGCTGGTCTTAGCGATCATCGGGTTTGGTTCGTCACGGCGAACCAACGGGCCAATGGCAATCAACGTAATAAAGAGAAGCACTATTTCGACTTCATAGACCGCGAGATAACCGGCGGCGGGACTATTGATCGCGGGGCCGAACGCGCCAGATTGTGCAAGAGCGCCGACGAGATGACGCAGCAAACCGGCGGTTGCGATGGCGCAGCCAGCGGCAAGCGCTTGAACCGCTCCCCAGGCACCGAGCGCGAGGCCACTCATGCCGCCGACCACCCGGCCCATCGCGTCCGACAGGGTGCCCAGCAAAAACAAGCCGCCGCCAAGCCCGACGAGAAACACCCCTGCGGCGAATAGCGGCGCTAAATTTAGCGGACTTGAGAAAATGACCGCGCAAAATGCGAATAGGCCGATGATTGTGCCAAACGCTGCCAGCCGATAAGGGTCTGCGCCGCGAGCGAGACGCTTGCCGCCGAGCGCAAAGGCAATACCAGCGCCTGCCGCAAGCATCGCGGTTAGGGCGGTGGTTTGCCCCACCGCGAGATGCAATATCTGCCCGCCATACGGCTCCAACAAAATATCCTGCATCGAGAAAGCGAGCGTGCCGAGACCAATGGCGACGAGGCGGCGGATGGCGCGCGGCTGCGTGCGGAACAACATCCAAGCGTGGCGCAAAGTCCGTTCACCGGCTGTCGCCGTGAGGGCGGCGACTTCGGCATCGCTACGGCGTGGCTCTTGCTTCCACATTGCCACGCCGTTCAAAATCATGGTGATCGCAGCGGTGCCTTGCAACACCTGAATCAGCCGAACCAGGCTGAATGGGGTGAGCAAGAAGCCATAGATCAACGCACCGCCGATCATGCCAACCAGCAGGCCTGACGACAGCATGGCGACAACTTTGGGACGGGCCGCTTCGGGTGCCAGATCGGTCGCGAGGGCGAGGCCTGCCGTTTGCACCGTGTGCATGCCAAGCCCAACCATCAGAAACGCCAACGCCGCTCCGATGTGACCGATGGTGGGGCCGATATGCGTGCGCACATGTCCCGACAAAACAATAAGTGCGAAGGGCATGATCGCGAAGCCGCCAAACTGACCCAACGTGCCAAACCAGATAAAAGGCACGCGGCGCCAGCCAAAAGCCGAGCGGTGATGATCCGAGCGAAACCCGATGATGGCGCGGGCCGGGGCTAACAAGAGCGGCACCGCGATCATGAACGACACCAGCGCCGCCGAGACACGCAGCTCGACAATCATCACCCGGTTGAGCGTGCCGATCATCAGCGCCAAAGCGAGGCCGACGGTGACTTGAAACAACGACAACCGCAACAGCCGGCGCATCGGCAGTTCCGGGGTGGCCGCGTCAGCAAAAGGCAGCCAGCTCGTATCGAGCCGCATCCAAAATGGTGCCATTTTGCTGGGGCCTTTGAGTTTCACCGGCGCAACTCCAAGGCTTTGGAGACGTAAAATCCGCTGGTGATTTTTTCGCTGCGCCCGATTGAGAACGCACTGAGGCTCGGCGTGCTGCGGATCGCTTGATGCAAGGCGCGTTCACCCAGTGGCTCAATCATCGGTGCGCGATCGCTTCGGGGGAATTGCCGACCCACAAGATGCATAGTTGCCAGCACGGGTGTGCGCGGCGCGAAGGTGAACAAGATCGACTGATCGACGCGCGGGGCAAGGCTTGCTAACGCAGCGACCACCATGGGTTGTGCGTAATGAATCAGCGAATCCATAGCGATGACATAATCGAAACGACCGTGGGACGGATCGAGCATGTCACCCGCACTGAATTCGATCTGTGCCATAGCTGCATCATTCGCCGCACGGTCGCGGGCAATGCCGATTAATTGCGGCGAGATGTCAATGCCCACCACGTGCGCGCCGCGCCTGGCAGCTTCCAACGCGAGCGCGCCCGTGCCGCACCCGGCATCGAGCAGGCGAGCGCCGGTCAAATCCGCCGGCAGCATGGCGAGCAAGCTTGCGCGCATCGCATCGCGGCCAGCGCGCACCGTGGCGCGAATCCGACCTAACGGCGCATCCGAGGTCATCCGTGCCCAGGCCGCCAGGGCGGTGCGATCAAAGTAGGTTTCAATTTCGCTGCGGCGACGCTCGTAAGTGGAGGTGCTCATTACTCATACCCCAGCAGATCGAAAATCTCGCGATCTTTGAGCGGCACGGCGGTGAGTGGCTCGACGCCAGCCCAGAGCATTTCAGCGAGATCGAGATAGCTTTGCTTAACCTCGGCAAGACCCGGCGTGTCCTCCATCTCGAACAACACACTCTTTTTCAGGCGTGACCGACGAATAACATCCAAATCAGGAAAGCGTGCCAAAGTCGAAAGGCCGGTGGCTTGGTTATAGCGATCCAACTGATCGGTTTCGCGGCTACGATTAGCGATCACCCCGCCAAGGCGCACAGCATAGTTTTTCGCCTTCGCACCGATAGCGGCGACGATGCGGTTCATCGCAAAAATACTGTCAAAATCATTGGCGGTAACAATCAAAGCCCGATCCGCATGCTGGAGCGGGGCAGCGAAGCCACCACAGACAACGTCACCCAACACATCGAAAATGACCACATCAGAATCATCGAGCAGATGATGCTCTTTGAGAAGTTTCACGGTTTGTCCAACAACATAGCCGCCGCAACCGGTGCCGGCGGGAGGGCCGCCGGCCTCGACGCATTGCACGCCGCCGAAGCCTTCATAAACAAAATCCTCCACGCGCAATTCTTCCGGGTGAAAATCCACCGCTTCAAGCGCATCAATGACGGTGGGGACCAAGCGCTTGGTCAGGGTGAAGGTCGAATCATGTTTCGGATCACAGCCAATTTGCAAAACGCGTTTTCCGATTGTTGCAAAAGCCGCAGAGAGATTTGACGAGGTTGTGCTTTTGCCAATACCCCCTTTGCCGTAGACAGCGAACACTTTGGCGCCGCCAATCCGCAAAGTCGGATCGAGCGAGACTTGCACGCTGCCTTCGCCATCGCCGCAGGATGAGCCGCAACTGGCCCCCGCTAGACGCTCGGCGATGCTGGCGGGTTTGACGATTGTGTTCATGCCGCGCGCTCCAAGGCTTGTTGATTGCTGGTAGGTGCGGATTCGGGGGCAAGCCCCTCTAGCCGGTCTTCAAGTTCGGCGCCTGCATCGCGCAGGGCGGCCAAGGTTTCGGCGTCTGGCGCCCAATAATTGCGCTCGTGGGCTTCGATCAGGCGATTGGCCAAACGCGCCGAGGCAATCGGGTTCAATGCGGCGATACGATCGCGCATCGCAGGGTCGAGCACGAACACCGCGCTGATTTCCTGATAAATCCAAGGTTCCACTTTGCCGGTTGTCGCAGACCAACCGAGTGTGTTAGTGACCGAGGCTTCGATATTGCGAACACCCTCGGCACCGTGGGAGAGCATGGCCTCGAAATATTTGGGGTTGAGCATGCGCGTTCGGGTTTCCATTGAAACCTGCTCGCTCAGCGTGCGCACCGTGCCATCCCCGGTTGTTTGATCGCCAATATAAAGGGCAGCGTCTTTGCCACTGGCGGCTTTCACAGCACGGCTCATCCCGCCCAAACCATCGAAATAATGATCAATGGTCGTCACACCCAAATCAAGCGATTCAAGGTTTTGATAGGCGACATCAACTGTTTTCAGCATCGCGGCAAATACCGCGTCATGCCGACAGGCTTTACCATCGACACCATAAGCAAAGCCTTTGCGCTTGACGAAGGCCTGACCGAGTTCTTCCTCGCTCGACCAGCTGCCGGAATCGACGAGCTGGTTGACGTTCGCGCCATAGGTCCCGTCCGCATTGCTAAACACGCGTAGAGCGGCGTCTTCCACCGTACCGCCATGCTCTGCGATGATGGCATTGACGTGCTTGCGAATAAAATTCTGCGTCTCGGGCTCGTCAGCCTGCGCAGCCAGCAAAGCGGCTTCGGCCAATAAGCGGGTTTGCAGCGGCAATAAATCGCGGAAAATGCCGGATAGCGTGACCACGACATCGATACGCGGGCGGTTCAATGTGGCGAGCGGAATCAGCTCTGCGCCGGCGAGGCGGCCATACGAGTCGCGCCGGGGCCGCGCGCCCATAAGCCACAGCACCTGAGCAATTGGCCCGCCTTCGGATTTGAGATTATCAGAGCCCCAAAGCACCAAGGCAACGGTTTCCGGCAGCGCGCCGCATTCCTGGTGGTGGCGGGCGATCAGCCGTTCGGCTTGGCGCTCGCCATCGCGCATCGCGAAAACACTGGGCATCCGGAACGGATCGAACCCGTAAATATTACGGCCCGTCGGCAAAATGGCGGTATTGCGCAAAATATCCCCGCCGGGAGCCGGTTTGATATAGCAGCCATCAAGGGCGTGGATGATGGCGGGAAGTTCGCTATCCGTCGCTAACAAATGATCGAGGCGGGCATATTCCACAGGATCGGTAATGCCTGCGGCTTCGAGCAAATCCCGGCGCTGGCTGGCATCCGGCGGAGTGCCGACCACATGGAGGCCAACTGGGATCAGCGCATATTCCAAATCAAGCAGGGCCGTGGTGAGGGCGTTGATTTGATCCGTGGCGTCATCACCCCACGCGGGTTCCGCTTTGGCGAGATCGAGCTTTGCGGCTTCGGCTTGGATCAGCGCCTCGAGATCACGACGATCCGCCAGCGCCGTTTCAGGTGGTAAGCCTCGCCAATGCAATACCGAGGCCTTCAGATCGGCCAGGCCGCGATAGAGGCCGGCCTGGGTCACGGGCGGGGTGAGATGGCTAATCAGAGTTGCGTTCGCACGGCGCTTGGCCAGCATGCCTTCGGAAGGATTATTAGAAGCGTAAAGATAGAAATTCGGTAAATCGCGAATCAGGCGATCCGGCCAGCATTTGCTGGTCAGGCCGGCTTGCTTGCCGGGCATGAATTCCAGGGCGCCATGGGTGCCAAAATGGAGCACCGCATGCGCTTTGAAATCCTCGCGCAACCACCGATAAAATGCGTTGAAAGCGTGGGTGGGCGCGAAGCCGCCTTCGAACAGCAGGCGCATCGGATCGCCCTCAAAACCGAAGGCGGGCTGCACGCCCACAAAAACATTACCGAATTGCGCGCCGAGCACGAAAATCGAGGCGCCATCACTATTTTGCCGGCCCGGCGCCGGGCCCCAGACTTGCTCAATCTCGGCGAGATAAGGCTCGCGACGCACATGATCATCGCGCGGGATGCGCACCGCGACATTGGCGTCTGCGCCATATTGGGCTGCGTTGCCCAGGCAAATTTGCTCCCGTAGCGCATCCACCGAGGCAGGGACGTCCACCGTGTAGCCCGCTTGCTGCAAGGCGGTGAGCGTATTGAACAAGGATTGGAACACCGACAGATAAGCCGCTGTGCCCGTCGCACCGGAATTGGGTGGGAAATTGAACACAACGAGGCCGATGCGGCGTTCAGCGCGTTCGGTTTTGCGCAGTTCCACGAGTTTTGCGGCGCGGGCGGCGAGCATATCGGCGCGTTCGAGATGCGCCGTCATGGCGCGACCGGGTTCAGCCAGCCCGCCGGCACGGCCACCAAAGGTCATCGGCACGATGCCACCATCAAGCTCCGGCAGGGCGACCATCATGGTGGCTTCAACCGGCGTTAGTCCACGCGGGTCCGCCTCCCAGGCCGAGATCGGCTGGAACATCAGCGCGTGTGCGGAGAGATAAGGCATATCGAGCTTCGCAAGGATCTCGGCTGCGGCTTCAGAATTATTATAGGCGGGGCCACCAACGAGGGAAAACCCGGTGAGGGAAATGACCGCATCGACGATAGGTTTGTTATCCGCAAAGAAATATTGATTAATCGCGGGGCGCGCATCAAGGCCGACGGCAAAGACGGGTAAAACTTGATAGCCCCGCGCCTCAATCGCCGTGATCACCCCGTCATAATGCGCCTTGTCGCCTGACAGTAGCATGCTGCGCATCAACACTAACCCGATGGTGCCGCGCGCGTGCGGGCAGCACGGCAACGCCGTGCGATCCGTGCCGAGGGGCGGCGTCATACGCGGATGATAAACACCGAGCTCAGGGTAATCATGGGGTTCGGGGATGGATCGCTTCGTTTTGAGCGTGGCGCGCGGTCCAGCGGCATAGCGTTGGATAAGCAGGCGAAACATGTTTTCGATGTTATCGGGCGAGCCGGCGAGCCAATAGGAGAGGGTGAGAAAATAATGACGCAAATCCTGCGCAGTGCCAGGGATCAGCCGTAATAATTTGGGCAGGGTGCGCAGCGTGCGCATTTGTGATTGGGCCGCCGAATCATCGCGCTTTTTCGGGCGCAGATTTTTCAGGAATTTGAGTGCAGCGCTCTCTTCCTTGCTCATATCGAGCTTGCCCATGCGGGTCAGGTTGGTAATTTCGGCGGCGGAGAGCGCGCAAATCATCGCATCACAGCGCTCGCGCCGGGCGAGCAACGCCGGGCGCACCAGACGCACATGCTCATCCAAAAACAACATCGCGGCGATCACGATGTCAGCGTTGGCGATTGCGGCTTCGCACGCGGCCAAAGCCGTGCGATCAGACGCCCAGCAATCGCCGCTATGTAATTCAATGCTTAAGCCGGGATAATCGACGCTTAACTGGTTCCGCACACCCGCCATGACAGCATTCAAATTGCCATCCATGGTGATCACCGCCACGCGAATGGCGGTGTGATTAGCGGGCGAAATGGGCTTTTGCATCATATAAAGTCTCAATGGTGATCAAGCTGACGCCGTGTTCGGCAGCAAAACTCTCAGTGTTTCGGCGCGCTTTACCGCGCACAAAGAACGGGATTTTTTTCAGCTCGGCTTCCGCCGCTTGATCCCAACCCGAGACCAAGGTTTCGGGGCGCACCGCGACATCACCGCCCAAATGCGATGGAGCCGCATCGCCGTGAAATTCGAAATCCTCGCGGAACATGCCAATCAAATGTTCTTCCAACCCCATCATCAGCGGGTGGGTGAGTGTATCAAACAAGACGTTTGAACCTTCAAACCCCATGACCGGCGCACGGCGGGCTGGGAAATCCTGCACATGCATCGGCGCAGAAATCACCGCGCAGGGAATGCCGAGGCGCTTGGCAATGTGGCGCTCCATTTGGGTGCCGAGCACAATTTCCGGAACGGCGGCACCAATAGCGGCTTCGATTTCCAGATAGTCATCGCTGATCAGCGGCGTGACACCATAATGGGCCGCAGCCTCGCGCAGTTCCCGACCAAATTCGCGGCTATAAGTGCCAAGCCCGACCACGGTGAAGCCCATCTCCTCGGCGGCAACCCGCGCCAATGCGATGGCATGGCTGGCATCGCCAAAAATAAAAGCGCGCTTGCCGGTGAGGTAAGTCGAGTCGACCGAGCGTGTATACCAGGAGGAGCGTTGGTCGGCCTCGATGTCATCCGGGCACGGCACGCCCGCAAGGGCGGTGAGCTCGGCAATGAATTCGCGCGTGGCGTTCAGGCCAATTGGCACCGTGCTGATGGTTTTTTGGCCAAAGGCGCGGGCGAGATACGCCGCCGCCGTGCCGGCAATTTCGGGATACAGCACGATATTGGCATGGGCCAAGGGCAGGCGCTGCAAATCGGCAAAGTGTGCATTCCATGGCGCAATCACGTTGATGGTGATGCCCAGCGCGCGGATCAACGCGGTGATTTCGGCCAGGTCATCGCGGTGGCGAAAGCCCAGCGCGGTGGGGCCGAGAATATTGACCGAAAATGCGCCGCGCTGCGGCTTGGCCCCCAGGGTCGCAGCGCGGACCAAGCGATACAGCGTTTCCGCCGCACCCCAATTTTCCTTGCGTTGATAGGCAGGAAGCTCAAGCGCGATCACCGGGATCGGCAAGCCGAGCGACTCCGCGAGGCCGCCCGGATCATCCTGGATCAGCTCGGCGGTGCAAGACGCGCCAACGATCATCGCTTCTGGGCGGAACCGATCATAAGCCTCGCGCACCGCGTTTTTGAACAAGGTGGCGGTGTCGGCACCCAAATCGCGCGCCTGGAAGGTGGTGTAGGTCACCGGCGGGCGGCGATCACGCCGTTCAATCATGGTGAAGAGCAAGTCGGCATAAGTGTCGCCTTGCGGGGCGTGCAACACGTAATGCACACCGCGCATTGCGGTGGCGATTCGCATCGCGCCGATATGGGGAGGGCCTTCATAGGTCCAGAGGGTCAATTGCATGATCTACACCTTGACCCTGGCGCGGCGCGCGAGTGGCCGGGCGAATAAATTGGCGAGATCGGCGGCCTGTTCGAAGCCCTGGGTGGGGGTAAACACCAGCTCGATCGACCATTTGGTGGCCAATCCCATCGCTTCGAGCGGGTTGGCGAGACCCAAGCCGCACACAACCAAGTCCGGCCTCGCGGCTTCGCAGCGATCAAGCTGGCGCTCGACATCCTGCCCCTCGGCAAGCTGGGTGGCGGGCGGCAGCAGCGATAATTCACGCGCCATCAAATCACGATGCAGAAACGGGGTGCCCACTTCGGTAAGGTGCATGCCGCATTCGCGGGCGAGAAAACGCGCCAGCGGAATTTCGAGCTGAGAATCGGGGAAGAAGAACACCGATTTGCCGGCGAGTTCGGCAGCAATTTTCGCAACCGCTTCACGACCGCGCTTGGCGGGACCAGCAATGGCTTGGGCAACGATAGCCGGGGCGATGCCGAAAGCTGCGGCGGCTGCTTCAAACCAAAGCGCGCTACCTTCGATCCCGAGTGGAAATGGCGCATCGATCCGTTCCGCGCCCCGCTCTTGCAAAGCGCGGGCCGTGGCCGCGAGAAAGGGCTGTGCGAGAATGAATTTGGTGCCCCGGCCAATCGGCGGCATGGCGCCCGCACGGCGGGCCGGTAGGAACGCCACGCGATTAAGGCCGATTGCAGCGAAAAGCCGCTGAAACTGATCTTCCACCGCATCGGCCAAAGCACCGACCACCACGAGCTGGGCTTGATCGCTCGCCGCGAGGCTCGGCACCAAGGCAGTGAGGCACGCATCCTCGCCCTCAGTGAACGTCGTTTCGATGCCGCTGCCCGAGTATGAGAGGATCCGCACCGAGCCATTGGCGCGCGAATCGAGCCGGGCGGCGGCGCGGGACAGATCGAATTTGATCACTTCCGATGGGCAGGAGCCGACGAGGAACAAGAGTTTGATTTCGGGGCGCCGTGCGAGAAGCTGCCCCACCACCCGGTCCAATTCATCATCGAGGTCCGCCCGGCCAGCAAGGTCGCGCTCTTCGATAATCGCGGTGGCAAAACGGGGCTCGGCAAAAATCATCACCCCCGCTGCCGATTGGATCAAATGGGCGCAGGTGCGCGAGCCTACCACCAAAAAGAACGCGTCCTGAATGCGCCGATGCAGCCAGACAATGCCTGTGAGGCCGCAAAATACCTCGCGCTGGCCCCGTTCGCGGATGATCGCAGGGACGGCGGCGGCTGGCGTGAGCGGGGCGACGCATCCATCCATCACGCGATGTGCCCCAAACTCGATTGCGGCGCCTCAAGGCGGGCGGCGCGCAGTTTCATCACGAATTGGGTGGCATTGATCAGATAGGCGGCATAGGCAGCGAGCGCGATCAGCATTTGCGCGCGGGGCGAGGCCCAGCCCGTGATCAGCAACGTGACGTAGGTGGCGTGCAGTGCCACCACCAACATCGAAAATACGTCCTCCCAAAAGAAGGCACGGGCAAATAAATATTGCCCAAAAACTTTTTTCTCCCAAACCGCGCCGGTCACCATGATGGTCAGCAGCAGCACGGTTTTGACCAGCACCGAGATGGTGGCGATTTCAAAGCCGGTGCCAACGGCCAGATAATGCAGCACCAAGCCAGCGCTGATCAGGAACACCAGGAACTGCAGCGGTGCCAAAATGCCTTGCACCAGCGTCCATTTGGTGGAGTCGCGTCGGCGACGTTCCTCGGGTGTGTAAAGATAAGGCGTGCGGCGCGTGGGATGACGCACCGACTCGCCCTGGTTCATGCCGTAAGCATGACCCTGCCAGGGGCAGCAATTCACCGCACCGGTCAGACGCTCAATGACCCTTGTAAACATCACTTGACATCCTTCGCATCGCGGTGTTCGCTACGATTTCGACGTGCAAGATGCCGCGCGCCAAGCCAGCTATACCGCTGGACCACACAGCATCGAGCGTCGGGGAGGCTAAAATGCCAAAAAGTCCAAGCTTCACTTGCATCCATCAGAGTTTCCTCGGCCGCACGATGGCGACCAGGGAAGGCTACTGCGCCACCGCCCCAACTGTCAATCTTTATTTACGTCAATTTCGCTTGACACTTCTGGCCGTCTTGGCGCACCATTCATCTCATGCGCAGGAGAGAGCCGATGCGTAACGCAAGTCAGACGAATGACGATCCGACCAACCCAGGACTGTCCGATCCGGCGCCCGCATCCGGCGCGTCGGCTGGTGAGGCCGCACAGGCCACCAAGGTGCGGCCTTGGACGGCTTTGTTGGAAGCCGCGATTGAGAACGAGGTTCTACCCCGGCTGTGCGGCACCTGGTCGCGCCCGGCGGCGCATAATATTGACCGCTCACAGCCCAGCGAAACCGACTTGACCTTATTTGTTGGCTTTATTCTTGAAGATGACCTCGACCATGCCCGCGCCTTAGCCGAAGGGCTGACCGTCCGCGGGGTGAGCCGACACGATCTCTTGCATAATCTGTTGGGCGCGGCAGCGAAGCGACTCGGCGAATTATGGGATCAGGATCGCTGTGACATCGCCGTGGTCAGCCTTGGGATGATCCGGCTCAATCAAATTCTGCGCGATACCGCCGATCATGCGGTTGAGGCACCCTTAATGCGTGACTTCGGGCGCAGCGCCCTAATCACGCCAGCACCGGGCGAGACCCATAATTTCGGCGTGGTGGTGCTGGATGATTTATTCACCCGTGCCGGTTGGCAGGTCGATACGCCATCGCGGGTGACCAGCGCGGGATTGTTGGTACTCGCCAAGCGCAATTGGTATGATCTGGTCGGGATTTCGGTCAGTGCCGAACGGTTTTTACGCAGCCTGCCCGCGACGATTCGCTCTTTGCGGCGGGCGGCATGCAACCCGGCTCTGGTGGTGTTGGTGGGTGGCCAAGCCTTCAACGCCCATCCTGAGCGCGCGCAATTCATCGGGGCCGATGGATTTGCACCAGATGCCGAGACAGCTTTGATTATTGCCCACAAACTTTGCGCAAAAACGACGCAAGGAGTCAAAGTTGCCAAAAATTGACATATATCAATGGTTCGGCAGGTTGACGGTGGCAGGCCGATGCCACATGTCCCGAAATGTCCCAGCCCTCATCCGAAATATGGGTCAGTCCGGGACTGAAAGTGTGACACCTGATGAAAGCCTTTCGGGCTCCCGCCAAATGGCTGACCGATGTGAGCGCCGACTCCGCCGCCGCGTTGATTGCCGCGGCGGCCGATATCGCGTTGATCATCGACCGCAAGGGCATTATCCGCGACATCGCGTTTCAGAACGATGGTTTCGCAGCCGAATTCGTCCAGATCGACACCTGGTTGGGCAAGCCGTGGGGCTCGACCGTGACGATCGAAAGCCGTCAGAAAATCGACAGTTTCATCGCCGCTGCTGCGGATCGTGATGGCCATGCCGGGTCGGCCAATCTGTCTCGCCACGTCAATTATCCAGGCGCCGACGGCACCGATATTCCAATTTTATTCTCGCTCGTGCCGCTGGGACGGGGCGGCGAAACCATTGCGTTTGGCCGGGATTTACGCCCGCTGGCCGCGTTGCAACAGCGGCTGGTCGATGTGCAGCAATCGCTTGAGCGCGACTACGCGCGGCTGCGCCAGATCGAGACGCGCTATCGGATTTTGTTCCAGATGTCGACCGAGCCGGTCCTGATCCTGGACGCCCCCTCGCGGCGGGTGACCGAGGCCAACGCGGCGGCGCAGGCCTTGTTTGGTGGTGGTGAGCGCTTGGTCGGCGCGGCTTTTGGCGATTTGCTGGAACCAGAGAGCGACGCGGCCTTTGATAGTTTGCTCAACGCCTTGCGCGCCGGTGGCCGGGCAGATGATGTGCGCATCAAGCTCGCGCGCGGCGAGGCGACCGATGAATTGCATGTGGTTGGATTTTTATTCCGCCAAGGCGATCAACAAAGCGTCTTGCTGCGGCTGGCGCCGGTCAATGCGCTCGACCCACGGCATTTGCTTTCAGACAGCAAGGCAAAATTGCTGAAATTAATCGAGAGCGCGCCAGATGGTTTTGTGGTGACCGGGCCGGATGGAAGGGTGATTTCGGCCAATGCCGCTTTTCTGGATATGGCGCAGATCGTCAATGAAGAACAAGCGCTTGGCGAGTCGCTCGATCGATGGCTCGGGCGGCCTGGGGTCGATTTGGGGGTGCTGATCGCGAATTTGCGCGAGCATGGCTCGGTTCGCCTGTACCCGACCGCGCTGCGCGATGCATTTGGCGGCGAAACCGACGTTGAGATTTCGGCGGTAAATGTCATGAATGCGGGCAAACCATCATTCGGGTTTGCGATTCGCAATGTCAGCCGCCGCCCTGCCCAGGAATTGCTGCCCCCCGCTGGCAGCCGGGCATTGCCGCGCTCGCTGGAACAAATTGGCGAGTTGATCGGGCGGCTCTCGCTCAAGGATATTGTGCGCGAAACCACCGAGGTGATTGAGCGGCTATCCATCGAAGCAGCCTTGAACCTGACCGGCGATAATCGGGCGTCGGCGGCGGAAGTGCTCGGCCTCTCGCGCCAGAGCCTTTACGTCAAATTGCGGCGCTATGGCATGATGGACGCCGACCCGCTCGGCGCGGATTAAGAGGAGTTTGGATGGCGGTTTCAGAAAAGACCAGCGTTACTTTCGAAGCCGCCACTCTCGCTCCCGCGCATGAAGTGCGCTTGCCGTCGCTGAAGACATGCCTGGAATTGCTCAAGCCCGTCACCTGGTTCGCGGCGATTTGGGCTTTTATGTGCGGCGTGGTCTCCGCCGGCGTGCCGCTAGAGCGGCGTTGGCCGGAAATTCTGCTGGGCGTGCTGCTCGCCGGACCGATGGTGTGCGGCACCAGCCAGGCGGTGAATGATTGGTATGATCGGCATGTCGATGCGATCAATGAGCCGAACCGGCCCATCCCCTCCGGGCGTATGCCGGGGCGCTGGGGGCTGTATGTGGCCATCATCTGGTCGCTGGCCTCGCTGGGCGTTGCGATACCGCTCGGACCTTGGGGATTTGGCGCGGCCTGTTTCGCGCTCATGGCGGCTTGGGCCTATAGCGCGCCGCCCCTTCGCCTGAAAATGAATGGCTGGTGGGGCAATGCCGCCGTTGCGCTGTGCTATGAAGGGGTGCCGTGGTTTACCGGGGCGGCGGTGATGCGCGATGCGCTGCCCAGCGCGCCGATTTTGATCATGGCCTTGCTTTACAGTGCGGGCGCGCACGGCATTATGACGCTCAATGATTTCAAATCGGTCGAGGGGGATTTGCGTATCGGCATCCGCTCGCTGCCCGCCCAACTCGGCGTCGCGGCGGCGGCACGGCTTGCCTGTTATGTGATGGCCTTTGCCCAGATTGCGGTGATTTTTCTGTTTCTCGGCTGGCGGCATGACGGCGTCGCCTTCATAATTTTGGGCCTGTTGATCGCTCAGCTCTTTCTGATGCGCCGCCTGTTGGAACAGCCCCGCGAGCGCGCCCCCTGGTATAACGGGACGGGCACCACGCTTTACGTCATCGGCATGCTGGTGAGCGCCTTCGCGCTCGCCGCCGGAGGAGTTTGATCATGACCCATGCGGCAATCGAATATGACGTGGTGGTGGTTGGCGGCGGCCCCGCCGGAGCGACCGCTGCCGAAACCTTGGCCCGCGCGGGGCGCACGGTTTTGCTGCTGGATCGCGCCGGGCGGATCAAACCGTGTGGCGGCGCGGTGCCGCCCCGCCTGGTGCGCGATTATGCAATTCCCGATCACTTGATTGTCGCGAAGGCGCGCGGCGCTAACATCGTCTCGCCCAGCGCCAAAAAAGTGGCGATGCCGATCGATGATGGCGGCTATGTGGGTATGGTTGATCGTGATGTTTTCGATGAATTTCTGCGCAACCGTGCAGCCCAAGCCGGTGCTGAGCGCCGAACCGGTCGCTTTGAGCGGTTAGAGCGCGATAGCAAAGGCCGCACACTGATCCATTACAAAACCGCCGACGGCACGGCATCGGTCAGCGCCCGTGCGGTGATTGGCGCGGATGGCGCGGTGTCGGCCGTGGCGCGGCAGTGCATTAAGGATGCCGACAAGCATAAACGGGTGTTCGCCTACCACGAGGTAATCAAATCACCGCCCGAAGGCACGCCGGGTTGGAATAGTGCGCAATGCGAAATCTATTACGACGCCAAAATGTCCCCTGATTTTTACGCCTGGATTTTTCCCCATGGCGAGACCGCGAGCATTGGCACGGGCAGTGCGGTCAAAGGGTTCTCGCTCCGCCATGCGGTGGGCGATTTGCGCGCCCATACGGGGCTCGATGGTGCGCAAACCATTCGCTCAGAAGGGGCACCTTTGCCACTCAAGCCGCTGCCGCGCTGGGATGACGGCATTAACGTGCTGCTCGCCGGCGATGCGGCAGGCGTGGTCGCACCCGCCTCCGGCGAGGGCATTTACTATGCCATGCTTGGGGGACAATTGGCGGGCGAGGCGATGGATGCATTTTGCGCCACCGGCGATGTGCGCGCGCTCAAACAAGCCCGCCAGCGCTTCATGGCGGCGCACGGCACGGTGTTCGCGATGCTCGGCTTCATGCAAAATTTTTGGTATTCCAGCGACAAGCGCCGGGAATTATTCGTGGCGATTTGCGGCGATGCCGATGTGCAGGCCATGACCTGGCAGGCTTATATGAATAAGGCCTTGGTGAAGGCCAAGCCGATGGTGCATGCGCGCATTTTCGCTAAAAACATGGTGCGACTGACCCGACTGATCCACGCGTGAGGGCACCATGGCGGCTGGAGCGAACAGGCAAATGACAATATTTGGAGGTCATTGGGAACCGATTTTAATCGCCGCCGGTTGCGCAACCCTCGTTGCTGGCGCGGGTGGCGCGGTCAGCACCATCGGCCCATGGTATAAGAGTTTGCGCAAGCCGACATGGCAGCCACCCAACTGGCTGTTCGGCCCGGCCTGGACCCTGATATTTGCCTTGATCACCGCCGCCGGCGTGATCGGCTGGGAAGCAACGCCCAATGCCGAAAGTGCCGCCTGGTTGCTTAGCTTGTTTGGGATCAACGCGATTGCGAATTTCGCTTGGAGTTATTTATTTTTTTCCCGCCGCCGCCCCGATTGGGCATTGTTTGACATCGCGCCGCTCTGGCTCAGCATTCTGGCCTTGATCGTGACCTTGGCGTTCTTGGCGAAACTTGCAGCGTTACTGCTGCTGCCCTATTTGCTGTGGGTTAGTTTTGCCGGTTATTTGAATTACGTGATTGTTCGTCTCAATGCGCCCTTTGGCGCCAGCACCGAGGGGCGATAACATGGTCTATCCATTCTCCGCCATTGTCGGTCAGCAGGATATGACCAACGCGCTGCTGATTGCCGCGATTGAGCCAGCACTGGGCGGCGTTTTGGCGTTCGGTGATCGGGGTACCGGCAAATCCACCGCAATCAGAGCGCTGGCAGCCTTGCTGCCCCCCATGCGCGCCGTTGCCGGTTGCCGATATCGCTGCGATCCTGCTGATCGAAAACGGCTATGCACCGATTGCCAAGCGCGCTTGGCGCAAGGCAAACTGCCGGTGACCCGGATTGCCGCGCCGGTGGTTGATCTGCCACTGGGTGCAACCGAAGATCGGGTGATCGGCGCGCTTGATCTAGAGCGCGCCTTGGCGGATGGCTCCAAGCATTTTGAGCCAGGATTGTTAGCAAATGCTAATCGCGGATTTTTATATATCGATGAAATCAATCTGCTCGAAGATCACTTGGTTGATTTATTATTGGATGTCGCGGCTTCGGGCGAAAACGTCGTTGAGCGCGAGGGATTGAGTCTGCGTCATCCGGCGCGCTTTGTGCTCATTGGCAGCGGCAACCCTGAAGAGGGCGAGTTGCGTCCGCAGCTTTTGGATCGGTTCGGCCTGTGCGTTGAAGTGCGCACGCCAACGGACATCGAACAACGGCTCGACGTGGTGCGGCGGCGCGACGCCTTCGAGCATAATCCATCGGCCTTTGCCCGGCGCTTTGCCCAGGCCGAGCGGGATGTGCGCGCGCGCATCAAGCGCGGGCGGGCTTTATTGCCCAAGGTTGAAGTGCCTGAGCCGATTTTACGACGAGCGACCACGCTCTGCATCGCACTCGGCACCGATGGGCTGCGCGGCGAACTCACGCTGACGCGCGCAGCACGCGCCAAAGCGGCGCTCGATGGCGTTGACTGCGTTACCGAAGCGCATTTGCGTGAGATTGCCCCGGCTGCGTTGCGCCATCGGCTCCGGCGTGATCCGTTGGATGAAAGCCTCGCGAGCACGCGGGTATTGCGGGCGATGGATGAGGTTTTCGCGCCCGCGCGTGAGGCCGCCTAAGGCCGCCCGATGAAACCCCCCTCGCCCCTCGCGTTATTGGCGGTCGACCCCCACGGGTTGGGCGGATTGCTGCTCCGTGGTTCATCGCACTCTGAATGCGAAGCGGTGTTCGATCAGGTGCGGGCGATGCTTCCCGCTGATGCGCCCTGGCGCCGACTGCCCGTGTCGATCACCGATGATCGGTTGCTCGGCGGGCTTGACCTTGCCGTTAGCCTGCAAACCGGGCGACGGATTTATGCGCCGGGCGTGCTCGCGCAGGCGGATGGCGGCGCAATTATACTCCCCATGGCCGAAAATTTGCCGGCGGATCGCGTGGCTAAATTACGCGCCGAATTTGACCGCGGCGCGTCTCGCTTTGCGATCATCGCCTGCGATCAGTCCCAGGATGAGGCTTCGCCCTTCTCCGCCGGGCTTGCGGACCGGTTGGCGTTTTGGTTGGATTTAAGCGATGATTTGACGATGCGCGCATCAAGCCGCCGGCGGATCACAGCGGCGCGGTTGCGCTTAGCCCATGTGGTGATCGATGCCGCCCTGCTCGATCAGTTCACGATCACCGCCTTGGCGTTAGGGATCGCCTCGCTCCGCGCGCCGATTTTAGCAGCCCGCGCCGCACGTGCGATCGCGGCACTCGCGGCTCGCAACAAGGTGTCCGCTGCCGATGCGCAGCGCGCAGCGCAACTCGTGCTTGCACCACGCGCCACCCGGCTTCCTGCCACGGATGCGCCAGCCGCTCCACCGCCAGAACCCCCGCAAGCCGCGCCGGAACCCGCCGATCGAAGCGATGATCAACCACCAGATGACCAGAGCACCCCGCAACCCTCGTCATCCAAGCCGTTGGAAGAGCTGATTTTGGAGGCAGCGATCGCAGCCATTCCGACCGATTTACTGGCGCGGCTGGCCGCGATGGCAACATCGCCCGCTCGGCAAGGGGGCGGCGCGGCATCCGGGCAATTCATGGGCAAGCGCGGTCGCCCGGTCGGGGTGCGGCCCGGTAAGCCGCGAACGGGTATTCGGCTTGCCGTGCTGGATACGCTGCGCGCCGCCGCCCCGTGGCAGGGCCTGCGCCGCCGCGACGATCCCGATGCGCGACCCGGCCCGATTGTGCGCGTGAGTGATTTTCGGGTCCGCAAATTCAAGGAGCCCACCCGCTCTGTCGCGATTGTTACGGTGGACGCTTCCGGCTCTTCCGCCCTGAACCGGCTGGCTGAGGCCAAAGGGGCGGTGCAATTATTGTTAGCCGAATGCTATGTCCGGCGTGATCAAGTCGCGCTGATCGCCTTTCGCAATCGCGCCGCCGAGATTTTACTGCCGCCGACCAGTGCGCTCGCGCGCGCCCGGCGCAGCCTCGCGGGCTTGCCAGGCGGCGGTGCAACGCCGCTGGCCTCCGGTATCGATGCCGCGCGACAAATGGCACTGGCCGAACGGCGGCGTGGCAAACGGCCGATGATCGTGCTGCTCACCGATGGCGGCGCGAATATCGACCGAGAGGGCCGGCAAGGTCGCAAACAAGCCATGGATGACGCCCTGGCGGCGGCGAGTGCTTGCGCGAGTGATCGTTTGACCACGTTAGTGATCGACACCGCACCGCGCCCCTCCGCATTGGCGGCGGATTTGGCCGGGCGGATGCATGCACGGCATTTCCCACTGCCTTTTGCCCATTCAGGCGCGTTGAGCGAGATTATTCGTGCCGAGCAGCGTGCGTCATGAGTGCGACCACCGCATCACGGTCGGTCACGCCGGACCCGGCCTTTCCCGATTGGGAGCATGATGGCGCTGATTGGCCCAATCGCAGCGCCAGCCGGTTTATCAAGGCCGGATCAATCCGGTTTCACGTGCAAATACTGGGCCAAGGCCCGACCATGTTGCTGCTCCACGGCACCGGTGCTGCGACCCATTCCTGGCGGGACTTAGCCCCCTTGCTAGCGGCACATTTTACCGTGATTGCCCCTGATTTGCCGGGTCATGGCTTTACCGAGCCGCTGCCCTGGTCACGCATGTCATTGCCGGGCATGGCGGGGGCGGTGGCATCCTTGTTAGGCGCGCTGGGCCATGATCCACCCGCCTTGGTGATCGGTCATTCGGCGGGTGCCGCCATTGCCGTGGAAATGGCGTTGGATGGCATGATCGCACCGCTTGGCATCGTGTCGCTCAACGGGGCGCTGCGCCGCTTCAAGGGTGTCGCTGGCCAGATTTTCTCGCCGCTAGCGAAACTCATGTCGCTAAACCCGCTGGTGCCGCGCCTGTTCGCCTGGCATGCGGCGGACCCGATGGTGATCGGGCGCCTATTGAACGGCACCGGCTCACGCATTGATCAGCGGGGGGCTGAACTCTATGGGCGCTTGGCCCGGCGCAGTGGCCATGCCGGGGCCGCACTCTCAATGATGGCCAATTGGGATCTCGACCGCGTTGAAGCCGATTTGCCCCGCTTGACGCCACGTTTATTGTTAGTCACCGGCGCTGAGGATCGCTCCATCCCGCCATCTGATGCCGCTTTGTTAGCCCGCCGGGTGGCAACCGCGAAGCATGTGCGCTTGCCAGGGCTTGGCCATCTGGCCCATGAGGAGCAACCGGCCATGATTGCGGCAATGATTGTTGAATTTGCCCAAACTCTTGGTGTGCTGAAAGCTAATTACGATGAACGCGATTAACCCGCCCGGCTTTGCCGATCCTCGTCCCCACGCGCTGGTGATTGGCGCCGGATTCGGCGGCCTTGCCGCCGCCATTCGGCTGGGGGCGCGCGGCTACCGGGTCACATTGTTAGAAAAACTCGATCAACCCGGTGGCCGAGCCAGCGTGTTCCGGCAAGATGGTTTTACCTTCGATGCCGGACCAACCATTATCACCGCGCCATTTCTGCTCGAAGAATTATGGCAACTCGCCGGCAAGCGTATGGCCGATGACGTAATATTGCGCGAAATATCGCCCTTTTACCGGATCCGGTTCAATGATGGCAGCCATCTCGATTGCTCATCGAGCCCCGCCGCCATGGCCGCCGAAATTGGCCGGATCGCGCCCGGTGATGTGGCGGGGTATCACCGCTTCCTCACGCTTACCGAGGAAATTTACCAAATCGGCTTTGAGAAATTGGGCCATGTGCCCTTTGGCGCCATGAGCGACATGGCGAAAATTTTGCCCGATTTATTGCGGCTGTCGGGTCACCGCAGTGTGTATGCGCTGGTCTCGCGCTATGTGCGTGATGAGCGGGTGCGCCAGGCGCTGAGCTTTCATCCGTTGTTAGTGGGCGGCAACCCGTTCAAGGTGAGCGCGATTTATGCCCTTATTTTGCATTTGGAGCGGCGTCATGGCGTGCATTTCGCGATGGGGGGTACCGGCGCCCTGGTTGATGGCTTGGCGCGGCTGATTGCGCATCAAGGCAATGTGCTGCGGCTGAACGCCGAAGTGCGCCGGATCCGCGTGCAAAACGGCGCGGCGTGCGGGGTTGAGTTGACCGATGGCAGTATGATCGACGCGGATTTGGTGATTTCGGACGCTGATGCCGCCTATACCTATCAAACCTTGCTATCCGAGCATCCGCGCAAACGCTGGACCGATCGGAAACTAACGCGATCACGGTATTCGATGGGGCTGTTCGTTTGGTATTTCGGCACGAACATGCAATATCATACCGTGCCTCATCACGCGATTATCATGGGGCCGCGCTATCGGGGTTTGCTTGAGGATATTTTCGAGCGAAAAATACTAGCCGATGATATGAGCCTGTATTTGCACCGCCCAACAGCGACCGATCCTGCCTTGGCCCCCGCCGGGTGCGATGCTTTTTATGCCTTATCGCCCGTGCCGCATTTGGGTGCGGCAATCGATTGGGCAGAGCGGGCGCAGGCCTATCAAACCTTGATGGCCGAGCGATTGGAGGCAACCATGCTCCCGGGCCTGCGCGATCATCTCGTGACCTCCATGGCGATGACGCCGGCCGATTTCGCGAGCCGCTATCGCTCGGTGCTCGGGGCCGGTTTCGGGCTGGAGCCGGTATTGACCCAAAGCGCCTGGTTCCGCCCGCATAATCGCAGCGAAGAGGTGAGAAATTTGTTTTTGGTGGGGGCGGGCACCCATCCCGGTGCCGGGGTGCCAGGCGTGTTATCGACCGCCCGGGTGTTGGATCAGTTGATTCCGGAGGCGGCGCATTATGTTCGAGCCTAATCACGATCATTTAGCCTGTGCGGCGTTGCTGCGCGGCGGCTCGCTCAGTTTTCACGCCGCCTGCCGGTTATTGCCGGCGACTTTGCGGCGCGATGTAGTGGCACTGTACGCATTTTGCCGGGTTGCTGATGATGAAGTGGATTTCAGCGCCCATAAAGCAGAAGCGGTGAAACAGCTCTCCGCACGGCTGGATCGCGCTTATGCCGGATCACCGATCGATGATCCGGTGGATCGTGAATTTGCGGCCCTGGTCGCTCGGCATGCGATTCCGCGCGCCCTGCCCGATGCGTTGATTGAGGGGCTGGTGTGGGATTCCGAGGCGCGGCGCTACCAGGATCGTTCTGCGTTGCGCGCCTATGCCGCGCGCGTGGCTGGTGCCGTTGGCGCCATGATGGCCTTGCTGATGGGAGTGCGCGACGCGCAGGCATTGGCGGCGGCGTGCGATTTGGGTGTTGCCATGCAATTGACCAATATCGCGCGCGACATCGGCGAGGATGCACGCGCGGGACGGCTCTATGTGCCGTTGGATGCGCTGATCGCCGCACGGCTTGATCCTGCGCGTTTCTTGGCAGCCCCAGAATTCAGCCCGGCCCTCGCCTCGGTCATTGCGGATTTGTTGGACGAGGCCGAGCATTTATACCAGCGCGGCTTTGCCGGTATCGCGGCCTTGCCGCTACGCTGCCGGCCCGCCATTGCGGCGGCTGGACTGATTTATCGCGAAATTGGCCGCGAACTTGCCCGATCGGGGTATGATTCGGTCACCCGCCGTGCGCGCGTCTCGGGGCGGCGCAAGGTCGCGCTGGCGTTGGGCGGCCTCGGATTGGCGCTCTGGCCCCAGCCCGCCACGGACGGCGCTCCCTTGCCCGAGACCGCGTTTTTGGTCGATGCGGTGGCCCTGCCCCGCACCGAGATGGCAGGGCCGGGCGTGCGACTTTTACTGCTGATTGAGAAGCTGGAGCGCGAAGATCGGCGCAAACGCGGCGAATCCGCTTGCATATCAGGCAATTTCGCGTGAACATCGCCAAAGGAGGTCAACATGCACGCTGTTGATGATGCGATTGGTGCGGCGATGTATATCGCCAGTGCCGCCCTGCTGTTTCATGGTATGCGCGCACGCCGGTTGCGCCGGATTGAAATGCTCGCCCCTGATTACGAGCCGATGAGCCCGATGATGTTTGCCGCCGGTGAGATCATGCGGCCAATTCTGCAAATCTGCCTCGGCTACGCCGCCATCAAAACCGGGTTGATGTATTACATGCTCGGCGGTCCGAAGCTGATGCCGCTTTATGATTTCCTTGGCCTGCCCGTTTTTCTGGTGGCCTATGGCATTTGGCTGACCTTGAAACTCAAGCCGTTTGCCGAGCCAAAATCGGATCGGGATGCGCCCGCGCCCAAGCCGCGCCCGGCGCTGCCCCCCGAACTCATCCCCCAAACCATGGCGCCGACGCGTTCGCTTGACCCGGTGCGCTCGCTTGAATTAACCGATTAGCATGTTGGCCCTGATCGGCCATTACGCCACGTTTCTGGAATGGGCGATGGGCGATGTGTTGGTCATCGGCTTTGCTATTTGGCAAATCATCTCGGTGCGGCGCAGCCTGCGCCAGGATCGCGCGCGCGACGCCATCGCGCAGCGATCCGAAGCATCGGAAGCGGCAAAAACGGCCCCCACCCAACCCGCCGACTCGCACAATTCGCATCATTGACCCCGATCAAATCAGGCGGCGCGGATTGCGCATCACGGGCTGAACCCAACATGCGTTGGGCCGGGGCGAAATCAGCGCTATGACTCGGGCCAGGCGGCAAAGGGGCATGATGGCATGAAAACGGAAATGGTGGATGTTGCGGTGATTGGCGCGGGTCCAGTGGGAGCGGCGCTAGCATGCCGCTTAGCCAATGAAGGCCGCTCAGTGCTATTGGTGGATCGGGCCGCTTTGCCACCGATGGAGCATCCGGATTTCGATGGCCGCGCCTACGCCATCGCGTATGGTTCGCGCCCCTTGCTGGATACGGCAGGATTATGGGATCGGCTCGCGTTCGCCCCCTGCCCGATTGAACAAATTCGCGTCTCGGATGGCAAACCAGGGCGGCCCGCATCGCCGCTGCATTTGCATTTCGATCATCGCGCGGTCGGCGAGAACCCGTTCGGCTGGATTGTCGAAGCGCGGGCCTTGCGCGTTGCGATCAACGCGCAGTTACGCGCCGATCCACGCATCATCCTGCGCGCCCCGGCGGATGCGGCCGTGACCCGCAGCGCCGAGGAGGCGATCATTACCATCGCGGGTGATACGACCTATCGGGCGCGGCTGGTGGTGGCCGCCGATGGCCGGGGCAGTCAGTTACGCGCCCAAGCGGGCATCGCCGTCACCCGCTTTGCCTATCGGCAAAGTGCGGTGGTGTGCGCCTTGGCGCATGAACGGGCGCATCAGAATGTAGCACTCGAACATTTTTTGCCCGGCGGCCCGTTCGCACAATTACCGATGACCGGGATCGAGGGAGCGCCGCATGTTTCCGCCATCGTGTTCACCGAAGGACACGCCATCGCTGATCGATTGGCGGTGATGGATGATGCGCGCTTTACCGCCGAGGTTGCCCGCCGGTTAGGCCCGCATCTCGGCGCGGTGCGGCTGATTGGCAAACGCTGGACCTATCGGCTCAGCGCCTTGCATGCGCATCGCTACACTGCGCCGCGCCTCGCTCTGGTGGGCGATGCCGCCCACGGCATTCACCCGATTGCCGGGCAGGGTTTGAATTTGGGGCTGCGGGATGCGATGGCGCTGGCTGCCTTGATCGATCAGTGCGATGATCCCGGCGCACCCGATTTGTTGCAGCGCTACCAGCGCGCCCGGCGACCCGATAATTTGCTGATGCTCGCCGCAACCGATGGGCTAGACCGGCTATTCTCCACCGATTTGCCCCCGGTGCGGCTCGCACGGGATTTGGGCCTCGCCGCGGTTAATCGGATGCCGCGCCTGAAGCGGGCTTTTATGCGGGCGGCGATGGGTTAGATCAATATTGGTTTAGGTCGAATCAACAGATTCGAGCTAAACCGATGAAATTGATCGGCAAATAAAGGCTGGAGCGTGATTGATGATAAGCAATCACGCTCCAGTCCCGGCAAACCGTCCCAAAAACCGGCCTGGCAGGCGCGGCGCGAACCCTTCGATCCGTTTGCGCATTTTGCCAATTTGCGCGACGTTGTTGAGGCGGCGATCAAGAAACGCAATCGTATCCTGATCATCCTCTGAAACATCGCGCAGCCAAAACAGCACGGTGCTGGAATAGACCCCGGCCAGCAAAGCCCGTTTGGTATACCAAGCGAAATCGGCGGACCGATCACCGGCAGCGAACCAAATTTGATCGACCGTGCGGGCGGTGAGTTTGGCGGCGAGGCGCGCATGCTGCGGCAAGGCCAACAATGCCAAGGCGCGGCGCAGCGCCTCTTTGTGCGGGCGCACCAACTCAAACCGAATGGTGATGATCGCGCGCACCCGCCCCGGCGTGCGATAGGCAGCAAGGTCCGCCGCCATGGCCTCGGTCAACATCGCCCGGTCGGTCATGGCGGACCACAGCTCGATCATTTCGGCGGCGCCGCTGGGAAATAAAATGGGCGCATCCGCCGGATCGCGCCCCAAATCGGCCAAAGCCCGACGCACAGCCCGCAGGGTCCAGCCATCAAAGGCGATATGATCGAGCATGGCGGTGAGAATTGTTTCGCGATCGGTATCGGCCATGGGATCAAAAACCGGCGCGGATGTGGGATCGGTTGCGGTCATAACAGCTCCTCGATCGCCGGGCGGTGCCGGCTAATTTCCTCGTTAAAGCCCAACGCCCGTGGGTCCGCCAAGCGGGCGAGATACACAATACCATCCAAATGATCCGCCTCATGCTGGATCACCCGCGCATGAAACCCGGTGGCCGGGCGGGTGAAATAAGCGCCGGTCTCATCCTGCCCGCGCAGCACGATACGCGCAGGCCTGCGCACTTTGCCGGTGAGGCCGGGGATCGAGAGGCATCCTTCCCAATCATCCGCCGTCTCCGCCGAGGCTTCGATAATTTCGGGATTGATCACCACGCTCAGCGCTTGCGCGCTATCCTCCGGCGCACCGCTCGCCCGGTGCTCGGGTACCCGATAAATGAACAGGCGCAGCGATTGATGCACCTGCGGCGCGGCCAACCCAACACCGCCCGCATCATCGAGCGTCTCAATCATATCGGCGATCAGCCGTTGGATTGCGGGATCAGTGGCATCGGCAACCGGCGCGGCGCGGCGCGCCAGCACCGGATGACCCAATTTGGTGAGTTTCAGAATCGCCATGACTGCATTATGGGCGCGCATCGCGGGAATGCAAACGCATCCGGCGCAGCGCCGCTCACCAAGCCGCGCATTTGCTCAATAATCGCCGGAAGGTGGATCGAGGAAAATTTTTCCCGGATTGAGAATACCGCGCGGATCGAGTGCGGTCTTGATCGCCCGCATCATCGCGAGGGCCGGTGCACCATGTTCACGGTGTAAAAACTCGCGCTTGCCCAAACCCACCCCGTGCTCACCGCTCGCAGCCCCCCCGAGATCCAGCGCCTGCGCAACAATGTCACGATCCAGCGCCCAGGCCCGCGCCGCCGCCTCTGGCGTGTCGGGAAATAAAATCATCACATGAAAATTGCCGTCCCCCACATGGCCAACCACACAAGCATCCAACCCGGAGCGGGCAACCGCCGCATCGGCTTGCGCAATTGCCTCGGCCAGGCGCGAGATGGGCACGATCGTGTCGGTGGTGAACACCGCATAGCCAGGGCGCGATGCCCGCGCCGCCCAAAATGCGTCATGCCTGGCCTGCCAAAGCCGGTTGCGATCCTCAGCCGCCGTCGCAACGGCAAAAGCCGCACCGCCATGCCCGGTGGTGATCGCTTCGGCCTGCTGCGCCTGCTCCGCGACACTCGCGGCACTGCCATGGAATTCGAATAACAGCGTCGGCAACGCTTGCAGCCCGGTCAGTTTGGAGTAGGCGATTGAGGCCGCCATTTGTGCGGCATCAACAAACTCGATCCGCGCAACCGGAATACCCGATTGAATAATTTCAATAACGCTGGACACCGCCCCCGCGACATTGGTGAACTGGCAGATTGCCGCCCCGGTTGCCTCGGGAATCCCGAACAGGCGGAGTTGAATTTCGGTGATAATGCCAAGCGTACCCTCCGAGCCGATCAGCAGCCGGGTCAGATCATAGCCGGTCGAGGATTTGCGCACCCGCCCGCCAGTATCGACAATCGTGCCATCGGCAAGCACCGCGCGCAGCCCGAGCACATTCTCGCGCATGGTGCCATAGCGCACCGCATTGGTGCCGGAGGCGCGCGTGGCGCACATGCCGCCAATGGTGGAATCCGCCCCCGGATCGACCGGGAAAAACAAACCGTGATCGCGTAATGCGCCATTGAGCTGCCGGCGCGTCACGCCCGCCTGCACACGGACATCCAAATCCGCATCATGCACCGCCAAAATCTGGTTCATCTGGCTCAAATCAAGGCTGATGCCGCCTTGCACCGGCGTGACATGCCCCTCGAGCGAGGTGCCAGCGCCAAACGCGGTGACCGGGATGTGATGCGCGTGACAATGTCTGAGCAGCGCTGCCACTTCCTCGGTCGAGTGTGCAAACACCACCGCATCAGGCTGATGCGCCGCCGGATTGGCCTCGCCATGGGCATGGGTGGCACAATGGGCGGGATGCTGGCTGAACCGATCACCGAAGAGCTGCGTGAACGCCTGGATCGCCTGATCTTGGAGCATGGGATTAACCTAACCGAGCGGTGCCGCGCTGTCATCCGTTCCATCCAATGGGACCCCGGTGACGAGCCGGGCGCGCTCGACCGCCGCATTGAGCTGGGCGCCAAACAGCAAGGCATAGGCCGTCAGATAAAACCACATCATCAACCCAATAATCGTCGCGAGCGGGCCATAGGTTTGGCTGTAAGCGGCGAACCGCCCCACATAGAGCGCGAACACATAAGACATCACCATCCACAGAATGATGGCCACCACCGCACCCGGCACCACCGCATGACCGTCGGCCAGCCGAAATGACGGCCCAAACCGATATAATAAACTCAGCGCCAGCGCCATGAACAAGGTCAACATGATAAAGCCGAGCAGCACCACCAGATTGCCCGAATCAGCCCCCAACCCCAGCAAATTGAACAGCAGCGGCAGCACCACCAACACGCCGATTGCCAAAATCGCGCCAATCATGGCGAGCAATGTCATGCCCAGCGCTGTGGCCTGAAACCGCACGAACCCGCGCGTCTCCTCACGCCGATGGATCAGGTTCAAGGCGTAAATTAATGATTTGGTGCCCGATGAGGACGAATACAGCGTAAAAGCCAACGACACGGCGAGGCCGATGCCAAGACTGGTATTGCCCGCCGAGACCAAATGCTTAATTCGCCCGGCGATCAACAAATAGGCGGTATCAGGCATGAATCGCTGCAAATAATGCAATTGCGGGGCCACGGATTGCGGATCGAACACCAACCCATAAAGCGAAATCACCGTGGTCAGCGCCGGAAACAAGGCCAGCGTCGCATAAAAAGCGCAACCCGCCGCCGCGAGTGACATATCGCCCGACATCAGCGCCATGATCGCCCCCGTGACCACCCGGCGCCAACGCAGCTCTTTGACACCCAAACGACGCGGCGGCTTCCCGCTCATTGGATCAATGTTGGTTCAGGCTGAATCAACCGATCCGAACTCAACCAATGAAATTGATCGGCAATCACGCTCTAGCCGTCCAGAAACCGGCGGATTGCGGCAATAGTCGGGGCATCCATCAAGGCGGGTGCGTGCCCGCAATCGGCCACCGTCAATGTTTGCGCGCCCGCCTGCGCCATGCGCGCGAACGTCGCCTCGGTCAGCAAATCGCTGGATTCGCCGCGAATGGCCAGCACCGGGGCGCGCACCCGATCCCAAAACACGCTCAAATCGGCATCGACCGGAATGCTCGCCTTGATCGGCGTTGCAATCGCCGGATCATAATGCAGCGCAAAACCGCCACCGTTCAACTTGCGCGCCGAAAAACGCGCCAAATGCCGCCATTGCGCATCGCTCAATCGGCCAAAAGGCGCATGGATCATGCGCAAATGCGCCTCCAGCGCGCCAAGATCAGCAAAAACCTCTGGCCCGCCGCCGATATAATCGCGAATCCGCGCCAAGGCCGCCGCCGGGATCAACGGGCCAATATCATTCAGCACCAGCTTGGTGATCGGCGTCTGCGCCGCCGCCGCTACCATCATGCCGCAAATGCCACCCAGCGAGGTGCCGACCCAGGCGACATTCTTGTTGATATAGGCCAATAAATGGCTGAGTGCGGCGACATAACTCGCCGGCTGGTACAATGCCGCATCGGGCAACCAATCCGACGCGCCGCGCCCCGGCAAATCCGGGCAAATCACATGATAGCGATCCGCCAAAGCTTCCGCTAACGGATCAAAATCACGGCCATTGCGGGTCAATCCATGCACGCACAGCACCGAAGGTGCAGCCGGGTTGCCGAATTCGACGAAGGCCAACCGATGAAACTGGGTGCCTAGCAAATAAGAAATCGCCCCTGGCCTGGCCATCTCAGATCACACCCTGCGCCCGCAAATCCGCTTGCTGTGCGGCATCAAGATCGAGCAAGCGGCTCAAAACCTCCTCGGTATCCGCACCCAGCCGGGGCGGGGCGCGCCGGTACGATACGGGGGAGGCGGATAAGCGCACCGGATTGGCGATCAACGACACATCTTCGCCGCCAGCCTCCATCTGGATCACCCCGCCGCGCGCTGCCACATGGGGATCGGCGAAAACCTCGCTCAGCGTATTGATCGGCCCGCAACCGATTTTTTGGATCTCCAACTGCGCAAGCCACCAGGCGCTCGGCTGCGCGGCGAGCACCGGCGCCAAGGTTGCAGTGACCAACTCGCGATGCGCCACGCGCGCCGCGTTGGTCGCGAATCGTTCATCATCGAGCAACGACTCCAGGCCAAAAGCCCGGCAAAACCGCGCAAAAGTCGGGTCGTTGCCAATCGACAGCACGATATGCCCATCCGCCGTTGCAAACACCTGATACGGCACGATGTTCGGATGCTGATTGCCGAGCCGCTGCGGATTTTTGCCGGTGGCCAAAAAATTCATCGCCTGATTGGCAAGCCAAGCCAAATTGGCATCAAGCATGCCAATATCGATATGCTGCCCCTCACCCGTTGCATCGCGATGACGCAACGCCGCCAGCACCCCAATCGCCCCATACAGACCCGCGAACAAATCAGCGATTGGCACGCCAACCTTCATCGGCTCGCCATCCGGCACGCCGGTCAGCGACATGATGCCGCCCATGCCCTGCACCAAACTGTCATACCCAGGGCGCGCCGCATAAGGCCCGGTTTGGCCAAAGCCGGTGATCGAGGCGTAGATCAAGCCGGGATGCGCGATCCGCAGCTGCTCATAACCCAACCCGTAGCGCGCGAGCGCCCCCACCTTGAAATTCTCGACCAGAATATCGCACTGGCCCAGCAAATCATGGATTAAACGCTGGCCCGCCGCACTGGCGATATCCACCGTGACCGATAATTTATTGCGATTGGTGCCGGCAAAATAAGCCGAAAGCCCAGTATCGCCCAAAGTCGGCGGAGCGAAACCCCTGGTGTCATCACCCGCGCCAGGCTTTTCGATCTTGATCACCTCGGCCCCCAGATCACCCAGCATTTGCGTGCAAGTCGGCCCCGCCAGAACCCGGGTGAGGTCCAGCACCCGCACGCCAGCGAGCGGCCCGCCGGTTGGCGCTTGTGGCCCCGGATTGGCGTCCGAACGTCTTGTGTCACCGCGCCGGATCGGGGCGGTTTGCTCAAGGTTCGCAGGATGTCCGGTATCGTGTTGCTGCATGTCGCTCCCGTCTGGTCCGCTGGCCGGATGCGCCGCCCATTGCAGCCACCCGGTCTAGGGTTCCAGTTGAATCGCGAACATCTCCGCCGTCAAGCCGAACCGCCGATTGGTGCCGCCAAGCGCCGCCGCGTGGGCTGCCGGGTGTGCCGCCGCAGCGTCGGCCGATTCTCGCAAATCCGCAGCGCCAAGCGCAATAAATCGCCAGCGACCGGGCGCAACCCAGCCTGATCGGCGTCCTGCGCCAACGTCATGAGCTGATCGCTCAACATCAAGGGACTGATCACGCGGGGCGACGGCACCGCGCCCGCATTTCCCATTTTCATTCCCGTGTCGCCCAAAGACCTCGCTTCGGTCAAAAAATTGCTTGTCATGACATGCCCCTTTTGGTTCGGCCCTTTTGGCCAAGTCCGACCATGCGCAACAATCATGAGGATTTGGTTAACATCGCCAAAAAAATTTCGAAATTTTTGGCGATGCACGGTGAGCGACGCGCAAGCCGAGCCGCTCAGTCCAACATCGAGTCGTCGAACGGCAAAATCCGTTCGGTATTAGCGTTCGGCGTCTTCGCCGTCGCGTTCAACCTCGATATCGGCGTCGATCACCGCATCATCATCGATGTCTTCCGCGTCTTCGAGCAAATCTGCGTCATCGGCATCAACATCATCATCGATTTCCACATCATCGCCCGGTGCCACCGCGGCTTTGATCGGTTTTTTTACATCCTCTTGGATCGGCGCGGCCCGCTTCAGCTTCGGCAGCTCAATGGGCTGCTCAGTGCTGCATTTTGGGCACACCGCCGGTTGCTTTCCGAAATCGAAAAACCGTGCACCGCAGTTGGTGCAGGTATGTTTGTCGCCCAGCTCCGGCTTAACCATGCTTGCCTCGTGGAAATTTGGAACAGATCGCTTCAGGCCGGGCGCCATGCCACCCATCCATGACTATGTCAAACCCGGCCCAACGTGCTAATCGCGCGGCGATGACCCAACGCGCCCCGATCCCCGCCCAAGCTCGTCCCGCAACCGCCGGTTTGACCGGCAAAATCCGCGTGCCCGGCGACAAATCAATATCGCACCGCGCGCTGATGTTTGCCGCCCTCGCGGTGGGCACCAGCCGGATCACCGGGCTGTTGGAGGGGGAGGATGTGTTGCGCACCGCCGCCGCCATGCGCGCTCTGGGCGCCACCGTGACCAACCATGGCGTCGGCGTTTGGAGCGTGACCGGGCTTGGCCTCGGTGCCTTGCAAACGCCCGATGATGTGCTCGACATGGGTAATTCCGGCACGGCGGCGCGCCTGCTCTGCGGTGTGCTGGCCAGCCATGATCTGTTCGCGGTGATGACCGGCGATGCCTCGCTCCGCCGCCGCCCGATGCGCCGGGTGATTGAGCCCCTGGCCGCCAGTGGAGCGGTGTTCGCCGCGCGCCCCGGCGATTTATTGCCGCTATCGGTCAAAGGCGCCGCCGAGGCGATGCCACTGACCTATCGCTTGCCCGTGGCATCCGCCCAGGTCAAATCGGCTTTGCTGCTCGCCGGGCTGAATGCCCGCGGCATCACCAGCATCGAAGAGCCGGAACCCACGCGCGATCATTCGGAGAACATGCTCCGCCATTTCGGCGCACATCTGACCATCGAGCCACGCGGCGATGGCCGCCTGATCCGCCTCACCGGCCAGCCTGAGCTCACCGCCGCCGACATCGCGGTTCCTGGCGATCCGTCCTCGGCGGCGTTTCCCATTGTTGCCGCCTCGCTGATTGCTGGATCGCGCATCACTATCGAAGCCGTTGGTCTCAACCCGCTGCGCACCGGCCTGTTCACCACGCTGCAGGAAATGGGCGCGGATCTGTCGTTCAGCCATCATCGGATCGAAGGCGGCGAACCCGTGGGCGACATCACGGTCACCGCCTCGGCGTTGCGTGGCGTGGATGTGCCGGCGGACCGCGCGCCGTCGATGATCGATGAATATCCAATACTCGCCATCGCCTGCGCCGGTGCCGCCGGCCCCTCGCGGCTGCGCGGCCTTGGTGAATTGCGGGTAAAGGAGAGTGACCGCCTGTCAGCCACGCTCGCGCTGCTGCAGGCCAATGGCGCGGCGGTCAGTCTGGAGGGTGATGATCTGATCATCACCGGCAGCGTTAATAGGCTGGGCGGTGGCGTGGTGGAGACCCGCATGGATCATCGCTTGGCGATGAGCGCGCTGGTGCTCGGTCTGGCGGCGGATGCGCCGGTGCAGATCGATGATGTGCGCTTTATCGAGACCAGCTTCCCTGGTTTCGTGCCGCTGATGCGCGGCTTGGGCGCGACCATCACGCTGGCTGACGAGGTGGCATGATGCGCAGCGCCCCGCAAAAACTGGTGATCGCCATCGATGGTCCCGCCGCCTCCGGCAAAGGCACGCTCGCACGCCGCCTCGCCCGAGCGTTCAACCTGCCCTATCTGGATACCGGCCTGCTCTATCGCGCCGTGGCCCGCCGGGTGTTGGATGCTGGCGGCACGGCGGCGCAAGATGCCATCGCGCAGGCACAATCGCTCAATCGGGTTGATTTGACGCGCGATGATCTGCGCACCCCGGATGTTGACCGCATGGCCAGTGCCGTTGCCTCCATCGCTGCGGTGCGCGCCATTTTGCTCGATTTTCAGCGTGATTTCGCCACCGCCTCCGGTGCGGTGCTGGATGGGCGCGATATTGGCACTATTGTGTTTCCCGACGCGCCGGTGAAGCTCTATGTCACCGCCTCGCTCGATGTGCGGGCGGCCCGGCGCTACGCCGAACGCGCCGCCACCGGCATCGCGACCACGCTGGAGGCGGTGCGCGATGATCTCGCCGCCCGCGACGAGGCCGATCGCACCCGCGCCGCAGCGCCGCTGAAGCCAGCACCAGACGCGCACCGGCTGGACACCACCGCGATGGACGCCGATCATGCGTTCGAGGCAGCGGCGGCGATTGTGAATCGCACCCTCGCGCATTTATAACCGCTGCGTCGTCGTTGTGCGGGCGGGTGTGCCGAGCTGTTGGGTTTGCCGGGCTGTTGGGTCAAATAGATGAAATCGAGGATAGCGTGAGCGATTTATTTGCGAAAACCGGGCCGGAGCAAAGCTATTCCGCGCGCGATATCGAGGTTTTGGAAGGGCTGGAGCCGGTGCGGCGCCGCCCCGGCATGTATATCGGCGGCACCGATCAGTCCGCCTTGCATCATCTGGCCGCCGAATTGCTCGACAACGCAATGGATGAGGCGGTGGCGGGCCATGCGTCCCTGATCGAAATGAGCCTGAGCGCGGATAATTGGCTGACGGTTCGCGATAATGGGCGCGGCATCCCGGTTGATGCCCACCCCAAATTCAAAGACAAATCAGCGCTCGAAGTCATTCTCACCACCTTGCATTCGGGCGGCAAATTTTCCGGCAAAGCCTACGAAACCTCGGGCGGGCTGCATGGTGTCGGCAGTTCCGTGGTCAATGCGCTGGCCGAGCGACTCGAAGTCGAAGTGGCGCGTGACCGTGTGCTGTGGCGCCAGGATTATGCGCGCGGCAAACCGCTCGGCCCGCTGGTCAATGCCGGCGCCGTGGCCAATCGGCGCGGCACCTTGTTTCGCTTCGTGCCCGATCCTGAAATTTTCGGGCCGCTGCGCTTCAGCCCCGCTTTGCTCTACCGGCTATGCCGCTCGAAAGCCTATTTGTTTCGTGGCGTGCGGATCCGCTGGAGCTGCGATCCGGCGATCCTGCCCCCCGGCTCGGATATTCCCGCCCAAGCCGAACTGCATTTCCCCGGCGGTCTGGCCGATTCACTGGCCGAGGAGCTGGGTGCCAACCCGGCCTTGGTGGTGCCGGTATGGGCCGGATCGGCGGATTTGCCTGAGCAAGCCGGCAAGCTGGAATGGGCATGCGCCTGGCAGGAGAGCGGCGAAGCCAGCCTCGCCACCTATTGCAACACCATCCCGACCCCGCAGGGCGGCACCCATGAAGCAGGGTTTCGGGCGGGCCTGCTCAAAGCGTTGCGCGGCTTTGGCGATGCGCGCGGCAATAAACGCGCCGCCATCATCACCTCCGAAGATGTTACCGCGACCCTCGCCGCCAAACTCTCGCTGTTCATCCGTGACCCGCAATTCCAAGGCCAGACCAAAGAAAAACTGACCTCGCCCGCCGCCCAGCGCCTGACCGAATTTGCGCTGCGCGATCGGTTCGAACATTTTCTAACCGGTGATCCGGCGAATGCGGATAATCTGCTCGCCTTCGTGATCGAACGGGCGGAGGAGCGGATCCGCCGCCGCGAAGCCAAAGATACCCCACGCAAATCGGCAACCCGCCGCCTGCGCCTGCCTGGCAAATTGACCGATTGCACCCGTGAATCGCGCGAGGATACTGAGATTTTCCTGGTCGAAGGCGATTCCGCCGGTGGGTCGGCCAAGCAGGCGCGCAACCGCGAAACCCAGGCGGTGCTGCCCCTGCGCGGCAAAATCCTCAACGTCGCTTCGGCCTCCACCGAAAAGCTGCGGCAAAATCAGGAACTCAAAGACCTGATCGAGGCGCTGGGCTGCGGCGTTGGCGATCGGTTTCGCCTCGATCAGCTACGCTATGGCCGGATCATCATCATGACCGATGCCGATGTCGATGGCGCACATATCGCCTCGCTGCTGATGACATTTTTCTATCGCGAACTGCCTGAGCTGATCCGTGGCGGGCATGTCTATCTAGCGCAACCGCCGCTCTATCGGCTGACCCAGGGCAGCAAATCGGTCTATGCGATGGACGATCAGGCCCGAGACCGCTTGCTGAAAACCACCTTCAAAGGCAGCGCCAAGGTTGATATCAGCCGGTTCAAAGGCTTGGGCGAAATGCCGCCCGCGATGCTGAAGGAAACCACCATGGACCCGGCCAAACGCGTGCTGCTGCGCGTTGTCGCCCTGCCTGAGCGGCGCGCGCAGACCGAGGAAATGGTCGAAAGCCTGATGGGGCGCAAACCTGAATTGCGCTTCCGCTTCATCCAGGAGAATGCCGGCAATGTCAGCGACATCGATATCTGACGCCCCCACCTGCCCGGTTCCGGTGCCCAGTCCCGACACCATCAGTCCCGACACCATCAGTCCCGACACCACCAGTCCCGACACCACCAGTCCCGACACCAAGTTCCGATGATCGATAAATTCGTCCCCTCGCTGGAAGCCGCTTTGGCGGGGATCACCGATGGCGCCAGCATCATGGTCGGCGGCTTTGGTGCCATTGGCCAACCCCATCGTCTGGTCGATGCGCTCAGTGGTCGCGGGCTGCGCAACCTGACGCTGATTGCCAATAATGCCGGGGGTGATTTTGGCGGTCTGCCCGCTTTGATCGCCGAAGGGGCGGTGACCAAAGTCATTTGCTCTTATCCCCGCGCTCCCACCAAAACCGCGTTTGATCGCCTCTATGCGGCGGGCGAAATTGAGCTTGAGCTGGTGCCGCAAGGCACGCTGGCCGAGCGGATTCGCGCCGCCGGTGCCGGTATTCCCGCGTTTTTCACCCCGACCGGGGCAGACACCGCACTGGCCGAGGGCAAAGAAACCCGGATCATTCACAATCGTCTTTGCGTGCTGGAATCGGCCCTGAGTGCCGATTTTGCGCTGATCGAGGCTTGGTCAGCCGATCGCTGGGGCAACCTGACCTATCGCGCGACCGGGCGCAATTTCAACCCGATCATGGCAACCGCTGGCACCATCACCATCGCCCAAATTCATCAGCGCGTTGAACTCGGCGCGCTCAGCCCGGAGACGATCGTCACACCCGGCCTCTATGTTCAGCGGCTGTTTCTCACCGATGAGACGGACGAAAGCCCCACAGATCAAACGGCATAATCCGATCTGTGGGGCGCGTCATGAGCGAAAATCCGCTTAATCGGCAGCGAGCGCCATGTGCTTGCGGGCAATTTCGGCGCTGACATACGATTCCACCGCCTCGGCGATCAAATCGGCCTGCTGGGCGAACACGTGATCAGCACCCGGCACCACCCGATAATCAACCGCAACGCCCTTTTGGGTGTTCAGCTTATCGACCAGCTTGCGCACCGAATTTTCCGGCACCAGCTCATCGGCCTCGCCATGGATCATCAACCCGCCGCACGGGCATGGTGCTAGAAACCCGAAATCATAATGCGCCGCCGGCGGTGCGATGCTGATCCAGCCCGACACTTCTGGGCGCCGCATCAAAAGCTGCATGCCCACAAACGCGCCGAACGAATAGCCAGCAATCCAGAGGCCGCCATGGCCCGGATTGAGCGACTGCATCCAATCCAACGCCGCCGCCGCATCATTAATCTCGCCCATGCCGCCATCGAACTTACCCTGGCTGCGCCCGACCCCACGGAAATTGAACCGCATGGTCGAAAAGCCCAAGCGCTGAAAGACCTGATACATCGAATAGGTAATGCGGTTATTCATCGTCCCGCCATGCAGCGGGTGCGGGTGCAGCACCAGCGCCAACGGCGCGCCGCGCTCTTTTGCATGATGATAACGACCCTCGAGCCGACCATCCGGCCCCGCGAACATAACTTCAGGCATTGTTCTCTACACTCTCTCGTTCTGCTTCATCTAAGCCCTGCGGGCGGCGCCGTTGGCGGCACCGCACCCCATCCAACATCAGCGAAATTTACCCTGGCACTGTCCCCACAGCCCCTTCACCTTGTTGACCATAACCGGCCAGGCCCGCGCGCCTCAGCACGCCCCGCCCCGCCGTCACAAACCTGACTTATATATAGGACCGTCGCCGGTGATCTATATAAAATATATTCACAATGCAGGAGACGCCGCCGGATAATGCCAGATCGCCGAAAAATCGCGCCCGGCACCGCAAAATCCGCATCGACTCACCCGCCGCCTCGGGTTGACCTTCACCCCAACAGACACCACACTCATTGGCTACCGAGCGGACATTCCCCTCGGGGTCTGGCTTTATACCCTATTGACCGCTCCATTCCTACGGAAATGTCGCATGACCCCTATGTTTTTTGGCGAGACGATCCGAGCCTACCGGCAGCGCGACCCCGCCGCCCGCTCCAATTTGGAAGTCATTCTCTGCTATCCCGGATTGCATGCAGTGCTGATCCATCGGGTCGCTCACTATCTCTGGGGTCATCATTTGCGGCTGCTCGGGCGCGTCGTGTCGCATTTTGGCCGGATGCTGACCGGCATCGAAATCCATCCCGGTGCCAAAATTGGTCGGCGCTGCATCATTGATCACGGCATGGGCGTGGTGATTGGCGAAACTGCAGAACTGGGCGATGATGTCTATTTATATCATCAAGTAACGCTGGGCGGCACCGCGACCGATCATGGCAAGCGCCACCCCACCATTGGCAATAATGTCATTATCGGTGCCGGTGCGAAGGTGCTGGGTGCGATTCTGATCGGCGAAAATGCGCGGATCGGCGCCAATGCGGTGGTGGTGGCCGAGGTTCCAGCCGGAACCACCGTGGTCGGTATTCCGGCCCGCCCGGTCGAGCGGCGTGATGAGCCGCGCATTGCCAATGAGCGCGAAAAAGTCCGGTTCGATCCGTACGGCACCCCTTGTGACCCGTGTATCGACCCGCTGCTGAGTGAAATCGAAACGCTGCGCGCCGAACTGACTGATCTGGAGCAGCGCGTTGCCCGGTCTGATGCGCGCATCGCGGCACGAACAGCGCCGCGCGATCCGGTCACGTCCAGCCCGCGAGACGGTTTTGCCCGCGACTGATCCGCTTTATCTCGACGCCAACGCCAGCGAAACGCTGCGCCCCGCCGCTCGCGCCGCCATCCTTGCCGCCCTTGATGCCGCCAACCCGGCCTCGATCCATCGCCTAGGCCGCGCGGCGCGGCATATTTTGGAAAAATCGCGCGAAACCATCGCCCTGCATTGCCGCGCCCGCCCACAGGATTTGGTGTTCACCTCCGGTGCCACCGAGGCGAACGCTCTCGCCATCCACGCGCTCGGCGCCCATCGCCCCATCCTGGTCGGCGCCACCGAGCATGACGCGATCCGCGCCCCCGCCCAAGCCACGGGCCGGGCGGTCATTGTGCCGGTCATCCGATCTGGCGTGATCGATCTCGCGGCACTTGAGCGTTTGCTCGCCGCACATCAAAGTGCCTTGGTATGCTTGATGGAAGCCAACAACGAAACCGGCGTAATCCACCCGATCCCCGCAATCGCTGCACTCTGCGCGGCACATCAGGCGATCTTGCATGTTGATGCCGCACAATCGGCGGGCCGCCTGCGCACCGATCCGCTCGGCGCAGGTGCCGCGAGTCTCGCGCTATCGAGCCACAAACTCGGCGGCCCAAAGGGCGCCGGCGCGCTGGTGCTGGCCCCGTCCATCGCCGATCAGCTAACCCCGCTCATCATTGGCGGCGGGCAGGAGCGTGGTCGGCGTGGTGGCACCCCCGATCTGCCCGCCATTGCCGGATTTGCCGCCGCGATCGCTGCGATCGGGCCTGAGGAACCACATCGGCTGCAAAGGCTGCGCGACCAGATCGAAGAGGGTGCGCGCGCCCTCGGCGCCGATATTATCGGGCAAGACGCGCCGCGCCTGCCCAACACCACCTGCCTCGCAGTGCGGACACTCGCCGCACAAACCCAAGTGATTGCGCTGGATCTGGCCGGAATCGCGGTTTCCGCCGGTTCCGCTTGCTCGTCGGGCAAGGTCGCCCGCAGCCCGGTGCTCGATGCCATGGGCCTCGATGCGCTGGCCGGCTGCGCCATTCGCGTCTCGCTGCCGTGGAATTGTCCGGACGACGCGCCGGCGCGTTTCCTTGATGCCTACCAAAATTCAATCACCCGCGCCTTGCACAAAGCGGATCGGTCTCATATTGCCTCAGCAGAACCGGTCGTTTGACGCGCCCGGTCGCGTTTGTTGCCCCCATTGATCGCCGCGCAACCGGCACCCACCCACAGGATACCGACCATGCCACAGATGATTTTTGTCGAGCGCGATGGCTCGCACCGCACCGTTGACGCCCCAATCGGCCTGTCCGTGCTGGAAATCGCCCATAAACACGGCGTGGACATCGAAGGCGCGTGCGAGGGTTCGCTGGCCTGCTCGACCTGCCATGTCATCGTCGATCCGGCATGGTTCGCCAAGCTTGAGCGCGCCTCCGAAGATGAGGAAGACATGCTCGATCTTGCTTTCGGCCTCGAAAAAACCTCACGGCTGGGCTGCCAAATCGTCATGAGTGAGGCGCTCGATGGATTGGTGGTGCGCCTGCCCTCCGGCGTGCGCAACGCCCAGTCCGGCTGAGATGGCCGCGCCAGGAATGCTGCGATGAGAGTAGTGGTTGCCATGTCCGGCGGCGTGGATAGCTCGCTGGTCGCTGGCCTGCTGCATGAGGCTGGCCATGAGGTGATCGGCGTGACGCTGCAGCTTTATGATCACGGCGCCGCCTCAGGCCGGAAGGGGGCTTGCTGCGCCGGGCAGGATATTCATGACGCCCGCAACGTCGCGGACCGGCTGGGCATTGCCCATTATGTCATCGATTCCGAGCAGGCGTTTCGCCGCAACGTGATCCAGGCTTTTGCCGATTCATACGCCGCCGGGCAAACCCCGGTGCCCTGCGTGGCCTGCAACCAGCATCTGAAATTCGGCGACCTGCTCGGCCTCGCCCGCGATCTGGGTGCCGAAGCCCTGGCCACCGGCCATTATGTCCGCCGCGAAGACGGACCCACCGGCCCAGAGCTGCATCGCGCCGTCGATGATGCGCGTGATCAATCCTGGTTCCTGTTCGCCACCACCCGGTCGCAGCTTGAATTCGCCCGTTTTCCCCTTGGCACGATGGCCAGCAAAGCCGAGGTGCGCGCAGAAGCCGCCCGCATGGGCCTGCCGGTGGCCGAAAAGGCCGACAGCCAGGATATTTGCTTCGTGCCCTCCGGCTCTTATGCCGATATCGTCGCACGGCTACGGCCAGACGCGGCAGAGCCGGGCGATATTGTCGATGCCGAGGGCCGCGTGCTGGATCGGCATCAGGGTATTGGCCGCTACACGGTGGGTCAGGCCAAGCGCCTCGGCGCTGCAACCGGGCAGATCGTCACGCGCATCGATCCGGCGACGCGGCGAATTGAAGTTGGCCCGCGCCATACCGGCGCGCAAAAAATTCTCCTCCGCGACTGCAATTGGCTGATCGACAGCCCGGCCGAACCGCACCCGGCGATGGTGAAATTGCGCGCCCGCGAAGCGCCGCACCCGGCCTTGATCGATTTTGCCACCGGCACCGTCACGCTCGAGCAGCCCGCGCTCGCCGCGCCCGGACAGGCCTGCGTGGTCTATGATGGCACCCGCGTGCTCGGCGGTGGCTTTATCCAGTGAGGAAAAAATCCCACAGCTCGGCAAAACCTGCCGCGTTGTTCAGCCTTAACCATTTGCACGGCAGAAAATCTTGCTATAGAGCGGAGCAAGAATCAGGTCGCGATGCCGCCTCCGGCTGTGTCGCGCCGTTTGTTGTGTGGTTTTAACGGTTTCGTTCATCCAGCAGAACCGTTTCGTGCGTGCCGACTATCGATGTTCATCTCAACTGGCTAGCAAGGAGTATTCAGCCAAGTGCAAGTTCTCGTTCGTGACAACAATGTCGATCAAGCGCTGAAGGCGCTCAAAAAGAAACTGCAACGCGAAGGCGTGTTTCGGGAAATGAAGCTGCGGCGTCATTACGAAAAACCGTCTGAGCGCCGCGCCCGCGAAGCCGCTGAGGCCGTCCGCCGGGCTCGTAAAATGGAGCGCAAGCGCGTCGAACGCGAAGGATTCTGAACGGCGCGACGCAGCCCTTGAGGGTTTCGATCATGGATATGCTCGATCTCGATCGCTTTAAATCCACGCCCATCGCCACCGACCCGTTCCCGCATGTGGTGGTGCCCAATTTCGTGCGCCCCGAATGGCTCACAGCCGTCGTCAGCGCCATCCCGCCGATTGGCGCGCGTGGCTCCGTGCCGGTCGAAGCGTTGCGCTTCGGCCCGGCTGCTGCTGACCTGATGGCGTCGATGGCGGGCCACGCCATGCGCGAGGCGATTGCCGAAAAATTCGCACTCGATTTGCATGATGCGCCGGTGATGGTCACGGTGCGCGGGCAAACCGGCGCCCGCGATGGCCAAATCCATTGCGACTCGGCAGCCAAACGCGTGACCATCCTGCTCTATCTCAACCCGGCGGATGCCGCCTGGGACCGGCAGGAAGGCTGTCTGCGGCTGTTGCGCGGCCCGAATAATCTTGAGGATTTCGCGGTCGAAGTGCCGCCGGTCAATGGCACATTGCTGGTGTTTCCCAATGGCCCCAACACGTGGCACGGCCATAAAACCTTCATTGGCAAGCGTATCACCGTGCAAATGAATTACATGACCGATGACGCCCACGCGAAATATGAAATGCGGCGCCACCGGGTTTCCGCCTTTTTCAAACGACTGAGCCGGGCTGCCTGATCTGCTATGATGGCGGGTCAGCGTATCGCCGTGGTGCTCCCCGCCTATAATGCCGCCAAAACCCTGGCGCGCACCATCGAGGATATTGATCGTGATATCGTCGATGACCTGATCCTCACCGATGATGCGAGCCACGATGATACCGTGTCCCTCGCCCGCGCCCTTGGCCTGCATACCATCGTGCATGAGCGCAATCGCGGCTATGGCGGCAATCAAAAAACCTGCTACCAGGCCGCCCTCGGGCGCGGTGCCGACATCGTGGTGATGCTGCATCCTGATTATCAATATTCGCCGAAATTGATCCCCGCGATGGCAGCGATGATTGTCTCGGGTCATTATGATGCGGTGCTGGGGTCGCGAATTCTCGGCGGCGGCGCGCTCAAAGGCGGCATGCCGCTCTGGAAATATATCGCCAATCGCGGGCTGACTTTCGTTGAAAATATCCTGCTTGGGCAAAAACTCTCCGAATACCATACCGGCTACCGCGCCTGGTCGCGCCGGGTGCTGGAGCAATTGCCGTTGGCGCGCTGCTCGGATGATTTCGTGTTCGATAATCAAATGATCGCCCAAGCGGTGCATGCCGGGTTTCAAATCGGCGAAATATCCTGCCCCACCCGCTATTTTGACGATGCCTCCTCGATCAATTTCCGCCGCTCGGTGCAATATGGCTTCGGTGTGCTCGACACTGCCGCCCGGTTTCGCCTGGCGCGGGCGGGCTTGATCGCTTGGCCGGTGCTCGGCCCGTAATGCCCTCCTGGCCTGCATCGCTGCGGCGTGATCGCCCCGTGATGACGAGCGTGATCGGTGGCGCCGCCCTGCTGGCCGCCGTCGCGGTTGGCAGCCTGTTTGGCGAACAATGGAGCGGTGCCGTGCTCACGGTGCTGGAGCGCTTGCGCCATCTCGGCTGGATCGGCTGGCTGATTTTCGCCTTATTGCAAACCCTGGTCGCACTGATCGGCATCCTGCCCGCTTCGCTGCTCGGCCTCGCCGCTGGCGCGGTCTATGGCGTGGCGCTGGGCTTTGGCTTGTCAGCCATCGGCATCATGCTCGGTGCGGCCATCGCCTTCGCGCTCACCCGCTCGGCCCTGCGCCCTGCCATCGCCCACAAGCTCGCGGCCAATCAGCGCTTGGCCCGGCTTGATCACGCCGTCGGGCGCGATGGCTGGCGCTTGGTGCTGCTGATGCGGGTCTCGCCGGTGATGCCGTTTTCCCTGACCTCATACGCGCTCGGCCTGTCCGCCATCAGCCCGCGCGATTACGCGCTCGGCACCTTGGCTGCCCTGCCCGCTTTGCTGCTCTATGTCGCGATCGGCACGCTCAGCCGGTCCGGTCTCGCGGCGTTGCACGGCCATGCGCCGATCCATCTGGTGTTGATTGGCGTGGCGATCATTGCGACCGGGCTGCTCTCGCTGCGGCTCGGACGGTTAATCGCGAACGCTTTGCGCGGCGTCGATCACTGAGGATTTGCCACCGAGGATTTGAGCTGGCCGCAGGCCGCCAAAATATCGCGCCCGCGCGGGGTGCGCACCGGCGAGGCATAGCCGGCATTCATCACGATATCAGCGAAGCGGCGAATCGCATTGCCGCTTGATGTTTCATAGGTCGAGCCGGGCCACGGGTTGAACGGGATCAGATTGACCTTCGCGGGGATCCCCGCAATCAACCGGACCAATTCATGGGCATCCGCTTCGCTGTCATTAATGCCTTTGAGCATGACATATTCAAACGTGATCCGCCGCGCATTCGATGCCGCCGGATAGCGCCGGCACGCGGCGATCAACTCGGCGATATTATATTTGCGGTTCAACGGCACGATCACATCGCGCACATCATCGCGCACCGCATGCAACGATACAGCCAGATTAACCCCAAGCTCCGCGCCGCACTGATCCATCATCGGCACCACGCCGGAGGTTGAGAGCGTGATGCGCCGCCGTGACAGGCCGATCCCCTCACCATCCATGATGATTTTCATCGCGGTGGCGACGTTTTCGTAATTATAGAGCGGCTCGCCCATACCCATCAGCACAATGGTCGAAAGCAAACGCGGCGTTTCGCCTTTGGGGCTGGGCCATTCGCCATAGGCATCGCGCATCGCCATGAATTGACCGACGATTTCCCCGGCGGATAGGTTGCGCGTCAGCCGCTGGGTGCCGGTATGGCAGAACCGGCAAGACAAGGTGCAGCCCACTTGCGAGGAAATACACACCGCCCCGCGATCCTCGGTAACATCCGGGATATAGACGGTCTCGACCGCTTCCTGATCGCGAAACCGGAACAGCATTTTCCGGGTTTCATCGGCGCTGCGCTGATCGAGCGCCACCTCAGGCCGTGAAATCACGAAATGCGTGGCCAAAGTTTCGCGCAACGGCTTGGCAATATTGGCCATCAGGGCAAAATCGGTCACCCCTTGGTGATAAATCCAATGCCAGAGCTGCTTGGCGCGAAACGGCGCCTCGCCGATCGAGGCGACCGCAGCCGCGAGTTCGGCGCGCGACAGGCCGACCAAATCGCGCCGACCATCCGGCAACTCTGCGGATGGCGGGGCGAACAACGCCGTCTTCGCCAAAATGCGGGCGCGTTCAGCCTCGTTCAGCGCCAACGGGATGGCGTTCATGACTATTTCGCGCCAGGATCAGCCGGGCAGGCTTTCACAATCGCCTTATACGCACTGGAAAACCCATCAAGCCCGAAATGATCGACGACATCGGACGCTTTGGGTGCCGAGGCGGTCGCGGTCACTTTATTGCCGGCCAGAAACGCTTTGATCGTCGGCGTTTTGTGCAGCGCATAGGCCATATTGTCTTTGTAAAAGAATTTGAGCGCGGTTTTGCCCACATTCAGCACGATTTTCGCGTCTTTGCTGTAGGTGATGCCCTGCGCCAGCGAAATTTCATCGCGCTGATCGTGGCGCTCGGTTACCGTCAACATCGCCGGTGCGGCCTTGCTGCCCTTGGGCAACTGGCTCAGGGTGAAGGCGTAGCAGGCTTTATGCGCGCCAACGCCATAGGTCGCCGCCGTCCAGGACGAAAACACGCCAAGCGGCTTGGGTGCATCCGCCGCCGGTGCCGCCAAGGCGGTGGCCGTGCAGACCAGCAGCGCCGCACCACCCAATCCAATGAGAAATAGTTTTTTCATACGCGCAGAAATAGGCCGCACGGCGCGGCGGGGCAAGACGGGCGGCACCAGAACCGGTCAGAGATGCGGCGCATGACCACGCAACGCGCCAATGATAGCCGCCGCAACAATCACCCCGCCATTATAGAGAACATGCAGCACCATCGCCGGCTTGAGCGAGCCGCTACGCAATCGGAGCCAAAGTGCTGCGACGGCAAGCAGCGTGATGTCGATAAAGCCGGGCGGATAATGAATTTTTTCGGGCGCATGCAGTGCGACAAAACAGGCCGTCACAATCGCACCGCTCACCCAAACCCCATGGCGTGAGGCCAAGGCCGCAAACGCGCCGCCACGAAAAATAAACTCCTCCGCCGGTGGGGCGATCAAGATGAACAAAATCAACGAGGCGACGCGCGGCCATCCCGGTGCCAGCATTTGCTTGAGCGCGCCCAAATGCCCATCCCCATACTGCGCGAATGGAAACAGCACGGTCAAACCAGTAGCCACCGCGACAATCACGAGTGCGAGCAGCACCGCCACCCCATAAAACCGCGCCTGCGCCGCGCACCAAGCCACGCCCGTCGATGACGCCTCATAGAGCCGGGGACCAACCCGGTCGGTGATATATTTTGCCGACCAAATCGCGGCGATCACATAAGCACCAATGCCCAAAGCCGTGATGAACTGCGCATCCGGCGGCGGGGGCATAAGCGCGTTGCCCAGGTGAAACGGGTTGATGGTTTGATGATTTGCCGCCGCCTGCAAACCGCGATGCACGCCGATCATAATCCCGAAAATGAAGCCGCGCGCCAATATCGCGACAATGCCCACCAAAAGCTGCACCAGGAAAAAACCGATCATCAACACCCAGCCCTGACGCGGGCCAAACGGGCGGGCGCCCAATGGTTGCCGGGTGATGCGATCGGGCGTGCTGGACCAAGGGCTCATCACATTATCAATGTCGGGGAGATTAATGGGTGGCAAGCAACTTGAAGTTGTGTCACGGTCAGATCATGTCCGCCGAAACGCTCCCGCAGCAGCGTCCCTCAGCCCCCCGCCTGCACCTATTTGATGGGCTGCGCGGTGTGCTCGCTATTTACGTAATGCTCGGCCATCTGACGCCGATGCTGCCATTACCCACTTTTTGGGCCCATGGTCTGGGCTTACTCTTCGGCCACGGTTTCGCCGCAGTTAATTTATTTTTTGCGTTGTCGGGCTTGGTGATCGTGCAATCGCTGGCGCGGTTCGAAGGGCGGATCGGGGCGTTTTGGCTGGCCCGGGCACAGCGTTTGCTGCCGGTTTATTATCTGGTGCTCAGCGTCGCGATCCTGGGCCTTGCGTTGCCGACGCCATTTTCGGTGATGCCGTGGCTGCATCAGGGTGATGTCGCCCATCAAATCTGGGAATTGAGCCTGCCCACCAAACTCGGCGCGCATATTTTAGTTCATCTTTTTCTCGCCCAAGGGGTGCTGCTGCGCCATAGCCTGACCGATGCGCAATTTTCACTCCTCGGCCCGTCTTGGAGCCTGTCCACCGAATGGCAATTCTACGCTCTGATTGCCCTGCTCTCGCTCAAATTTCGCCCCACCGCCACCGGCTTGGCCCCCTTGGTTTGGATTTTTCTCGCGCTCGCATTGGCCGGCCGGGCCTATGCCGCCTTGGCCCCGCTCGATTGGCAGTTTCATCGCGCCTTCCTGCCCAACGAGGCGGGATATTTCGCCATCGGCATCGCCGCCGCCGGGTTCTGGCGGGGGCGGCACACGCTCAAGCTGTTTCTGGCCGCATTGCTGATCACGACCGGCCTCGGCGTCAGCCATGGCGCGGATGCCCCGACGATGCTGGCCAAGGCCCTGCCGCCGTTGATTTGGGCGATGGTGGTCAACGCCCAGCGCACGCCCGATCACCGCTTTTATCAGCCGCTCGCGGCCCTGCTCAGCCACAGGGCCGTGCAATGGCTGGGCGCGATCTCGTATCCGCTTTATCTGCTCAACGAGCCGGTCAGCCGCGCCCTTGCGCTGATCATCGGAACCGTGACCGGCCAGAACCGGCTCTGGTTCACCCTGCTCTGGCTGCCGCTGAGCCTTGGCCTATCGATCAGCCTTGCCGCCCTGTTGCATTATCAGGTCGAGCGCCGCTTCACGCGGACGCGCCAGCCACCGGCGCGGATGGCGGCATCGGCGTCGTAACGGGTGCTGGTGTCGGCGCGGGGCCGGTCCAGACCAGACTGCCAACCACGCCGCAACGCGGGCAATCATGCCGCCATTCCGGCGTCTCCGCCTGGCATTGGCTGCACACAAAGCGGGTGCCCGCCTGATCCGCCCCCGCCCGATGACGCTGCGCCTCACCCTCAAGGCGGGCCACGCGCGCGGTCTCGGCCAGTAATTTTTCTGATTCCGGGTGGTTGGGATTAAGCTCCGCCAGCGTTTGCGCCGCGCGGGCGCGTTCCAGCGGGGCCTCGATATCCTGAAGAAACGCCTTGGCGATCTCCGGGTGCGGCGCCGCCCGCCAACCGGCGCGCAAGGCAGCGCGGGCGCGGGCTTGATGCCAGGCGCGCGGAAAGCCGGCGCGCTGATGCGCCGCCGCCAGCGTCAGATAGGCTACCGAAAGGCTCGGCGTGGCCTTGATCGCCTCGCGCGCCCAATCGATCGCCAAAGTCGGGTCCGAAGCCTGCCGCGACGCCATCACCGCCAGCGCGCCCATCTCGGTCTTTGCGGTCGCCAAACGCGCCGCCTCGGCATAATCGCCGCGCGCAGTGGCAAGGCGCACCCGCGCCTCACGCAGCCAGGGCGATCCCGGATGCGCCTGCGCCGCCAAGCGCACATGCGCCTGCGCCAGCGATTGCGAGTCGGCATCATTCTGGCTCGCATGATGCTGCACCAACCCGCGCCAGCCAAGAAATCCCGCGTGCTTATGCTGCGCAAGTGTCGCAAAATGCTGATCCGCCGCCGCATGATCGCCCGCCTGTCGCGCCGCCTCACCCGCCACGTACAGGCTGATCGGTGAATCCGGCGCATGGCGCTGGGCGGTTTTTGCATGGCCCCGCGCCGCCGCCGTATCGCCGGATGCCAGCGCCGATAAAGCGCGCACCGCCGCAATCTCCCCGGTATCGCGGCGCGACGCCGCCCGCCGATCCGCCAGATGGCGCGGGGCGCGCAGCAGCGCACGCAGCACATTGATCAGCACGATCACCGCAATCGCCAGCAGCAACAGCAGCAAAATCGCAACCGGCACGCCCGCCGCGAAATGATACGAACCGGTATCAACCCGCACTGTGCCGGGCAGCGCCGCAATGCCCCAAATCACCGCCAGCACCACAATGGCGATCAGGCCAAACCGAAATGCCCGGAGCATCAATGTTGCTCCGCCATCTGGGCCAACGCCGCGCGCGCCGCCAGCAAATGATCCGCACGGGTCAGCCAAGGCTGCATGACCCGCTGCGCCGGCGCGGGTAGGGTTTTCACCGCCGCCACCGCCCCCGACAAATCGCCCAGCGCCAGATCACGGCGCGCCATCGCCAGCGTGCCATCCGCCCGGCTGCCGATCAGCACCTGGTCCCCTCGGCGCAGCGAAATCAAATCGACCACATGCGCGCGCAGCCGCGCCCACAAGCCGGTAACGCCGCTATTGGTCATACCCGCACGCTGCGCCGCGCGCGGGGCAAGCGTTTCAAATTCAGCGCGTAATTGCGCTTCGGTGGGCGGCGCCACGGTCGCATAGCGCACCAAAGCCTCGGGCGCGTTCGGGATGGTGCCGAGCTTCTGGCCCGATTCCAGCGCCATTGATGCGGTGGCCAGCATCGCCATGGTCTGCGCCTGCGCCGCCAAATGCGGCAGGCTGGCGGCACTCGCCTGCAGACGGACCATTTCTGCGTGATCGGCCAGCACCGTCGCGGAAAGCTGGGCGATTTGCGCCTGCATCGCCGCCATTTTCGCCGCGTCAGGGTCGGCAGGTGCGGATGACCCGGATTGTGACGACCCAATTTGCGACGACGCATTGGCCTGAGACGACGGCCCAGAGGATGAAGACGCGGGTGAAGACGCGGATGAAGACGCGGATGCTGCCGGATGCGGCGTTGGTGAAGTCGCCGGTGCCGACGCGGGCGGCGCACTCGGCATTGCACTCGGCGTTGCTGTCGGCGTCGGCATTGGCGTAGGAGCATTGGCGCGCATCGGCGCGGGCTGCATCGACAGTAACGGTCTGATTTTATAAACAATCGCGCCGCCCGCCGCGATGATCACCACCAAGGCCAGCAGGAGCAAAATCCCGCGCCCACGGCGTTTGGGTTTCATCGGCGGGGATGCGCCCGCAGGCTCGGCAGAGGATGTCGCAGAACGGACAGCAGAATCAGGATCGGTCATGACAAAAGCGCTAGCATATGTTTCTGGTCCGGCGCCATGGCGATCAGCACCGCACGCAACGGCAGAACCGCGAGCGGTACGGCGGCAGCCGGGCTGATCGCAATCGCAATCACCCGCCGCAAGCCCGGCTCAACCCGCGCCGCCTGCGCCAAGGCAACGAACCGCCGCGCACTCGCTGGGGAAAAAATCAGCACAAAATCAACCTCGTTCGCCTCCAGCGCCGCGACCGCCGCCATCTCCAGCGTCTCAGCCGCCACGCTCCGATAGGCAACCCGGCGGCTGACCCGCAATCCCGCCGCTCGCAAATCATCGGCCAGATCAAGGCCGTTACCCGCACCGCTGGCCAGCAACACCGCCGCCCCCGGCGCCAGCCGATGCACCATCAGCCGCGCCAAATCCTGCGCCGTGCCCGCCGCACTTTCCACATGGCGAAACCCCGCCGCACGAGCGCGCGCCGCACTCGCATCGCCCACCGCAAATAACGGCAAGGCCTGCAAGGCGGATGGCAAACCCGCCACAGCCTGACCGCTGGTCACCGCAATCGCCGCCACATTGCGCGGTGCCGCAACGATCTGCGGCTCAATATGCAGCACCGGCGCCACGATTGGCACATGCCCGCACGCGCGCAGCGCCGCTGCGGTTTCGCCAGCCCCTGGCTCCGGCCTTGTCACCAACACCATCGCGCTCCGCCGCACGACCATGGGGCGCCGCCCTAATCGAGAAAAATATCAGCCGGCGAATCGCGGCGCAGTTCTGCTCCGAGCGTCGCGCCGAGGCGTGCTGCATCACGCGCGGCCCCCGTCAGGCTGCGGCGCAGCAAAAATGTCCCATCGCCCCGTGCGGCAAGGCCGGTGAGCTGCACCTGATCATCCGCATCCAACTGTGCATAAGCGCCAATCGGCGTCCGGCATGATCCATCCAGAGCCGCCAGCAGGCTCCGCTCGGCGGTCGAAACCACACGCGCCGCCCGGTCTTCGATGCTGGCCAGGAGCGCCAGCAAATCCGGATCATCAGCCCGCGCCGTGATACCTACAATGCCCTGCCCGGCGGCGGGCAGCATGTGCTCAGGATCAAGCACCAAACTGACCTCATCGGCAAAGCCGAGCCGCTTGACCCCGGCCAGCGCCAGCAACGTCGCATCGATGCCGCCCGCCTGCACCCGATCAAGCCGGGTGCGCACATTGCCGCGCAGCAATGACACCGCCAGATCGGGCCGCGCATGCAGCAATTGCGCCTGCCGACGCAGCGAGGCGGTGCCAATCTGCGCGCCTTTCGGCAATAGGCTGCGAAAATCCGCCGTGCCGGTATCAATGCCCGGGCGCAGAATCAGCGCATCGCGCGCATCCTCGCGCGCCATCGTGCCCGCGAGAATAATGCCATCCGGGAAGCTGGTTTCCAAATCCTTGAGACTATGCACCGCACAATCAATGCGCTGATCCAGCAAGGCTTCATGGATCTCTTTGGCGAACATGCCCTTGCCGCCAATCTCAGCCAAGCGCCGGTCCTGGATTTGATCGCCCATCACGGCGATGATCTCGATGCTGAAATCATCCGGCGCGAAGCCAAAATGCGGCCCATCTTGCCGCAAATGCGCCTGCACCGCGTGCAAAAATGTCTCGGTTTGCCAGCGCGCCAGCGGCGAGCCGCGCGTGCCGATGCGCACGCGGCGACGGCCAGTGCAATCAGTGGAGGCAGAGGCGTGATGTGTGGCGGTTTCCTGACCCATGGGCAAAGACTAATGTGCTCCGGATGGAAAAGAAAGCGGCCCCGATTCTGGCAATCGAATCTTCCTGCGATGAAACCGCCTGCGCCATTCTCGACGCTGATGGCACGGTGCGCGCCGATCTGGTTGCGAGCCAAATTGCCGAACACGCCCCGTTCGGCGGCGTGGTGCCCGAAATCGCCGCCCGCGCCCATCTCGCAATCCTACCCGGCATGGTCACCGAGGCCCTGGATCGCGCCGGGCTGACCCCTGCCGATCTCAGCGCGATTGCCGCAACCACCGGACCCGGCTTGATCGGCGGGCTGATCGTCGGCAGCAATTTCGCCAAGGCCATGGCGCTGGCGGCGGGTAAACCGTTCTATGCCATCAACCATCTCGAAGCCCATGCTTTGACCGCGCGCCTGCCCGGCATCACCCCGCTGCAGCCCGACTTCCCTTATATCTGTCTGCTGGTTTCAGGCGGCCATACCTTGCTGCTCGAAGTGCAAGGCGTGGGGCGCTATCGGCGCCTCGGCACCACCATCGACGATGCCGCCGGCGAGGCGTTCGATAAGGTGGCCAAGCTGCTCGGCCTCGCTTATCCGGGCGGCCCGGCGCTGGAACGCCTCGCCAGCGAAGGTGACCCAACCGCTCTGAGCCTGCCCCGCCCGATGCGTGGCCGCCCCGGGTGCGATTTCTCGTTCTCCGGGCTGAAAACCGCCGTCGCGCAAAAACTATTGCAATCCTCCGGCCCGCAACCAACCAACGCGCCCTTGTCGCGCCAATGGGCCGCTGACTGCGCGGCCTCGTTCCAGGCGGCAATGGTTGATATTTTTACCGATCGGCTCGATCACGCGCTGCGCCAAACCCAGGTGACCCATGTCATCGTCGCGGGCGGGGTTGCCGCCAACCGCGCCATCCGCGCTGGCCTCAGCACCATCGCCACGGCGCACGGCGCGCAGTTGATTGCCCCGCCGCTGCGGCTTTGCACCGATAATGCCGTGATGGTCGCTTGGGCCGCGCAGGAACGGCGCCGCGCATCCCTCGGCCCCGATCCGCTCGATGCACCGTGCCGCCCGCGCTGGCCGCTCAGCGCTCTCGGTCCAGCGCCCTGACGATCACGTGACCGCGGATTGGTAAATCTGTAGCGATTCGCGCATGGATTTCGATTAATCATTGCGGCTGAGCGGCAATCTGTGCAACGCTGATGCCAGAGCGGTCCAATCGGGCCTGCTGTGGGTCAAGCGTTATTGCGCCGATGAGGGTTGATATGGATGATGGACGAGACACGGTTCGAACCGGCGCCGCCGAGCCTGGGCCGCTTGGCGCGCAACCGCCCAAATTGCCGCCGATCCGCGATGCGGCGGGCTGGAGCGAGGTTATTCTCGCCAAACTCGTCTATGGGGTTGGTAAAAATATCTACGCAGCCACCGAGCGTGATTGGTTTGTGGCACTCGCGCTCGCCCTGCGCGACCGGGTGGTTGAGCGCTGGATTCAAACCAGCAACGCCGTTTATAGCGGCGGGCATAAGCGGGTTTATTATCTGTCGCTCGAATTTTTGATCGGTCGCTTGCTGTTCGACACGTTGACCAATCTTGGCCTCACCGAAATCACCCGCGCCGCCTTCCAACGGCTCGGCGTTGATTTGGATGCGGTGCGCACCGCCGAGCCGGACGCCGCTTTGGGCAATGGCGGGTTGGGCCGGCTCGCCGCCTGCTTCATGGAAAGCATGGCGAGCCTTGGAATTCCTGGATATGGCTATGGCATTCGTTATGATAACGGGCTGTTCCAACAAACCATTCGTGATGGTCGGCAGCTTGAATTCCCTGAAGATTGGCTATCCTTTGGCAATCCTTGGGAGTTTGAGCGCCCGGAACTCGCCTTTGACATCGGCTTTGGGGGCCATGTCGAGGCGATCACCAATGAGGATGGCGAAACCACTCATCACTGGCACCCCGCCGAAAAACTGCAAGCCGTGGCCTATGATACACCCGTGGTCGGCTGGCGCGGGCAACATGTGAATGCGTTGCGGCTATGGTCCGCACGGGCCATTGATCCGATCCATCTGGAAAGCTTCAATGCGGGCGATTATCACGGCGCCTTGGCGGCGGATGTGCGGGCGCAATCCATCTCGCGCGTGCTCTACCCGAGCGATGCGACGCCCGCCGGGCAGGAATTGCGGCTGCGCCAGGAATATTTTTTCGCCTCCGCCTCCCTGCAGGATTTGCTGCGCCGCCATCAACGTCAATATGATAATTTCCAGAATTTGCCGCAAAAAGTCGCCATTCAACTCAACGACACCCATCCCGCCATCGCGATCCCGGAAATGATGCGCCTGCTGATTGATGCGCATGATTTGCTCTGGGACGAGGCCTGGGACATCACCCGGGCGGTGTTCTCCTACACCAACCATACGCTGCTGCCAGAAGCGCTCGAAACCTGGCCGGTGCCATTGTTAGAACGGCTCCTGCCCCGGCATATGCAAATCATCTATATGATCAATGCGGAGCATTTGGAGCGCGCGCGCGCTGAGACGCAATCGGTCAATCTCGCCTCAGTTTCGGTGATCGATGAAAGCCATGGGCGCCGCGTGCGCATGGGCACTCTCGCCTTCATCGGCTCGCGCCGGGTCAATGGCGTGTCCGCCCTGCATAGCCGGTTGATGCAGGAAACCATATTCGCCGACCTAAATCGCATGTTTCCCGACCGGATCACCAATGTTACCAACGGTATCACCTTCCGCCGCTGGTTGTTCGAGGCTAATCCAGGCCTCACCCGGCTGCTCGTTGAAGCGCTCGGCGAGCATGTTTGCGATGATCCTGCCGAATTAGAGGGCTTGGTTGCACTCGCTGATGATACCGGCTTTCGTGATCGCTTGATCGCTTGTCGTCGTGCCAACAAATTGGCCCTCGCCCGCTATGTGCGCGATACATTGCGGATCAAGCTTGATCCAACAGCGATTTTTGACGTCCATATCAAGAGAATTCACGAGTATAAGCGCCAATTACTCAACATTCTCGAAACAATCGCGCTTTACCAATCCATGCGGACCCGCCCGACCGAAACATACGCGCCACGCGTCAAAATATTCGCAGGTAAAGCCGCCGCCAGCTACCATCAAGCTAAATTGATCATCAAATTGATCAATGATGTTGCCCGCACCATCAATGCGGACCCCACCGTGCGCGGTAAATTGCGCGTGGTATTCATGCCGAATTACAATGTCAGCCTCGCTGAAATTATCATCCCGGCTGCCGATGTCTCTGAACAAATTTCCACCGCCGGCATGGAAGCCTCAGGCACCGGCAATATGAAACTCGCCTTGAATGGCGCGCTGACGATTGGCACGCTTGATGGCGCCAATGTCGAAATCCGTGACCGGGTCGGCGCGGATCATATCGAAATTTTCGGCCTCACCGCTGAAGACATCGCCGATCATTGGCGCCATGGCTGGTCATCCGAGGCCGCGATTGCGGCCTCTCCGGCATTAACCGAGGTATTAGACGCCGTCGAATCTGGGGTGTTTTCGCCCGATGAGCCAGATCGGTTTCATCCCATCACCCAAGCGCTACGCCATGATGATCGGTTTTTTGTCACTGCCGATTTCGATGCTTATGCCGCCGCCCAACAGCGCATTTCAGAGCGCTGGCAGGACCCCGCCGCCTGGTGGCGGGCCAGCGTGATCAATACCGCCAAAATGGGCTATTTCGCCTCTGATCGGGCGATTGGCGAATATGCCGCACGCATTTGGCGCGCGCGGTCAATCTCCGCCATTGATTGAGACCATCGTGAAATGCCGCGCCAGTATGATGAAAAACTGGAAATTACTATTGAGGGCAGCGGGTTGAACACCAAATAACCGGAGGCATCGGCGATTCGTTGGTGCGGGAGGAGCGAGAAATGGATTTTGGCAACGCGACACCGGGAGCAGCGCCGGCCGGATCGATCACCCCGCTATCACGGCGCACCATGGCCTATGTGCTCGCCGGGGGGCGCGGCTCACGCTTATTTGACCTGACCGACAAACGCGCCAAGCCCGCGGTTTATTTCGGTGGCAAATGGCGCATTATCGATTTTGCCCTGTCCAACGCCATTAACTCTGGCATTCGCAATATTGGCGTCGCGACCCAATATAAAGCCCATAGCCTGATCCGCCATATGCAATTAGGCTGGAATTTTTTGCGCCGCGAACGCAAAGAAAGTTTTGACATCCTGCCCGCCAGTCAGCGCGTATCCGAAGAAAAATGGTATCTCGGCACGGCGGATGCGGTGTTTCAAAATATTGAAATCATCGAGAGCATTAACCCTGATTACATGCTGATCCTGGCTGGCGATCATATCTATAAAATGGACTATGAATTATTATTACAGCAGCATGTGACCGCGCAGGCCGACGTCACCATTGCGTGTGTGGACGTGCCGCTCGCCGAAGCCAGTTCGTTTGGTGTGATGCATGTGGATCCATCAGGACGGATTCTGGAGTTTCTCGAAAAACCGGCCCATCCGCCCGCGATGCCCGGGCGCAGCGATGTCGCACTCGCCAGCATGGGTGTTTATGTATTCAACACCAAATTTCTCATCGAGGAATTGCGGCACGATGCCGCACGCGCCAATTCCCACCATGATTTCGGTCAAGATATTATTCCTGCGTTAGTGCGCGATGGGCGCGCCTTCGCCCATCATTTTGGCCAATCTTGTGTGCGCTCAAGCGGCGAGCGCAATCCGTATTGGCGCGATGTCGGCACGATCGATGCGTATTGGGAGGCGAATATCGACCTCACCGATTTCGAACCCGCTCTTGATATTTATGACCGTAACTGGCCAATCTGGACTCATACCGAAGGCACGCCGCCCGCAAAATTCATCCATGACCAAGAAGGCCGACGCGGTCAGGCGATTTCCTCGCTGATTTGTGGTGGCTGCATCGTTTCAGGCGCCACCTTGCGGCGTTCCTTGTTATTCACCGGCGTTAAAGTCAATTCCTTCTCACAAATCTCTGGCGCCGTCGTTTTGCCAGAAGTGGATATTGGCCGCCATGCGCGGCTCACCAATGTGGTGATTGATCGCGGCGTGCGAATCCCGCCAGGGCTGGTGGTCGGCGAGGACCCAATCGATGACACACGGCGATTTCGCCGCACCTCAAACGGGATCACCCTGATTACCCAAGCGATGATTGATCGTTTGCACAATGGCTAAACCGCGCCTGAAGCCGATGAAAATTCTGATGGTGGGATCAGAAATTTTCCCCCTGATTAAAACCGGCGGCTTGGCCGATGTGATGGGCGCTCTGCCCGCGGCCCTGTCGGCGATTGGTCTTAAAGTGACAACCCTGATCCCCGGCTATCCCACCGTCATGGCGGCGCTGTCGCGCAGCGATATTATCCATCAATATCCGGATTTATTTGGCGGCGAGGCAACGCTGCGCGCCGGGCGGGTGGATCGCCTTGATTTACTGGTTTTGGACGCACCGCATCTCTTTGCACGGCCAGGCAATCCCTATCTCGATCCAACGGGCAAAGATTGGCCCGATAACGCACAACGCTTCGCAGCCCTCGCGCGCGTGGCGGCTGATCTTGGTTTGGGGTTAGTGCCGTCTTTCGCCCCCGATATCATCCATGCGCATGATTGGCAGGCAGGGTTGGTGCCGGTTTATTTGCGTTATGGGAACAAGCCTGCGCCGCCGGTGGTCATGACCGTGCATAATTTGGCCTATCAAGGCCAGTTTCCGCCTGATTTACTCGGCGCGTTGGGCCTGCCACCCAGTTCCTTTTCGATTTCAGGAGTCGAGCATTATGGTGCCATCGGGTTTCTCAAAGCCGGTTTGCAGCATGCCGATGCCATCACCACGGTTTCCCCGAGCTATGCCGCCGAAATCGCGACACCCGAGGGCGGCATGGGGCTGGATGGGCTATTTCGCGCGCGCACAGACCGGGTATTTGGAATTCTCAACGGCCTTGACACCGATATTTGGAATCCCGCCACCGACCAGGCCTTAGCCGCACCGTTCGATGCTGAGCATTTGGATTTGCGCGCCGCCAATAAATCTATGCTGGCGCGTGCGACCGGTCTTGATGAGCGATCAGACGCTCTGCTGTTCGGGCTCATCTCGCGTTTTACCTGGCAGAAAGGCATTGATCTGATCTTGGCGGCGATTGAGACCATCATCGACATTGACGGCCAATTGGTGGTGCTCGGCACCGGCGAGCCCGCGTTAGAAAACGCTCTGCGCGAGGCTTCAAGCGCCTATCCGGGTGCGGTCAAGGCGATTATCGGATTTGATGAAGGCCTCGCTCATTTGATCCAAGGCGGGGCCAATGCCTTGTTAGTTCCCTCGCGTTTCGAGCCGTGCGGCCTGACCCAGTTGGCGGCACAGCGCTATGGGGCGGTGCCGATTGTAACGCGGGTCGGTGGTTTGGCCGATACTGTGATTGATGCCAATGACGCGGCTTTAAGCGCACAGGTAGCCACCGGCATTCAATTTCAGCCCGCCCATGAAGACGGGCTACGCCGCGCCTTGCACCGCAGTGCCCGGTTGTTTCACGACCAGCCAATCTGGCAAATGATCCAGCGCAATGCCATGCGGTTAGACGTATCATGGGCGGGGCCGGCACGGCATTACGCCGCACTGTACCGGTCGCTGCACCCACGCTAACGCATCATCACTGGCCACGTAATGATCGCGCCCGCAGGCACCAAGGCGCGCAGGCGCGCAATCGCGGCCTCCGCCTGATCGGGTGCTGCGCAGAACTCAACGAGGAGTGGCAAGTCGATATCGTAGTGGAGAATATCGGCGGCATGGATCACATGGCCACCATTAAGGCCGGCGATACCACGCATGACCGAAACGCTGTCGATTCCCGGCGCGTCGCGCAGCGCGTTCAGCACCGCATCCATCAAGGCGCGGCGCTTGCCGTGATCGGCGTGATGCAAATCGAGCCGGACCATCAAAGCGGGTTTGCCTGCGGTTGCTGCATTCATGTCACAAGCTCCTTGCCAAGGCCGCACCGGCCAGAACCGCGATTAACCCAAGCCCAACCGATGAGAAGAGATAAAGGCCCGCGCGGAGCCATTGGCCATTCTCGATCAGCAACAAGGTTTCCAGCTCAAAGGTCGAGAACGTGGTGTAGCCGCCGAGAAAGCCGGTTAAAATACCAATGCGCAGCGCAGGGCCAATGGAAAATCGTTCCAACGAGGCGAAAAACAGTAGGCCGATGAGAAATGAGCCCATGACGTTGATGCTGAGCACGGCGACGGGGAAGGCCCGGCCAGCGAGGTTTTGCACCAGAATGGTTTGACCATAGCGTGCCCAGCAGCCCAACGTGCCGAATAATGCAATGGCCAGAAAAGTGCGCATGAGCTCTCCCAGATCAGAACAGGTGTGGTTTTTCACCGCAACCGCAGCCTCGTCAACCCGCGCGTGATTGCCAGATGGCGTGCTGCATGATTCAAGCAGATATGGCAATTCTCTCGGTGCAGTCGCAACTGGTCGATGGCACGCTTGGCAACTCGTCGGCAGGATTTATTTTAGCGCGGCTGGGTCATGAGGTGTGGCCTCTGCCCAGCATTTTGCTATCGCATAATCCGGCCCTCGGCAAAGCGGGGGGTGGGCCGATTGATGCCGGATTATTGATGTCGGTGATCGAAGGGTTGGCGAACCGTGGCCGGTTTGCGCAATGTTCGCTGGTGATAAGCGGGTATTTGGGCGATGCGGCGTGCGTGGCTATCGTGCTCGATGCGGTGGCGCGGGCGAAGGCGGCTCATCCGGATTGTTGGTTTTTATGTGATCCGGTGATGGGCGATCATGGGCGCGCTTATGTCGGTGCAGCATTGATCGATGCGTTTCGGGCGCGCCTCGTGCCGCAGGCGGATATTGTGACGCCGAACCCGTTTGAACTCGGCGTAATGACAGGCGGGGTCGCGCGCGATCGGCGGGAGGCGTTTGCCGCGCTCGAATCCTTGGGCCGGCGCTGCGCGGTGGTGACCGGGTTTTCCGGGGCCGATACGCCGCGAGCAAAACTCGATATTTTGATGGTGGCGGAGGGTCAGCGCTTCCGGGTGGAGGTGACGCGCCATGAGGCGGCGATTTCCGGCGCTGGTGACGCGTTTGCTGCGTTTTTTGCCGCCTCGTTGCTGGACCATCAGGGGCGCATGCCATTTGGCGCGGCGGCTTCCACGGCGCTGGGGTTTGCGGCGGCGGCGAGTGATGCCTTGATCGGGGCGACCGTGGCAACCGGCGGTGAGCAGTTGGCTATTATTCAAAGTCAGGCGGTTTGGGGGGCTGACTTGAATTTTGTTGCGGCGCAGCAATGCAGGTAAAATAATCTTTAGCTACGCTGATGATTTATTCTCTTGCTCTAATATATCTGATCAGATTAGTCTGATTACAAGCATGGCATTTTTGCCGATCAACCGCTGCTGTTAGCGGATTAAATTGTTGGAGGGAATGATGACAAGTTTGAATGCGATTTTGCGTCAAAAGCAACATGGACCGATTACGATCACGCCGGAAACATCGATCCGCAAGGCGGTGGCGTTGCTGGCGGAGAGGCGGATTGGTGCGGTGGTGGTGGTTTCCGCCGAGAATGAGTTGGTGGGGATTCTCTCCGAGCGTGACGTGGTGCGCAGTTTGGCCGCGAATGGCGCGCAAACGCTGGATATGACCGTGGCGCAGCTGATGACGGCGCATCCGATTACTGCGACGCCGAAGACCACCGTGTTCGAGGCGGAGAATTTGATGACGGATGGGCATTTCCGCCATTTGCCGATTCTTCACGAGGGCAAGCTGATCGGGGTGGTGAGTATCGGCGACGTGGTGAAGCGGTTGATTGATGAGCAAGCAGACCAGGTGCGGAATTTGCGCGACTATGTTGCCGGGGTTCACGCCGCCTGATTCCGCGCTTCTATTGGGGTGGCGGCAGGGGCGTTGATTGAACGCCACCCGGCCCTGCGGGACTGTAGGTTGGCGGTGGGACGGCGCCGGTCGGCGCATTATTTGGGGGGATCGGCTGGGGTGGTGCCATCGGCGCGGCGGGTGAGCTGGCGCCGCCAAGGGAGCTGCCGCCGGTCCAGGGCGGGTTGCCCAGATTAACTTGCTTCGGGGTGGTATTCGCTGCGGTGAGAGCGCCGATACCCCCGCCAATCGCCCCGCCGACCAGCACGCCGACCGGCCCGCCGAGGAGGCCGAACGTGGCACCGGTTGCCGCCCCTCCCGCCGCAGCGCCGCCGACGCGTGGTGGCGCGCTGGTGCCACAACCGGCCAAGCCAAGGCAGGTGAGGCTGATGACACTGGTCCGCCAGAGCAGGTTTTTGGATCGCCGAATCGGATTCATCGCTCACTCCCGTTGATGGTCCACCATTTCAGACAAGCCGCATTCCTGCAACCCGGCCCACACAGTTGCCTTGCAGGCGAGGCAACCCTATAAGCGCGCCCACGCGGAGAGGTGCCAGAGTGGTCGATCGGGACGGTCTCGAAAACCGTTGTACCTTCACGGGTACCGTGGGTTCGAATCCCACCCTCTCCGCCATTTTTTCGCTCCTTTCGGTCCATTTTATTTCTACTCCGGAACGATTTGGGCGTGATTGTGCGCTCAACGCTCGAAGTTGATTTTTGCGCGGGCGGATGGCTCGTAGATGTGGCCGGGGAGCGTGGGGCGGGGCGGCGGAGCAGGATATTTTGCCAGCATGTACTCGTAAAATGACGGCTCCGGTTTTTCGCTCCGCCGCGCTGGTTTGCGCGCCGGTTTTTGCTCCGGCTTTTGCGCTGACTGGCGCGGTTTGCGCGGTAATTTGAGATAATCGGGGAGCGGGATTGCGAGCATGTGGCAGATCGGGCGCAGCACGCGACCGATTCGGGGATTTTCGGCTTGGAGGAGCGACAAATCGGGGTCTTCGAGGAAGCGGATCAGATGGCCGCGCACATAGGGGATGTGGTGGCCGGGGAAGGTTTGCAGCAGCCAGCCATTTTGCCGTGGTAATTCGCTCCGTTTTGCTCCGGTTGGGGCGGTTGGCGCGGGTTCGGGCGCGGTTTGAGCTTTGGGCTGCGGTTTGCGCTCGCGGATGGGGCGGGGATTGAGGGCGAGGGCGCGGAAGCGGAGGGAGAGAAAAGAAATACGGTGCCAGACGGCCCATTTGAGGGCGAGATTAAAGCGGGCGTAGTCGGGGGCGCCGAGGGTTTTGCGGAGCATGTGCGCGATCGCGGTGAAGCGGTCGGCGAGACTCTGTGCGAGGGGGTTAGTGACCTGCTCCATGTGCCTAACATGGCATAGGAGCAGGGGGGTGTGAAAGGGGAAATTGTTAGGCGCGTTGGGGGGTGCGGTGTTGGGTGGGTTGTTCGGTTGGGTAGGCTAGGGTGGCGGCGAGTTTGAGGGTGATGGGGCCGACTTTTGCGAGGGCGGCGGGGATTAGTCCGCTCCCGTTGGTCCAGCGACCATCGGGTTCCGCGCCGTGCCAGCCTTCGGTGAGCAGCGGGTGGTCGAGATTGATTTCGCGGCTTCCGGCGTGGAGCGAAAGGATTTTGACGCCGAGGGTGCGTTGGTCGCGCGGGTCGGGAGAGAAATAACCGGGGATGGCGCGCCGCGAGCGAATGGTGACGCTGCCGTCTGGGTTGGGTTGGAGGGTCAGGGCCGGGTCGTTGGTGAGGGGTTGGTGGGTGCGGGCGAGGATTTGGGCGCGGGTTTGCTCGACGATGGGGCCGGATTCGGCGAAGGGGGCGCAACTGGTTTGTTCGCGGAGGGTTTGCGCGAAATCGGGGTGGAGTGTTCGTGCGCCGCCGCCGTTAGAAAAGGCGTTGCGGTTGCCGGTTTCGAGGTAGCTTTCGGCGGGGGTTCCCTCGGCGTAGAGCACGGCGTGGTGCGGAAGTTCGATGTGGAAATAGGTGATGGTGCGGCGGGGTTCCTGGCGGATGGTTGAGCCGTTGAGGAGGGATTTTGCCGGGATGAGCGTGCCGTTGAGATAGAGGGCGTGGTCAGGCGAGAGAACAAGGTCGCGGCGGGGGATTCCATCCATCAGGGCGTTCGCGGCAATGCGGATGGGGTTTACTTGCGCCGGGTTGGGGTGGCGAAGGAGCGAAAGAGAGCGGTGGCCGATCCATTGGATGGGGGCGGTGCCGCCGCTGTGGAGGATGGCGTGATCGTTGGCGCGGAGTTGTTCAACGGGGATTTCGCCACGGGTGGTGAGGATGCGGGTGCCTTGTGCGAAGCAGGGTGGGTTGGAATTGAGGGAGATGGTGGTGTTGGAAGGGGGATCGATAACGTTGAAGTTGGCGGTGGAGAAATTGCCGGTGATGTCGAGCGTGATTTCACTGGTGCCGTTGCCGAGTTCGAGGCCAGTGCCGCTGACGTAAGTGTCGCTGGTGGCGGCGAAGCCATTGAGGATCAGGGTGTCGCCTTGAGCGAAGCCGGCGATGTTGGTGAGGCTTTGGCTGTCCATGGCGGTGTAGGTGCCGGAGACGATGCCGGAGCTGCCGGTTTCGAAGGCGAGGATGCGAAAATTTTGGTATTCGGCGCCGATGTTGGAGAGTGTGACGGGGGCGGAACCGCCGATGGCGAGGACGTCGGAGATGGTGGCGTTGGCGACAACGTTGCCGGTGAAGGTGGCGCCGTGTTCGACGATGAGGGTGCTGGCGGTGTAGCCGAATTGCACGGCGTCGGCGCGGACGCCGGAGCCGCTGAAGCCGCCCTCGATCAAGCCGCTATTGAGGATGGTGCCGCCATTGGCTGAAATACCCGCGCCGCCGACACCATCATAAGACACAATATTCTTGAAGTTCGCTCCGCCGGTGCCGCCAAAGATGGTTCCGGAATTGGTCAGGGTTGCAGCCCCCGATAAGGTAACTCCCACCCCGCCCGCGCCGGCCAGGCCACCCTGTTGGGCGCTGCGACCAGACGCTGCACCACCGCTGCCACCGCCGATCGTCCCGGCGTTCAAGATCGAGCCGCCGACCAGATCGCCCCCTGCACCACCCAAGCTGCCGTTAGTGTCAAACGCGGGGAAACCCGGCGCATAGGCGCCGTTCGCCCCTGCCCCACCCCTCACATAGCCATAATTATGCACAATCTGCCCGAAGACCGCGCCGTAAACGCCATTGGCTCCATTGCCACGACTTGTGCCCGGCGTGACCGCGCCGTTGCTGGTGATGGTGAAGGGGGCTTGGTAAGTGCCGGTGGCGGTGAGGGTAATGCCGGTGGAGATGGATTGGTTAAGGAAATGGGGATCGAAAGTGATGCCGGTGCCGGTGCCGTTGGTGGTCAAATCGAGCACGTCGCCGATGGCAGCGGGCGCAAAAGTGAGGTTGAGGGTTTGGCCGTTATTGCCCGCGATAGCGAGGGTGCCGCCGGCACCGATGGTGGCGATGTTGTTCGCGGCGGTGAAGCCGTTGAGGTCGAGGCTATCACCACGGGCAAAACCAATGATGCTGTCACCAGCGAGAGAGCCGACGAAGGCGCCGGAGGCGCCGGGATCGAAGGCGAGAGTATGAAAGTTTTGGTATTCGGCGCCGATATTGGAGATTGTGACAGGCGCAGAACCACCGATGGCGAGAACGTCGGAGACAGCGCTGTTGGCAACCACGTTACCGGTGAAGGTTGCGCCGGATTCGACGATGAGGGTGCTGGTATTGGTGCCGAATTGCACCGCCTCCGCACCGAACGTGCCGGCGATCAGGCCGCTATTGACGAGAGTGCCGCCGGAGAGAGAAATGCCGATGCCGCCGGGATCGGATGGGTTGGGTCCGCCGTGGCTGCCTCCTTTTATGGTGCCACGATTATTCAAGACGCCTCCGTCCGAAAGATTGGCGCCGGTGCCGCCAGAGGCGCCGCCGCCGGTGGCGGAATAGGCACCGTTACCACCCGTGATTATCCCGTTGTTGGTAAAATAGCCTTGGATGATAGAAACGCCTGCGCCGCCCATGCCATAATCACCACCGCCGCCGATGCCACCGCTGATGCTGCCATTATTGTCGAACGAACTCGCGCCGTAGAGATCGACGCCATCCCCGCCGTGGCCGCCAGGGCCGTTAGAGTCGCTGGCGAGGTAGCCGCCGCCTTGGCCGCCGATGATCGTGCCGCTATTGTTAAATGATCCACCGCTGGCGAGAAGAACACCCGCGCCGCCGATACCACCAAAATGGCCATACGTGTTGGCATAACCACCGCCACCGCCGAAGATGACACCGCTATTGCTAATAAATCCCGCGTACCCGAGCAAGACACCGGTGACACCGGCACCGCCAGCAATGGCGCTGGCGGGTGGGGCCACGGTGCCGGTGCTGGTAATGGTCAACGGCGATTGGTAATTTCCGCCGGCGGCGGCGAGGATAATACCGGAGGCGATTGAGGTTGAGAGCGTATTCGTCATGGGCGGGGCGGTTCCTGGCGGCTGGGGACGATGGCGGGGCTATTCGAATGCTGGGCGCGGGATTGCGCCAGGGCTTTCGGGCGTCGGGATTAGTTTGGGATTGGTGATGGTTGGGTATCGGCTTAGCCGATTGAGCCATGATGGGATTTGGGGGGGTTCAGCGCGGATTTGCGAGGGGCGGGAGCGGCGAGACGGTTTTTCATAAATTATCCAATCAAAATACTAATTTAGACTAAAAATTAATTCAGGCTTATTTCGTTTGTCAAGAGATAGTTACGTTACTGGAGCGGGTGGTTGGCATCTTGATCTCGGCGGCGGAGGTGATCATGGTGCAGCCGCACGGGGATTTAAGCGGACAGGTTGGTGATGCGATTTTGCGGGGACGTTGCGCGGCTTTGGCCGCGCGGATCGGGGCTTGATTGGGATCGGAGCCGGTATGTTTCTCTCGGTATTTGATATTTTCAAGGTTGGCATTGGCCCTTCGTCATCGCACACGATGGGGCCGATGGTGGCGGCGGGGCGGTTTATTGAGGAATTGCGCGGTGCGGTGGGGCGGGGGTTTGGTGACCGCTTGCATCTGACGGTGCGGTTGCATGGGTCGCTCGCATTTACCGGGCGGGGGCATGCGACGGATCGGGCGGTTGCGCTGGGGTTGCTGGGGTTTGCGCCGGCGACGATTGATCCGGATGATGCGGCGCTTGAAGAGGACCGGCTGAAGCGGGCGGGCGTGATTGAGGCGGCGGGGCTGCCCTTGCTGATTTTTTCGCCGACGGATGATTTGATTTTTGATTATGGCCCGCCGCTGCCTGGGCACGCGAATGGCCTGGTGTTTGAGGCGCGGGCGCCGGATGGGGCGCTGTGTTTATCGCGGATTTATTATTCGATTGGCGGTGGTTTTGTGCAGAGCGGTGAGGAGCTGCAGGCGGCGCGCGATCATGATAGGCTGTTTGGTGATGCGGCTTCATTGCAGCATTATCCTTATCCGTTTGGCACTGCTGCGGACATGTTAGCGATGGGTGCGGCGGCGGGGCTGAGTATTGCGGCGATGAAGCGGGCGAACGAACATGTTGTTATCGGCGGTGCGCCCGATGCGCGGTTTGAGGCCCGGTTTGATGCGCGGCTTGATGCGCGGCTGGATGCGATTTGGTCGGTGATGGATGATTGCGTGGCGCGGGGATTGCGCGGGGAGGGGATTTTGCCTGGTGGATTATCGGTGCCACGGCGGGCGCGGGCGATCCATCAGCAATTGCTCGCGGAAAAGGGACGGAACAATGAGCAGCCGCATGTGGTGAATGATTGGATCGCGGTTTATGCGATGGCGGTGAATGAGGAGAATGCCGCTGGTGGGCGCGTGGTGACATCACCCACCAATGGGGCGGCGGGGGTGGTGCCGGCGGTGATCCGTTATTATCGCGATCATTGCCATGGTGCGACGCCGGAGGGCATTCGGGAATTTTTGCTCACCGCCGCAGCGATTGGCGGGTTGATTAAGCATAACGCGTCGATTTCGGGCGCGGAGGTTGGCTGTCAGGGCGAGGTTGGCTCGGCGGCTGCGATGGCGGCGGCGGGGCTTTGCGCGGCTTTGGGGGGCACGAACGCGCAGATCGAAAATGCAGCCGAGATTGCGCTTGAGCATCATTTGGGAATTACCTGCGATCCGGCGAAGGGGTTGGTGCAGGTGCCTTGTATTGAACGCAATGGGTTGGGGGCGATTAAGGCGGTGGCGGCGGCAAGCATGGCGCTGCGTGGCGATGGCCGGCATTTCATGCCGCTGGATAATTGCATCGAGACGATGCGCCAAACCGGGCTTGATATGAGCACGAAATATAAGGAGACCTCGACCGGCGGTTTGGCGGTGAATTTGCCGGAGTGCTGATGGCGCTATTGGCGGGGCGCGACAATTACATGGATAGGAATATGGCGGCGGTGATCAGGGTGACGGCGGTGGCGGCCAAGATGCCGATAGATTTGATCTGGTGCGACATGTCGAAATCACGATCGATGATGGTTTGCGGGGGCGAAAAGGCGCTTTTGGCGGCGGGCTGATTGGGCTTGACGGGAAGGGCGGTGTTGGTGGCGGCGGGGTGTGGGTTGGGGCGTGAGGCGTTGATCTGATGGATAGCGCGGGGGCGGGTGCAAGGATGTGATATTTAGCATATTCAAACCACGATTTGTTGAACGCTGGCGGTGGAATCGGGCGTGGCGACGGCGGCGCAGCGTTGACGATTATGGCAGAAGGGTTGCCATGCATGGAGCGGGATTGTCGGGTTCGTTGCGCTCTGCCATAGCCGAAAGGCGCAGAATTTGGATGTGTCACGAAAAAATGCTTTGTTTTGCGCGCAATGACCAACATAGGGGGGAACCATGATTAATATCGGATCGACTTCGGGGACGGTTGCGCCGACGCGCCAGCAGATCACCAAGGTTGCTGTTGCGAGTATTGTTGGCTCAGTCATCGAGCAATATGATTTCTTGGTCACCGGGGTGATTGCGGCGACGGTGTGGGGCGGAATTTTTTTTAAACTTCATGCGTTGGCGGCGGTGGCGGCGGCGATTGGGGTTTATGGGATTGGGATTATGATCCGGCCCGTGGGGGCTTTCATTTTCGGCAATATTGCCGATCGTGCCGGGCGCCGGAATGCGATGGTGTATGCGCTGGTGCTGATGGGTGTGAGCACGTTGCTGATCGGTTTGACGCCGACCTATGATTCAATCGGGGTGATTGCGCCGATTTTGTTGATTATTTTTCGGCTGGCGCAGGGTATTAGTTTTGGTGCCGAGTTCGGCACAGCCTCGACCTGGGTGGTGGAGCAGGCGGCGCAATCGAAATATCGGGGATTTTGGGGGGCTTGGGTTGGTTTCGCGATCCCGATTGGCTTGTTGCTTGGCTTTGGTTCGGTGATATTTGTAAAATCGCTGATGTCGCCTGCCGCTTTTGTGGCTTATGGCTGGCGCATCTTTTTCTTTGTTGGGTTCGCCGTAGCGATTGTTGGGTTAGTGATCAGGCTGCGCACGGAGGATAGTTTTCTGTTCGAGGGGCTCAAGGAAAAACAGGCAATCTTGGCCCATCCGGCGGCTCAGGTTTGGCGGGAAATGCCGGGGCGCATTTTGCGGATGTCGTTGGTGAATGCGATGTTTGGCGGCGCATTTTTCCTGAGTTTTGTGTTTGGCACTGGCTATATGAAGGTGGTGGGGTTCACGGGCGGGCAGGCTGAGGCGATTGGGTTGATTGCTGCGGCCTCGATGCTGATTTTCATGATTATTGGTGCATTTTTGGCCGATCGGATCAGCCGACGGAGTGTGTTGTTGATTGCGGCCGGCACGTTTCTGGTGTTTGCGATTCCGTATTTTTATCTGATCAACACCCACGAGCTGATCCTGGCGGCTTTGGCTGAGATTATTGGCTTTGGTTTTGTGTTTGGCTTTGGTTATGGCGCGATCCCGGCGTTCTATACGGAGAATTTCCCGACGCGGTATCGGGCGTCAGGGGCGAGTGCTGCTTATCAGATTTCGCAGGTTTATGGCGGCGGGCTGATCCCGATTTTGGCGGGCTTGATTTTGAAAAGTTACGGGATCAAGCATGCTTATATTTATATCGGACTGATGGTGATGCTGTATGCGGTCGCGGCGATTGTGGCGATTTTGACGTCGCCGGAAACCAAGGATGCCGATTTGTCGCGCTAAGCCGATGGCGCACGCGGAGGCGGCGGTGATTTGGGATGTGATCGTCATTGGCGGCGGTAACGCTGCGTTATGTGCCGCGATTACCGCGCGCGAAGCGGGTGCCCGGGTTGTTCTGCTTGAAGCGTCGCCGCGGGCGTTCCGCGGCGGCAACTCGCGCCATACGCGCAATTTGCGGGCGATGCATGATCAGCCGGCAGGCGTGCTTGTTGATACCTATGGTGAGGAGGAATATTGGGATGATCTGCTGCGGGTGACCGGCGGACAGACGGATGAGCATTTGGCGCGGATGACAATTCGTGCTTCGGCGGGGGCATCTGATTGGATGGCGGCCAGGGGGGTGGCGTTTCAACCCTCGCTGAGTGGCACCCTCAGTTTGGGGCGGACCAACGCGTTTTTTCTGGGCGGCGGGAAAGCGTTGGTTAATGCGTATTATGCAACGGCCGAGCGGCTGGGTGTGCGAATTTTGTATGACACCGAAGTGACCGGACTAACCTTCGATGATGGGTTTGTGCGTGATTTGACCCTGGTGAGCCGGGGGTTTCCGCTCACCTTGCGCGGACGCTCGGTGGTGGTGGCGAGTGGTGGGTTTCAGGCGAATATTGCGTGGATGCGCGAATCATGGGGTGAGGCTGCGGATAATTTCATTATTCGGGGTACGCCTTATGCACAAGGCACAGTGCTGCGCGATTTGCTCGGGCAAGGCGCGGCGCAGGTGGGTGATCCGACCCAGTGCCACGCGGTGGCGATTGATGCGCGGGCGCCAAAATTTGATGGCGGCATTGTGACGCGGCTGGATTGTGTGCCATTTAGTATTGTTGTTGATCGAGACGGGCAGCGCTTTTACGACGAGGGCGAGGATGTTTGGCCCAAGCGCTATGCGATTTGGGGCCGACTGGTGGCGCAGCGACCGGGGCAAATTGCGTATTCGATTATCGATGCAAAGGCGGAACCGCTTTTTATGCCTTCGGTGTTTCCGGCGATCCGGGCGGATACGATCGGCGAGCTGGCGGGCAAGCTTGGGCTTGATCCGCGCGCAGTGGAAGCTACAGTTGCGCGTTATAATGCTGCGGTGGTGCCTGGGGTTTTCAATAGTACGGCGCTGGATGGGTGCCGAACCGAGGGGTTGGACCCACCGAAGACCCATTGGGCGCGGACGATCGATACGCCGCCTTTCATCGGCTATCCGCTGCGGCCAGGAATTACGTTTACCTATTTAGGTGTGCGCGTCACTGAGCGGGCGCAGGTCCTGATGCAGGACGGAAGGCCGGCGGCGAATTTATGGGCGAGTGGCGAGATTATGGCGGGAAATATTTTGGGGCGCGGCTATCTGGCGGGGTTTGGCATGACGATTGGCACAGTGTTTGGCCGGATCGCGGGGGAGGAGGCGGCGCGCTATGCACGAAACTGATCCGGCGATTTTGACCGAAGCCAATCGGGTGATGGATATTTGCAATGCCTGCCGCTATTGCGAGGGCTATTGTGCGGTGTTTCCAGCGATGACGCTTCACCGTGCATTTCGTGAGGCTGATTTGAATCACCTGGCGAATCTCTGCCATAATTGCAAAGCGTGTTATTATGCTTGCCAGTATGCGCCGCCGCACCCGTTCGGGGTGAATGTGCCCCAGGCATTTTCTGCGCTGCGCGACGAGACGTATCAGCGCTATGCTTGGCCGCGCCCGTTGGCGCGCGCCTTTCGGCGCAATGGGTTGGTGGTATCGGCGGTCACCGCGCTGATGGTGACGCTGGTGCTGGTTTTAAGCGTGTTGCTAACCGCGCCTGGCACGATGGGGCGGGCATGGACCGGCGCTGGTGCCTTTTATCGCGTGATTCCCTGGGGCGTGATGAGCGCGGTGGCGACGGCGACGCTGGGATTTTCGGTGCTGGCGATGCTGCGCGGCGCGATTCAGTTTTGGCGGGAAACGGCACCGACGACCGTGACGTTGCGAGCGGTGCGACGCGGGCTGCGTGATGCGCTAACGCTGAAATATTTGGGCGGGGGCGGCGTGGGCTGCAACGATCGCGATGAGGCGTTTTCAACCACGCGACGGCGTTTGCATCACGCGATGGCCTATGGATTTCTCGCGTGTTTCGCCGCGACCTGTTCGGGTGCGTTTGCGGCTTATGGGCTTGGATGGCCCGCGCCATATGCGTGGTTTAGCCTGCCGGTGATCTTGGGGACGCTGGGAGGATTGGGCCTGTTGGTGGGCACCAGCGGATTGCTGGGGTTGAAATTGGTGACCGATCCGGCACCTTTGGCGCGCCGGGTTTTGGCCGGCGATGTCGCTTTACTTGGCTTGCTTTGGGCGGCGGCGGCCAGCGGTTTATTGCTGCTGGTGCTGCGCGCGACGGCGGCGATGCCTTGGTTGTTAGCGGTGCATCTGGGTATGATTGCGGCGTTGTTTTTGCTGCTGCCTTATAGCAAGTTCGTCCATGGGTTGTATCGCACCCTTGCTTTGATTGCGCGCTAATTCGGATGGGGCCGGGCGTGCGGGGGCGGATAGGCTTGATGCATCTTGATCTCGCGGTCTGATAGCGTCATGGTTCCTGGATCGGAAGGAGCTATGGCATGAGCAGCATTTTCGAGACGGGGTTGGAGCCGAACGCCGCGAATTATGTGCCCCTATCGCCGCTCAGCTTTTTGCGCCGGGCGGTGCGTATCTTTCCGGATAAGATTGCGGTGACGCATCATGATCGCTGCTTTACCTATACCCAATTTACCGATCGGGTTCGCCGTTTTGCGAGTGCGATTGCGGCGGCGGGGGTGAAGCCGGGCGAGGCTGTGGCGGTGCTGTCACCGAATGGGCCGGTGCCGCTGGAAGCGCATTACGCTGTGCCGCTGGCCGGATGCGTTCTGGCGATGATCAACACGCTGCTGGACCCGACAGCGATTGCGTTCATTTTGGAGCATGCAGAGGCGAAATTATTTTTGGTGGATCGGGAATGGGCGCCGAAGGCCAAGGCGGCGCTTGCGGCGTTGCGGATCAAGCCGATTTTGGTGGAAATTGCGGATGAGGCGGCGCCGCCTGATTTGACGCTTGGCGCGCCCGAATATGAGGACTGGATTGCGCCGCATGCCCCGGCCCCTTGGCGCCTGCCGGCGGATGAGTGGGCGGCGATTGCGGTGAATTACACCTCCGGCACCACCGGCAACCCGAAGGGCGTGGTGTATCATCATCGTGGTGCGTATTTGGGCGCGCTCGGCGTCGCGTTTATGGTTAATCTGACGCAGGATGCAGCCTATTTGTGGACGCTGCCGATGTTTCATTGCTCCGGCTGGACCTATACTTGGGCGGTGACGGCGCTGGGTGCGACCCATGTGTGCTTGCGCAAAGTGGACCCGGCGCTGATTTTTGAGAAGATTGAGCGCCATAACGTGACGCATATGTGTGGGGCGCCGATTGTGCTCGGCATGCTGATTAACGCACCCGCGGGCGTGAAACGGGTGTTGGAGCGGCCGGTGACGGTGGCGATTGCGGGGGCGGCACCGCCGAGCGCGATTATTGAGGGCACTGAGCGGCTCGGGTTCAAGGTGCAGCATGTTTATGGACTAACGGAGGTTTATGGGCCTTCAGCGCTTTGTGAAATTCAAGCCGATTGGCAGGCCTTGGACATCACCAGCCGCGCCCGCTTGCTGGCGCGCCAGGGCGTGCCGGGGATCACCCAAGAGGATTTGACCGTGTTGGACGCGCAGGGAAACAGGGTGCCGGATGACGGCAAGACGATGGGCGAGCTGGCGTTCAAGGGGCATTGTCAGGTTGATTGGATGAGGTGCGATTGGCCTGGGTTACGATCGATCAGGCGACCAC